>NZ_CP187934.1:348000-696000 GCF_049942685.1 Winogradskyella sp. HB-48
GCTAGCAATAGTAAAATACTCTCCTAAACCTAGTGAATAAAATTCTACAGCATCTTCTGCTCGTTTATTGTTATCTACTTTATTTACAACAAGAAAAACAGGTTTTTCAACTTTTCTAAGTAAGTTGGCGACATCCTCGTCCATTCCTGTAACTCCTGCTTCTACATCGACCATAAAGATGATGGCATCTGCTTCATCTATAGCCAATTCTACTTGCCTATCGATTTCAGCTTCAAAAATATCGTCGCTTCCAACCACATAGCCACCTGTATCTATAATTGAAAACTCTCTCCCGTTCCAATCCGTTTTTCCATAATGACGGTCTCTGGTAACACCACTCACGGCATCAACAATAGCTTCTCGTCTTTTAATAAGACGATTAAAAAATGTTGATTTACCCACATTTGGTCGTCCTACTATAGCAACAATATTTCCCATAAGTTATAATTTATTCTGCATTACATATCCTGTAAGCGGTAGCAAAAGTACATGAATTTTAATTTAAGCCTTGAGTTTCATTAAGAAAATATGTAAATTAGATTAATATCATTTTGAAATGGAACTCTCTAACGAAATTGTTTTAAGACCTCGTTTTAAATTCAATGTTAATCAATGCAATGAAAGCTTGCTTTCATTATTTGAAACCACAAGCAAAAACCAGTCTGACTTTATTGTAACCCGTGTTGATGATCATGTATTTATAAAAATACCCAAGGCCAAGCAGCATTTTTGGTCACCACAATTGCATCTTGAAATTAATGAAGATTATGACAATAAACAGCTGAGTACTATTTATGGTCTCTTTGGACCAAACCCTACGGTTTGGACCATGTTTATGTTTCTTCATTTTGCCGTAGCCGGATTTTTTATTGGCTTTGGGATTTGGGCTTATGTAAACTGGTCTTTGGGTAACGATTATGCCATTCAATTATTTGTAACTTTATTAATGATTGTTGTTTGGTTTGCCCTTTATTTTAGCGGCAGACTTGGCAAAAAAGCGGGTATGGAGCAAATGCATCAACTACACCACTTTATGAGGGATACTCTAAGAAGCAAAGACATTCACGCCATTTAAAAATGATTTACTACAAAGATTTAGGGTTAGACTGAAACTCATATTAAACAATCTCAAATATTTATTGAACACTGACATAAGTCAGTGAATTAGTATGGACACTTAAGTAATTTTGAGGTAAAATAATTCTCATGACACGTACTTTAGTTGCTTTACTACTCATTTTATGTTTTTTGTCCTTTAGCTATGCTCAAGAGCATAATATTTCTGAATTTGAGAATAAAGAACCAAGGCATAGAGCAGCTTTCATTTTAGGACATTCATTCATCTCATTAGATAATAAGGAGATATTGGCCATACCGACTTTTGGTTTAGATTATGAATATTGGATTAGTGATAAATGGGGCATTGGAATTTTTAGTGATTTAGAGCTTATTTCAAAAGAAGTTAGTCCAACTGTTAACGATGTTAATATTGAAAGAGAATATCCGTTGGTGGTAACATTAGATGTGTTGTGGAGTCCCATTAAACATTGGGAATTTGTTATTGGACCTGGTTTTATTTCGGAAAAGGGTGAAACAGAGCCTTTAGTAAGAATAGGTGCGGAACGTGATCTAGAATTAGGACATCATTGGGATGTACCTATAACTCTTTTTTATGACAAAAAGTTTGATGGAAACTACGCTATTTCTATTGGTATAGGTATTGCCAAAAGATTTTAGATTGTCTCTCATTTAGAATACGGAATAACCTCATATAAAGCCAAGAAATAGAGCGGTTGATTGATTTTATTTCTGGTTATAGCCAAAACGTTTTAATTGGCTCTGATTTGACCTCCAATTTTTATTGACTTTAACGTACAATTCTAAATGGATTTGCTTACCAAAAAACTTTTCTAGATCTTTTCTGGCTTCTACACCTACGCGCTTTAAAGCCGCACCCTTGTGACCAATAATAATCCCTTTTTGGGTATCGCGTTCTACCATAATGACAGAACGAATTCTAATGATCTTTTCTTCTTCAAAAAACTCTTCGGTATCCACCTCAACCGAATATGGGATTTCCTTTTTATAGTGCAGTAATATCTTTTCGCGAATAGCTTCGTTAACAAAAAAACGTTCTGGTTTATCTGTTAGCTGATCTTTAGGATAAAATGGCGGAGACTCTGGCAATAACTCTACAATTCTCTGAAATACATTTTTAACATTGAAACCGTTAAGAGCAGAAATTGGATAAAATTCGGCATTAGGCACCTTGCTTTGCCATAGCTCTGCTTGCGCTTCTAACTCCTCTTGATTAGAATTATCTATTTTATTCAGCAGTAATAAAACTGGAATTTTAGAATTAGTAATCTTCTTAAAAAAGGCATCATCTTTAAGTTCCTTCTCTCCGATTTCAACCATATAAACCAGTACGTCAGCATCTTCAAAAGCAGACTTTACAAAATCCATCATTGATTCTTGCAACTCGTAGGCTGGTTTTATGATTCCAGGTGTATCACTTAGCACCATTTGAAAATCCTCACCATTTACAATACCAAGAATTCGGTGCCTTGTCGTTTGTGCTTTTGAGGTTATGATGGATAGCTTTTCACCAACAAAAGCATTCATCAATGTAGATTTACCCACATTAGGATTACCAATAATATTTACAAAACCAGCTTTGTGCATGAATTAAAGTTTTGACAAAGTTACAACCTTTAAGTTTATAAGTTTTAGAATTGATAACCTGATTTAATCACATGACAAAAATCACCATTTATCTAATTTCAATGGTCTAAATTTGAATTTGTATTAATTCATCTTAAAAATTATGACCGATCTTCAGATAGCCAAAAAAGTAAAACTAAAACCCATAACCAAAATTGCAGAAAAGTTTGGAGTTGATCCAAACTATATCGAAATGTATGGTAATGACAAAGCCAAGATTCCGCTGTCTTTTATCAATCGCAATAAAGCCAAGAAAAGCAATCTTATATTGGTTTCTGCAATATCTCCTACTCCGGCTGGCGAAGGTAAAACCACCATTTCCATAGGATTATCCGAAGCCCTAAATCAACTAAATAAAAAAACAACCGTTGTTTTGAGAGAACCTTCTTTGGGTCCTGTGTTTGGTATAAAAGGTGGTGCAACAGGTGGTGGTTATTCACAAGTTTTACCTTTAGAAGATATTAACTTGCACTTTACGGGAGATTTTTCAGCCATTGAAAAAGCACATAATCTTTTGGCTGCCGTTATAGACAATAACATACAAAGCAAGACCAATTCCCTTGGTCTGGACCCAAGAACTATTACTTGGAAACGTGTCATCGACATGAATGATAGAGCCCTAAGACGTATCATTGTTGGTTTGGGTGGCACCACTTCCGGAATACCGAGAGAAACAGGTTTTGATATTACAGCCGCTTCTGAAATCATGGCAATTTTATGTATTTCAAAAGATTTGAGTGATCTTAAAAAGCGACTTGGAAATATCTTCGTAGGTTATACTTTTTCAAAACAGCCTATTTATGCCAGAGACTTAAAAGTGGCAGGCGCTATGGCAACATTATTGAAGCATGCCATAAAGCCCAATTTGGCACAAACCATAGAAGGTAACCCAGCTATAATTCATGGTGGTCCGTTTGCCAATATTGCTCAAGGCACCAACTCTGTCATCGGTACTTTAATGGGCATGACCTTTTCTGATTATACTGTTACTGAAGCTGGTTTTGGTTTTGACTTAGGTGCGGAGAAATTCTTTGATATCAAATGTCAGAGTGCCAACATTTCTCCAAAAGCAGTGGTATTAACTACAACAATCCGTGCGCTCAAATACCATGGTGGCGCAGATTTAAAAACTTTGGATGTTCCTAATATAGAAGCCTTAAGACAAGGCCTCCCTAATTTGGAAAAACATCTTGAAAATATTAAGCAATTTGGAGTAATGCCAATCATTGCAATCAATAAATTTAAATCGGATACCAAGGAAGAAATTCAACTTATAAAAGACTTAGCTAAAATCAAAAACATCAGAATCGCAGTAGCTGATGTTTGGGCCAAAGGTGGTAAAGGCGCCTTAAAACTTGCCGAACATGTCATTGAAGTTGCAGAATCTAGTCAGGCGAAATTTAAACCGCTTTATGATTGGAATATGGACATTGAAACCAAAATTGAAACCATTGCTCAAAAAATATATGGTGCAGAGCATGTTGATTATAACTCCAATGCCAAACGCCAATTAAAACAAATTAAAGAACTTGGATTAGATAATCTCCCAATATGTGTTGCGAAAACCCAAAAATCATTGTCCGATAATCCTAAATTATTGGGTAGACCCAAGGATTTTATAATTACTGTACGTGAGATAGAAATTGCATCTGGCGCAGGATTTTTAATACCAATTACTGGTGAAATCATGCGTATGCCAGGTTTGCCAACCCATCCTGCATCTGAAGGCATTGATATTAGTGATAGCGGTGAAATTAGTGGATTGTTTTAAGTATTATTTGATGACATTTTAAGGAAATATCGATAAGTATGAAATGAACTAAAAAACCATTTCTTATGAAACGCTTTAACACCTTAATCTTTTTAACTTTTGCAATTATTCTTACTGCCTGCTCCTCAGATAATGAAGACAATACTCAAAATATCTCCAACCGTGAATCTTCTTGTATCAATGCTATAGGTTACACAGGATTATATTGGGATTTTGCTAATGCTAGACCAACTGGTTTATCGCAAGTACCTGTAATTCAAAATCCAGGTCAACAGTTTATTCATAGTCTTCAACCACTTTTAGGATTTACAATCCCGCAAGGCTTTACAGCTTTTGAAATCACTGAACCACAAACACAAACCATTGGTGTTAATGTGTTTAGGAATGATAATGAAGTTCTTTTTCGGTGGATACCGAGCAGCTCTGTAATTGGACAACAAATTCCATCTCAAAACTTCATGGCTAACGAAATTAATACCATGTTCAATTTTTATGGTTTTAATGGTACACCAGAGGTTCTGTGTTCAGAATTTAAACAGCAGGTTTTTGCCACGATTCCGATGGAGTTTAATGCCAGATTACTACGCTTTAATGGTCGCATAGCCCAAGTTTGGGTGATTACAACCTATGCAGCAAGCTCTACCTATGTTACAGTATCGGTGGTTACAGCGCCAGAAACTGAATACGATGCCCAAGTTGCCAATACATTTTTACCAATCAATTTTCAACTTTATGTAAATGAAAGTGGTGGTATTGTAGATAACGATATGGACGGTTTCGATATTCTGAGAGATCCAGACGATAATGATCCTAACGTGCCGTAAATCTAAAACACTAAACTCAATAAAAACTATTTAATCATGAAAAAACTAGCCATCCCATTAGCTATGTGCCTAATTGGTCTTGCTCTAACCGCTTTTAGCTTTTTTGGTTCAAAAAAAGGCAGTGCTGATGACATTGACATCAGTATTGAAAAATCAGCATTTGTAATGCCAGCAGCCCACAGAGTGTATGCAAATCCTGAAGCCTTAGATGGAAAATACTATCTATTCAAAGCAAAAATCACTAATAACTCTTCTGAAACTTTAGAAGATGTAACAGTTAAGTATCGAATTCCAAATTATATCGATTGGACGGAATTAACTGTCTCAGGAGAGATGTTTCCAGGACAGACACTGGTAGTGCCCTGTTATCCTAAATTCAAAAATGAAATTACCGAGAAAAATACTGAATCTGTTGAAAAGGCAGAAATAGAAATTTCTTGGGATGGTGCCAATGAGGATGATGTGATAGAGGAAGATTTCACATTTAAACTCACCAACCGAAACGAGTATGTGTACACAGGCATTAAGGCTGAAGAGATAAGTTCATATGCAGACGTCTATGATAACGACGCGCTTATTGCCTGCTTTGTAACTCCTAACGATCCCGTAGTAAAGTATTACACTCAGAATCTACAGGAAAAAATATTAAAAGGAGAAGCGGCAGGTATTTCCAGAAGTGAAAAGGATGCTATGAGATTTTTAATGGGCATTTACGAAGCAACAAGACTATCACATATGGTGTACAGCAGTACCAAAGGCGTACCTAAAAGTACTGAAGATGTGCAGTCTATGGTACAACAAGTAAGATTACCACGAGAGGTAATCACCGGCAACACAGGACTTTGTATTGAATTGAGCACACTCTATGCCAGTATCTTATCTAATGCTGGCATAGATCCAATAATATATTTTGTTCCAGGACATGCCTATCCAGGATTTAGGATGAACGGCCAATACTATGCCATTGAAGCTACTGGAATTAATGGTGAAGGTTTAGGTGGAATAGCTAGTGCTGAAGATGCCTTTAAAAAAGGACAAGAGCAGTTGCAAGAGTTTATGAAGTATGCTCAAATGGGAGATCCAAGATATACCCTTGTCGATATTCATAATGTTAATGCACAAGGTGTTACTTCTATGGATTTAAAGGATAATGATTTTATGAGAAAAAAAGTAGATGATATTGTGGCATCTTGGTCTGGCAGACAGCAAGTAAGTTCCAACAATCATGATAATGACATTAGATTATCTGATAATAACCTTCGCACAAGCAATCCGCTCTCTTTTTCAATACCAGCAGGATGGCAAACCATGATGAATCCTGTTCCGCAAATGCCAATTGTTACCGCTCAGGTTGTAGCACCAGACCAGATGACTACGGTTACCATCTATGATATTCCGGTCTCAAATACACAACAAGGGATGGCAACAGTCAATCAATATTTAACAAGTTTTGGTATGCAAATGCAGTATCAAATCAATGGTAATTCTGTATCTGGAGTAACGTATTCTGCCAATGGAAATTTCAATTGGATTGGTAAAGCCGTTAGACGACAAGGAGGTATCAGAATTGTAGCTGTGGGTGCACCAGATTACCTATACAATCAAAATTCAGGAATAATTAATCAAGTATATAACAGTATCAGATAAAACTAATCATCATGAAAACTTTAATAAAAATATTAAGTATTTTCACATTATTCTTCAGCTTTAACAGTAATGCTCAATCGCAACAAAAAATAGAAATGCGAATAGACTCCATTGGTAATGCCAAACTGACTGTTTCCATGACCATGAATGCTCAACAATGGCAAGTATGGAATAGCAATTACGGAAATAACCCTTCTGCATTAAAACGCGACATTGAGCGCTCTATGCCTGCATATTTTTTGGATGATTTTAAACTAGACAAAGACGATATGAATCGTTCATTTAATCTTAGCCTTAATGCTTATGGAGTTTGTGAAATCAACAAACGTGGAAAATGGATAGTAGATACTGATCAAAAAAATGCACAACTTACTGAATTAACAGAAAACAAGTATATGTTAGTAAGTAGTCCTGTAGAATATGGTGGAAACCTACAACAAACCTTCATAATTGAACTTCCAAATGATGCCAAAAACATCAAAGTAGATAAGGACGCTTATGGAAAATCTGTTTTTGAATTTGATATGAATGCACCTTCGTCTGGTTTCAACTTTATGCGATGGTCAGGTATTTTACTATTGGTCATTGGTGGTGGATGGCTTGGAAAGGATACGCTGAAAAACAAAGCTTAAAACCTTTTGTCGTTAAAATAAACTGTATGAATTGGAACTATTTGTAGAAAATTGAATTAATTGTATCTTTCTCATGATTAGCTATTAACATGAGGGAAGCATACAAAACCAACAATACACTACAAGTAGTTGATGCCATAAAGCGTAATGATTCTATTACACTGAAACGTATTTACAACAACAACTACCCTAAAATAGAGACTCTTGTTTTAAAAAATAATGGGACTAAAGCGTATGCAAAAGACATATATCAAGAAGCTTTTTTGGCGGTTTGGCAAAATGTAAAACAAGACAAATTCATCCCTCAAAGTGAATCCTCACTTAGCGGGTATTTGTACACCATAGCTAAGAATAAGTGGTTAGATGTATTACGATCTCAAGGCTATAAAAAAACAATTGTGGCTTCTCAAATGGCGTATTTTGAAATAAAAGATGAAGAAGATAATGATATGGATGATGACATTTTAAAAGACAAACGATTAGAAGATGTAATGCATGCCTTTAAAAATTTAGGTAATGCTTGCAAAAGCTTACTTCGTAAGTTTTATTTCGAAAAGAAGCCTATGAATGACATTGCAAAAGAACTGCAATTAGATTCGGCCTCAACACGAAATAAAAAATACCGTTGTATGCAAAAATTGAAAGACATAGCCCTAAATAATAATCAATAGCAATGGACTTAAATAACATAATACAAGAAGAATTTGAAAGTATTGAAGCCTATTTAAATAATTCGCTTTCAAATGAAGACTTGCAAATTTTTGAAAACCGATTACAAAACGAAGACGGATTAGCTGCAAAAGTTGAAGATATCAAAACTGTTTTAAAAGGTATTGAAACCCAAGCTTTAAAAGAACAGTTAGATATATTTCATAATGAAATGATATCAACTGAAAAAGATACTGATGTATCTGAACCAAAGGTAAAATCCTTGCAATGGAGGAAAATTGCAGTAGCTGCTGCTTTAATCATAGCTGCTGGAAGTTTTTGGTTCTTAAACCGAGATTCTAATGAGCAGTTATATGCAGAATTTTACTCATCAGATCCTGGTTTGCCTACAACTATGAGTAGCACCAAAAATTATGAGTTTTATAAAGCTATGGTGTCTTATAAACAAGGACATTATAATGAAGCTTTGAAAACCTGGACCAATGAGCTTAAAACTAAAGTTGATAACGATACTCTTAATTACTTTGTAGGTTCTGCTTTATTAGCAAATAAAAAAGAGAGTGAAGCTATTTCTTATCTAGAAGAAGTAACTAAGCAAGATAATTCAGTCTTCAAAAGTGAAGCTTTTTACTATTTAGGATTGGCATATATAAAGAATGACAATTTAGAAAAAGCTAAGGAATACTTACAAAAGTCCGACTTTACCAAGGCAAAAGATCTACTCAAAAAACTGAACTAAAAGATGTACAAACATAAATATATAGCGCTTCTACTTTTGGTATTAGTGAGTCTTTTTGGTAGGTTATATTCCCAAAGTCTTCATGAAAACAATCTAAAAACATTAGATAATTTTTTGAAGAATGATGAGTATAAAGCCGCAGAAGCATTCACTAAAAAACAGATGGACTCGCTCATAGAAGCAGATAAGTTTTATGAACTCACGGATTATGTTTACTATTTAGGTCAGATTGAATCCAAGCTCAACAATACAACTTCTGCAACACAAGTTATAGAGGATTTTGAAACTAGGATTGAAGCATTAACTACCAACAAAAAAGCACTTAGACAATTAGCATTAGAAACAGGATCTTTTTATCAATCAATTGGCGATTCTGAAACCGCAAAAAATTACAACCTCAAAGCTCTTGAAATAACTAAGACAATGCCTGAAGCAACAGGTAAAGATTTGGCTCTGATTGAGAGTAATTTAGGTGTGTTTTACTCACGATTGGGTGATTTAACAACCGCAACTAAATATCACAAAAAGGGGCTTAATTCATTAGAAAGTGATTCCACTTCGAGTGCAGACAGCTATTATATTTCTTACAATTCTTTAGGTGGAATGATGTGGTATGCTTCAAAATTTGATAGTGCCATTTATTACTACAAAAAAGCTGATAAAACACTAAAGTCGCTTGAACAAACACCTTGGAATAAATATTACCGATCTGCTTCGTTAAATAATAACATTGCTGGTATTTATAGCTTAAAGGGAGATTTAGATGCCTCCATTAATGCTATGCGCACAACCGTGAATAATCTAAATGCTTTTTTAAGAGAAGACATTAGCGATGTAAGACGTACTCATGCACAAGAATTCTTATTTCAAGCTGTAGAAAATTATGCAGGTTTGTATAAAGATATTGGTGACTACAAAAAAGCAAAACAGTTACTTAGTTATGCATTTCAGTTAAAGAACAAACATCATCCGCCTCAAAGTCCAGAAATAGCTAAAGGAAAAGTACTATTAGGACAAATAGAAGTTACTTTAAAAAACTACACCCAAGCTGAAATGTTATTAGATGAAGGGATTAGAGACTTTATAAACAATAATGGAGACTATGACTATTGGCTGGCAGATGCCTATTATAGTAAAGCCGTGATTGCCATGGAGCTCAACAATAAAGAATTAGCCAAAACATATTTTGAAAAAAGTGAAAAATACTTTAAAGCTTCTATGGGAAATTATTATGATGAAATTTATCTAGATTTCACCGTAAACGCTTCCAATTTCTATTCAGAAATCGGCAATAAAGAAAAAGCACTTTCAATGGCTAATGAAGCGTTGGATTACATCAAAACTAATCAAGGTGAGAAAACACTTCTAGAGTATTTTCAGGTATTGAATTTAGCAGACATTTATTACCAAAACAAAGATTATGGCAATGCACTACTCTACAGTGACAAAGCATTAGAACTACTTATTTCTAATGAACTAGTTAAAAATAGTAAGTTGAATACACTAAACGTAGAGAGTAATAAAGTAAGTGCTATTTTGACCAAAGTAAAGACCAACTTAAAATTGAACTCCACAAAAGATGAAGCTTTTTTAAAAGCTCAACTTTTAGAAATTGAAAATGCTATCAAACTCTTGGAAAACCGAAAATCTATAATTAGTAGTGATACCTCAACATCCATCTTAATTCAAGACAATATAGATGTTTTCAAAATTGCTAAGTCGTTAAATTTAGAACTTTATCAACTAACAAAAAATGTGAAATATTTAGAAGCTTTGTTGGGCTATCATGAGTCTATGATTTATCATAAAATTAGAAATAGGCTTAACTCAAAATCAGTACAATTAACAGCCAATTTACCGACGAAAATTTTAGAGAAAGAAAAAAAACTCAAAGCTAATTTCAATAGCTTTTTAGACGAAAACACATCTATAAATGCATATATAGAAAATGAAAAAAAATGGCTGAACTTTTTAAATGAATTAAAAGAGGATTATCCTAATTATTACAAGCTACGTTATGCTTCAATTTCACAATCATTAAATAATTTAAAACAGAACATTCCCGAATCTTCTACTGTGGTGAGATATATGTTTATTGAAGATATGCTTTACGCCTTTGTAGTTAATTCTACTTCGGCTGATATGGTAGAATTGAAATCGGATAATCTAAAGTCATTAATCTCTCAACTCAACAGTAAAACCGAAGCTCTCCAACCTACCTTTCAACTTCAATCGGCATTGTATAATATCCTCTGGAAACCTATTGAAAATGAAATAAAAACAGAATCTATTATAATAATACCAGACAAGGAACTTTTTAACCTAAGCTTTGAGTTACTGACCTCAAAAATTTGTGAGAATTATAAAGATTTGAGTACTCTTAGTTTATTGGCTAAGCATACTATTTCATATAATTACAGTCTATTCCTAATAGACAAAAATAGCCAACCTGTTGGCTACGAATCTAATTTTATTGGCTTCGCACCAGAGTTTAACGAAGCCATGAAAACCAAATATAAAATTGCCATAAAGGATTCAGTAGAATTAGACTATAGCTACCTAAAGCTATTACCTCAACCTTTTGCAAAAGATTTGACCAAGAGTTATTCGAGGTTGTTTAATGGTAACTCATTTTTGAACGAAAAAGCTTCCAAAAGCATTTTTACCGAAAATGCCAAAGAGCACAAGATTATTCATATTGGCACTCATGCAGAGTCAGATAACATTTCACCAGAATTTTCGAGATTAATCTTTGCAAAAAACACAGATGAAGAGAATAACTCACTGTACACTTATGAGATTTATAACCAGAATTTAGCTTCAAACCTTGCCATTTTAACTGCCTGTGAAACCGGAAAACCAAGCTATCAACCAGGTGAAGGTATGATTTCTTTGGCTCATGCTTTTAACTATGCTGGCAGTGAAAGTATCTTAACTAGTCTTTGGAAAATTGATGAACAGTCCAGCACAAAAATTCTAGAATATTTTTATGACAATATTTCAAAAGGAATGAAGAAAGATGAAGCACTTAAAGCTGCAAAACTTAATTACATTTCTAATGCAGATGGTAGAACAGTTGCGCCACAATATTGGGCTGGTTTAGTACTCATCGGTGACACTTCTCCAATAGATTTACAAATCAATAACAACTGGTGGATTTGGATACTTTCAGTTTTAATATTTGTAGCTATAATCTTCTTTACATTTAAAAACAAGAAAACTGATATCTAAGCTAGCTTATACAGCAGCAATTAATTTAAAATAAAGCATACTGACAAAATGTAAGTTACTTTCGCCATGGCATTTTTTTTGCATTTAAAAATGCAGATGTCTAATTTAAAATTGTAAAAAATGAAAAAAGTAATGCTCTTTTTATTTGTAGCAATTTTAGCTACAAGTTGTAACGCACAAGACACTGAGAAATCTTCTAAAGATCCTTCAGATTTAAAAATTCAAAAAGACAGCCTTCTAAAGCCTAAAGGTAATTGGAAAGTCAATAAAGAACTAGACGAAAACGGCAACATTATTCGCTATGATTCTATTTATAGTTGGTCTTCCTCAGGAAATATTAAAGGTATTGAAAGTGATAGTATTATTAATCAAATGCGCTCTATGATGCAAAAGCGTTTTTCAATGCTACAGTCTCCAAACCTTAATGGTTTTGCTGACCAAGATTCTATTATGAAACAGTTTTTTTCTGATGACTTTTTCAAAGATGATTTCTTTTCTAATCGAATGCCTTCTGGTTTCCCAAATATGGATGATGTTATGAAGCAAATGGAAGCCATGAGACAAAACTTTTTTAACGACAGATACAGGTATGTTATACCACCAGAAACGACTGAACCAAAAGAAAAAACATCTCAAATTATCGAAAAGAAACAGGTTTAATGATTTTTATAGTTTAATATTTAAAAAGAATTAGATTATGAAGAAGGAACCTATCAAAGTTTGTGTAGTCAATCAAACAGAAAATGCTTATCATATCAAATTCCCTAATCTCAAAATCCCAGTTAAGGTAAACGAACATCTCTACCATAAGATGCTTCACAGTCCAGAATACCAATTTAAATCTTCTAATGCTGTTGTAAAACAAACTTATTCGGCTTAGACCTATCAAAATTAAAGCAATAATCAATGATTGCTCACTTACGAGCAATCATTTTTATTTTACAAAAAATCAAACTTAAACTATTGTTTATTAATTTTTTAGCTGATAAATATCATGGGAAATTTTAAATCTTAGTGATAACTTTAAATGCTAAGAACAATAAAATCCTTTGATTATGTTATCCATCTTATTGCCTACCGATTTTTCCAAAAATTCTGAAAATGCTATTAGCTATGCTTTAGAATTATATAAAAACGAAGACTGTAAATTTTACTTTTTGCATTGCTACCCTCCAGTCATATTTTCATATGAATATCAAATTGAAAAAGGACTTATAGGAAAGGATATCCATAAAATTCTTCAGGAAGAATCCAAAGAGCGTCTTTACGAATTTGCAATTTCATCAATGCGAAAATATGGCAAAGACCAAGAGTTTGAAGTAGAGGTGGTAAAAGGTTTTTTACCTGACCGCATTTCTAAAACGGTATCTGACAACAATATAGATCTCATTGTCATGGGAACAAAGGGTGAAACAGACTCAGATAGAGTTGTTTTTGGCAGCAATACCACACAAGTCATAAACAAACGTTCTTGCCCTGTCATTGCTGTACCTGATGATTATAAATTTGTAGGCTTAGAGAATATATTGTTCCCTTCAGATTTAAATCTTGAATTTAAACACAAGCATTTCCAACCAATCCTTAAAATATTAGAACTGCACAAGAGCAATATTAATGTTCTGCATATATCAATGTTAGGACTTACATCTTTACAAAGAATACACAAAGAAATTATAAAGGAAACATTTACAGATTACAACACCACATACGACATTTTAGAAGAGAAAGACATTGCAGATGTTATCTATGATTATCAGAAAGAACATAAATCTGAATTACTTGTAATGATAAACAACAAACATACATTTTTTGAAAATCTGTTCTTTAAACCAACGATATCAAAGATTGTAATGCACTTACAGACACCATTTATGGTGATACCAGCTTAACAAAGTTGTTTGAGATATTATAACTGAAGTAAAATATAAGTCATGAAAGTTCTTGTTTACAGCACCAGAGATTTTGAGAAACCCTATTTAGAACAAGCAAATAAAAATAAGCACAAACTAACGTTTACCGAAGAAGCATTGTCATCTTCAACTGCTATTAGTGCGGTAGGCTATGATGCAGCCTCTATCTTTTCTGCAGATGAAGCTTGCTTTTTAACAATAGAGAAACTTCACAGTTTTGGTGTTAAATATATAAGTTTACGTTCGGTTGGGTATGATAATGTTAACATAAAAGCTGCCAAACGAGAAGGTATCAAAGTTGCTAATGTACCAGCATATTCACCTAATGCTATAGCAGAACATTCGGTTGCACTTCTTCTAGCTTTAAATCGAAAACTTATTGAAGCTAACGATAAAATCAAGCACTTCAATTTTGATTTAAGTCATCTTACAGGTTTTGATCTCCATGGCAAAACTGTTGGTATTATTGGTACTGGCCGAATTGGCTCAGTTATGGCTAAAATAATGCATGGTTTTGGATGTAAATTATTAGGTAATGATATTGAGAAAGACAATCTACTAACAGATCGATATGGGTTGCAATACGTGTCTCTCGAAAATTTGTGTGAACAATCAGATATCATATCACTTCATGTACCATTAAATAGTGAAACACACCACATGATTAATGAAGACCTGTTTGATGTAATGAAAGAAAGTGTGTACCTCATCAATACTGCTCGTGGTGCTGTTGTTAACACAGATGATCTTATACAGGCTTTAGATCATAAAAAGATTGCAGCTTATGGTATGGACGTTTACGAAAACGAAAAAGGCATCTTTTTTAAAGATTTATCTCATGATATTCCAGATGATGATACACTTATAAAGTTAATAGCTATGCCAAATGTATTGGTTACTGGTCACCAAGCATTTTTAACTAATGAAGCCCTTACCAATATTGCTGAAACCACCATTTACAATCTGGATTGTTGGGAAAACAATGAGGCAAATGACAACGAATTAACAGGATAGTACATTTTGTATTACCGTTAAGCTCATTATAGTATGGAACAAATCACTTCCATAAACAAACAATTAAGATCTTTCTTCACAGAGATTGGAGACCTCTCATATTTTACCATTAGATATTTTAAAGAAGTCATCAAACCCCCTTATGAGTTTAAAGAACTGCTTCGTCAATGTTATAATATGGGAAATCGCTCACTGCTTCTAGTGGGAATCACAGGATTTATAATCGGCTTGGTATTAACACTTCAAACCAGACCAACGTTAATGGAATTTGGTGCAGTATCATGGATGCCATCCATGGTCGGTATATCTATCGTTAGAGAAATTGGGCCAATCATTACTGCTTTGGTTTGCGCTGGACGTATCGGCTCTGGTATTGGTGCAGAATTAGGTTCAATGAGAGTTACAGAACAGATTGATGCTATGGAAGTTTCGGGCACTAATCCTTTCAAATTTTTAGTTGTTACCAGAGTTTTAGCAGTAACATTAATGCTACCACTACTCGTAATTTTTGGTGATGCATTAGCATTATTTGGTTCCTTTTTAGTTGAAAATGTAAAAGGTAATGTATCTTTTACGCTTTACTTCAATCAGGTTTTTAATTCTTTAGAATTTGGAGATATTATACCGGCAACCATAAAAACATTCTTTTTTGGCTTGGCTATTGGTATTGTTGGTTGCTATAAAGGCTATTACAGTACAAAGGGAACGGCTGGTGTTGGGAAAGCTGCAAACTCTGCGGTTGTCTTTACATCATTATTACTGTTCATTATAGATTTTATAGCTGTTTTTATTGCTGATATTTTTTATGACTTATGAATGAAAACAAAGACATATCAAAAAGAGAAGTTGTTCTAAAAATCAAAGATTTGCACAAGAGCTTTGGAGACAACCATGTATTGAATGGCTTTAATCTTGAGTTACACCAAGGTGAAAATCTCGTTATCATGGGAAAATCAGGCTCTGGTAAGTCAGTAATGATTAAATGCTTGGTAGGTCTTATGGAAGCTGACAGCGGTACAATCTCTGTAATGAAACATGATATTACTAAGCTAGACCGAGAAGCGCTTGATATTTTAAGAGCTGATATTGGGTTCTTGTTCCAAGGTAGTGCATTATATGATTCTATGAGTGTTCGTGAAAATTTAGAATTCCCATTGCGTCGTCATTCAAAAAAATTTAAAAAAGACACAGATACCGAAAGTATGATTATTGAAGCATTAGAAAATGTAGGTTTGGCAAGCGCCATAGATTTAATGCCTTCTGAATTATCTGGTGGTATGAAGCGTCGTGTGGCTTTGGCAAGAACATTAATTCTTCAGCCAAAAATTATACTATACGATGAACCAACAAGTGGATTAGACCCTATAACAGCTAAAGAAATCATCATCTTAATGCAAAGCATTCAGAAAAAATATAACACCTCAGCACTCATTATTACTCACGATGTAGACTGTGCAAGAGTTATTTCTGATCGAATGATTTTACTCATAGACGGCATAGACTATGCAGAAGGCACATTCAAAGAACTCTCAGCATCTGAAGACCCAAAAGTTAAAGCATTTTTTAAACAAGAATTATGAAAGCCCATAATAGGCGTTTGACAGGTAATCAATACTACAAAGGAAAATAATAAATTATAGAATCTCAGGTTCTAGAAAATTTGAAACACATGAAAAAAACAGCATCACAAAAAACAAGGCTTGGCATATTTGTTATTATCAGCACCATCTTATTTGTGGTAGCCGTTTATATGATTGGCCAAGGAAAGGATATGTTCAAAAAAACCTTCACTATCAGTGCGTATTTCCAAAATGTAAATGGTTTACAGAATGGCAACAATGTTAGATATTCTGGTATTGATATAGGAACCGTAAGAGCCATTAACATGATTAATGACTCTACCATAAAAATAGATATGAGTATTGAGGAAAAAATCACAAAACACATAAAAAAAGATGCTATAGCTACAATAGGATCCGATGGGTTAGTTGGTAATATGATTGTAAATATTGTACCTGGTAAAGGTGATGCGACAATTATTGAAAATGGTGATATTATAGAGTCATTTAGTAAAATTGGTGCTGATGATATCCTTAGTACTTTAAGTGTTGGCTCTGAAAATGCGGCTTTACTTACAGTTGATTTGTTAAAAATTACTGGCGAAATGTTAAATGGAGAAGGCACTATCGGTTTGTTATTAAACGACACTATAATGGCACAAGACCTTAAACAATCTGTTTATAATCTTAAAACTGCAAGCAGGGGCGCAACAAGAGCCATCAATGAGTTAACCTATATTATTTCTTCATTAAAAACTAATGATGATTCTGTTTTGGGAATGGTACTGAATGATTCCATTTCAGGAAAGCAGCTAAAAAGCATTGTAAATAATCTTGAAACCTCTAGTAATGAGATCAATTCAATTTTAAACAATTTCAATACTGTTGTAAATGATTTAAACTCTAGCGAAGGAGCCTATAACTACATTGTGAGAGATACAGCATTGGTTAATGATCTAAAATCGACTATTAAGAACATTAAAGAAGGTACCGAAAAGTTTAATGAAAATATGGAAGCATTAAAGCATAATTTCTTAACGCGTGGTTATTTTAGAAAGTTAGAGCGACAAGAAAAGAAGGAGGCTCAAAAAAACACAGACAATAAATAATTAAGTTATGAAAATAGAACATTTAGAAGAACGAATCAATGATTATAAGACTTCTATAAAGACAGTTGTAGATAAAAAGACCATTTGGCAAACAAAGACCAAAGATTTAATCAGCAAAACATTAAAAACCATTTGTGATACCTATGCTATTGGTTGGAAAGTACAAGAATTGAATTGGATTGGCACTAACGAAGCTGTAAACATTACGTTTGATTCTTTCCCTAAAGAACTCATTGACTGTACCAATCAAATACCTACTTATCAATTTATGCAAGGTGGTGCATTGGTATTCTCTCAATCATATAGTGGCGACGTACATACGTTTATTTTATTTCCGTACATAGAACAAATACCAGTAGAAAACAGTAGTGTTGAATTAGAAATCCACAATCCAAAAGACATTACAGAAAAGATAATAATTGAAAAAGTAGATGAGTTTTTAAAAGAAATGATTAAATGGGAAGTACCAAACACAAAAAATAAAGTAGGTTACTAAATCTATTCAGACTTTTTTAAAATTAAATTTTATGTCCGTAATTTCTAATTTCAACCAATAAAAGTCACTAGTCTCAAATTTCCAGATAACCTTACTTTTATTTGGAATTTTTATCCCGCTAAATGTTTCATAATCTTCAATTTGAACGAACCATTTTTCTTCTTTGGCATCAATACCTCCGCCATAATAACGATTGGCTTCAAACGATAGCAAACTCCCTTCTTCAGTGAAAGAAAATACACCTGAAACAGATTTAGCGTTCCAAGTAAGTGTTGCCTTAGCTCTATTTCCATCCAGCTCTTTCCATGATATATAATCACTTAAAGCAGCAGAAGGGAACCAACACATCTCACTTAAAAAACGAATCATTGCACCTGAGTTAATTTTTAGATTCTTCTTTTCATTTACCACGGGAATTAAACCGGCAAGTTTAATGAGCATTTCCCCTTCTCCGTCAACCAGTTTGTCACGTCCAACAAAATTAATCATTGGCATGGCATTTACAGTCACACTCCAAATGAAAGAAACATTATTGATATTAAAACATTGTTTGGCGTCAAAGCTCATCCACTTACCATTTGGTGTTGTCCTCATTAGCCCTTTTTGTTCTAAATATACCTTTTCGGATTTCTCACGTCCCAAGACACCAGAAGTATTTAACCATTTACCAACAATATGTGGTAGCGTTTCAATATCATTTTTAGTTATAGTTTGAGAATTTTGTTTTCTGTCTCTACTATAAAGTTTTACAATCTCCTTATTTACCATATGTTGAAACATATCATTTCCCAAAGCAGAAAGACTAACCAAAAGAATTATGGCGTTTGCTATAGTACTAAACTTGGCATCTTGCCAAGCAGTAATTATTAAAAATTGAGAAAGTATAATTGCTAAAAAAGCAACATAAAACCACTTTTTATTGGTTATATATAGAACTAACGAAACAATAAAGAGTATAAAAGCGAGCAATAATAACAATCCAATGGGTTTTGAAATTCCTAATACTTGTTGCTTTATATCAGTTACATTAAAGCCCTTGCCAAAACCCATTAAGTGGATAGAAGCATGAACCAACATAAAGAAGCCTAATACATATTTCATGTTACTTTTTAATCTTTAATATTAATAACCTACAATAAAATAATAGTGGTTAATATTAGAATTAAAAAGGCCATAAGTAGTTTAACGAAAATTTTCATAATAGCACATTTAATCGGATACCTACTAATTTAAAAAGTAAGGGTCCTTTTTAAAATGATTATTATCAGCTTAGTTTATACTTCATATCCTTCTGCAAAGCTTTTTTGACTAAAAAAACCGGGTAGATCTTTATGGACCTACCCGGTTTTCAAATTCAGATTTTATGATAAAAATCTTTAATTGGCAATTACTTCCTTATTTCTGCTTTCTGCAAATTTTTCGATTAAATCCGGCACTTTTTCAAATGCAGCTGCAAGACCATGAGCCTTACCAGCTTCAATAAAGGAGATTTCATTCTTTCTAGTTACCAAGAATCCTAAAGGTTCTATTCCTACTCCTGCTCCTGCTCCCATACCTTCACCTTTTTTACCTTTAGCCTCTGAGCCTTCACCTCCACCAGATCCAAATCCCATACCTACTTTGATAACAGGTACACAACTAAATTCACCTAATTGAAATTCTTTACCAATTACGGTGTCTGCATTAGCTTCAGTTTTCATGAAATCTGTAACTTGTCCTAATAATTCCTCTAAATGTAGTTCCATAATATTAATGTTTTAAATGTTAAAAAATGATTTAATAATACGTATTGGTCTATTCTCAACAACCAATACTAATGCGTTTTCACCTATGAAATTAATATGGAATCCTCCAAATCGATAGTTTAAAAAAGAAAACACAGGATACAATTTTGAATTTGTAATACAATTGCCTGAATCAATGTTTATATAAAACTTCTTCACTTTGAAGGATCTCATTATTCTTATTACTGTTCTAAAACTTAATTTCTTTGTTTTTTTATCAACTTTTACCGCATTTAATGTTCCTAGTTTTTTTCCTTTTTTGGCTTTTAATGGATGGATGTAAAACTTGAAAAAGAAGAGCTTTAGTCTTACTATAAAAATCTCTTTTTTATCTTTAATCACATCAGCTCTGGCGATACCTTTCATTTGAACATAATATTGCTCATTATTTGTATCTAAAACCAAAATTATTGGCATTAACAATAGGTATATAGTTGATGACAAAAGCAGTAATATGATAATGGTCAAAAACATGTTTTAAGTTTTAACCAAAGGAAAGTAAATCATTAATCTAGCACAATGATATTCATCAACTTAGGTGCTTTTAACATTTATAAAACCAGCCTTCTTCGTTAAGTATATTTAATTTATATCTCAAAAGCTATTCATCCATTCTCAACAAATCCAGCAAGGTAACTTTATAATGAATTTTAAATTTTTGTTCAAGGTAAAATCCGACCATCACCCATTTGTATAATTCGATCTGTTTTATTTGCAAAATCCTCGTCATGAGTTACAACAAGTAAAGACAATTCTTTTGTTTCGCTCAATTGCTTAAAAATTTCGAATACATTTTCTGCATTATGGCTATCTAGATTACCCGTTGGCTCGTCTCCCATTATTATAGAAGGATTATTGATTAAAGCCCTAGCTATTGCGACACGTTGTTTTTCTCCACCAGAAATGCGAGATGCTCTTTTTTGGGAGAGTTGCTCAATGTTTAATATGCTTAACTTTTCCATAGCATCTTGTTCAATCTCCTTGAGAGATTTTTCTGCAAGTTTTTTAGCAGGAAGCATTACATTTTCCAAAACAGTAAATTCTGGTAACAGATAATGAAATTGAAAAACAAAACCAATATGCTTATTTCTAATGAAGGATAAGTACTCCCTGTCTTGCCCTGAAATTAGCTCATTATTGAGCCATAACTCACCTTCGTAATCTGTGTCCATAGTAGAAAGAATATAAAGTAGAGTAGATTTACCGCATCCAGACTTTCCCATAATAGACACAAACTCTCCTTTTTCTATACTAAAATTTATATCCTTTAAAACATGGAAGAGGACTGGCTTCTTGAAATACTTGTCAATATGTTTTGCTTCTAAAATACTCATGCTTATTGCCCTCTAATAATTTTTACCGGATCAATCTTTTTAGCTTTTTTAGACGGTAAATAACCTGCCAAAAAAGTAGAAAGCATTGCAAATGAAAAGCCTATTATAAAAAATAAAGGATTCATATTTATAGGATAGGTTTCTATTGTAGGTAAGGCTTCGGTTTGGAATGGAATAGTTGAAATTAAATGTGCTAAACCAAAACCGATGAGTAATCCTAAAACACCACCTACAAAACCTATAATCATGGCTTGACTCATGAAAATAGCCTGAACATCTCTACCAGAAAATCCTGTTGCTTTTAAAATGGCAATATCATTCATCTTCTCATAAATTAGCATATTTAGTATATTATAAATACCAAATCCTGCTACAATTAAAAGTGTAATAGACACTGCATAGGTTATTAAATTTCTAATATTAGTACCTGTTTCAAACTGTGCATTGGCTGTTTTTATATCAATAGCTCTGAGATTAAATTGAGACTCGATTTGCTTTGCCATTGTTTCTGCAACGCTTATATCATTAAGCTTAACATTTATGTCTGTAATATAATTTTCAGCTTTACCTAATAACTTCTGAACGGTCTTAATACTGGCAAAGCTTTGAATATTGTCTAAATCTGTAATGCCGCTTTGGTAAAATCCGACGATTTTAAGTGGAAATATTTTTCCAGTAATTGGTTTTACCTGTACACGATCTCCAACCTTTAAGGCCATTTTCTTGGCAATTCCTATACCTAGTAAAATTCCGTTATCTATAATTTGTAAATCTTTGGCAGAACCGTCAACCAAATAATCATTGAAATTGAAAAACTCGGCTTCATCTATAGGACTAATACCAGTAATATTACCACCCAATTCTATTGAGCCTGCGATATAAAAAATCTGTGTTTTTACCTGAGGTAATGCACCTCTTACATCATCTTGATGCTCTAGATAATTAATTATAGGTAAAGCATTGTGAATTTTTTTCTGAGCTAATTTTGGTTTTATTGAATGAACGATGTTAAAACTATTTTCCAGCTCTTGATACAAGGAAATTGGCTGTTTTTTTGAGGGCTCAATTTCATTATAAATGTGGATATGTGGTGTTTGGTTAAGAATAAGATTGTCTAGCATAGCATTTAATCCTGTCATAAAACAAACCAAGGTAATATAAGAACCTATACCAAAGGTAACTCCTAAAGCTGCTGTTGATGTTTGCTTAATCTTAGTAATTAAGTGTGTTTTTGCTATATTTAATATAATAGGCCAATTCATTAGTCTTTGGGTTTATAAATTTTAGTATTTTCATTTATACCAGAAATAATTTCTACAAATTCCATGTTTTGCAGACCTATTTCGACTTTTTGTAAGCCTTTTTCAGTTTCAACCTTGTTATTTCTAACATAAGAAATGGGTAAAGTAAGTACACTATCTTTTTTAGCTATAATGATATTAGCTTCACCAGATAATCCAGGATACAATGTGGCAGGTTGGTCATTAAAAAGAGCTTCGACAGTAAACGTTTGGTTATGCTCATCTTTTTTAGGTAAAATACGAGATACTTTTCCCTCAAAAATATTTGTGCCATAAGCATCCAAGGTTACTATAACAAGCTGATTGGTCTTTACTTTTACTATATCTACCTCATCTACCAACATTTCAATAACAAAACGGTCTTTACTACCTAATGTAGCCAATGGTTCTATGGTATTAACGATTTCGCCTGGTTCTTTATAAAGGGCATACACCTTACCATTTATCTTGCTACTAACAGTAAAATCTTTACTAGCTATTTGGGTTGTTTCAAAATTGTTCTTAGATTGTTTAAGAGCTGTAAGCAATTCACTCTCTGTTCGTTGATATCTAGTCTTAATTAACTGAAGGTTATTTTTAGATAATTGATAATTTAACTTTTTAGCATCATACTCTGCCTTAGAGCCTATTTGTTGGTTCCAAAGATTGCTCTGTCTAAAATAAATCACGGAATCATTCTTGTATTTTAAAGTAGCAGAGATAATCTCATCCTCTATACTTCTAAGAACTGCTGCTCTACCATTATAATTTTCTTGAGCCAACTCTAATTGAAGTTTTGCATTTTGAGCATTCAGCTTAGGAGCATTATTAATAACCTGCATAATATTTTGCTCTTTTATAACAGTATCCCCTTCTTCAACTAGATTCTTATCTAAAATACCCGAAACAATAGTATAGACCTGGTATAAGCTATCTGGCTGAACCGTAACAGAGGCATAAACCGATTCTGTAAGTTCTCTGTATTCTGGCTGAATCGTTTTCCTGTTCTGATTACAGGAGTATGAAAAGGTGAGTACTATTGCAAGCAATGCTAGGTGACTCCCAATTACAGATTTGTATCTGTATTTATTGATTAGATTCATTGACTTTTCTTATAATCCATTTATTGTCATCATGCTTTATTGCGATAAGCTTATTTGAAATAAACTTAGCTCCAATCTTAGGAGGAACTCTAATGTAATCTTTAGATAAGGTCACATGCGTTGGTCTTTCAGAGAGGTACATTATTACTTCGCCACTGACATTTATGATATTTTTTGTGTAACTGTACTCTATCATTCTCTTGTCTAAAATGTCATTTTCTCCAATAACACTTTTATGTAATTGTAAAACAATGGCCTTTCCGTTATTAAAACTTGTGGCATTTAAAAATTGAGGTTCAATAACAGTATTCCCTTCTTTATCAATAAAACCAAAGTAAGAGATTCCTTCTTCTTTTTTTACAATAAGACATCTACCTGAATCAAAAACAGGATAACTCTCGTCACCCAAGCTATTTAAAACTAAATCATTCCTATAGTCAACAACTATATCACCAGTCTCATCAATAAAAGCCCATTCCCCATTCTTTTCAATAGCTGCTAGCCCATCATAAAATGGTGATATAAAATCTATATTTTTTATGTCTTGAGATATTACCGCTAATGGCAACACCATAAAAACAACCAACATTAGCACTGACTTTCTCATGATTATTTGCTTTAAAGATTAACTCTATAAAGCTAATATTGAGGAGGATATTATAAAATGATTTTGGTCAATCTTACGACTTAAAAACCAAAGTATTTATTATGGCAATTTCTTAAACTCAAGGCTCAATTTTGCCACAAAGTTTAATTCAGATTTATTGATTTTTGCAAAAGAATAAGCAATATCATTTGCTGTTTTAAGGATGGATTTTTTTAGTTGTTTTGTAAATAACTTAGAATTTCCATGAACAAACTCAATAAAAGTTGAAAAACTATCTTCCGCAGGTGTGTTTACTTTTTGTAGTGCATTAAACTGATTTGTTATCAGCTCTCTATCAGGTTCAGCAAGATGTTGCCATCGTTTATCTAGACTTTCGGACAATTTCGTGTATTCTTCAAAAGACAATTTATCATCTGCCTTAGCAATGGCGTAAAATACATGTCCTAAGTGTATTAAAAAGTCCTTATTCATCTTAATTAAAATTAGCTATAAACTAAGGTATTTAAATCTTTAGATATAAAGAATGATATTGATCATTATCATACTACAATCCCTTTTTAATGCTTATATTTAAGGGATGTACCAATAACTAGTTTTGCATGATTAAACAAGACCAAGAAATATTCAATATTCTTCTAGAAGCCATCTCTGAAGCAGTAATTATAGTTGATGAAAAGCAACATATCATGGAGATTAATGGCGGATCTGAAACTATTTTTGGTTACAATAAAGATGAAATTAAAGGTAAGCCAATAGAGATTCTCATACCTTCCAAATTCCGTAAAGCACACAGTAAAAATGTAGAACGCTTTATAGAAGAATATCAGCATAGCAAAATGGGTAAAACCACAGATGTTTACGGACTAAAAAAAGATGGTACCATTATACCTATCGAAGTAGAACTTAATCCTTACAGCATCTACAACAAAACCTATGTTATGGCTTTGGTTAAGGATATCTCTAAACAAAAAGAGAGTGAATTCAATTTTATGCTTAGAACCAAGGCATTAGATTCTGCAAAAAACGGTATTGTAATTACCGACGCCCTAAAACCAGATAATCCTATCATTTACCACAATGCAGCTTTTGAGAAGCTTACTGGTTTTACTAAAGAAGAAATACTAAATAGGAACTGTAGATTTCTTCAAGGTGACGATAGGGACCAAAAAGAAATTTCCAAAATAAGAAAAGCCATAAAGAATGGCGAAAGTTGTTTGGCCACTCTTAGAAATTACAAAAAAGATGGCACCATTTTTTATAATGATTTATACATCACACCTATAACAAATAGAAGAGGTATTGTTACCCATTTTATTGGAGTTCAAAATGATGTAACGGAACGGGTGAGAGCTCAAGAAGAAAAAAATCATTTGGCAACAATATTTAATGAGTCTTTAAATGAAATATACGTTTTTGATGCCGAAACATTAAATTTTATTAATGCCAATAGAGGTGCCCTAAAAAATATAGGTTACTCTTTGGAAGAGCTAAAATCTATGACTGCTGTAGATTTAAAATTAGGAATAGACGAAGCAACTTTTAGAAAAAAATACATTAATAAACTTCTAAAGAAACAAGAAGAGCAGTTAGACTTTGAAACCATTCATGTTAGAAAAGATGGTACGTCATATCCTGTAATGGTACATTTACAGCTTTCTCTATTGAAAGATAAAAAAGTGTTTGTTGCCATTATATTAGATATTACCGAGCAAAAGAACTATACTATAAAACTTGAAAAAACAGTACAAGAAAGAACTTTACAGCTTCAAGAGGCATTGAGTAAAGAGAAAGAACTTAACGAATTAAAAACAAAATTTTTGTCGCTAGTATCACATGAGTTTAAGACACCCCTAAGTGGCATAGCAACATCTTTAATGCTCTTAGAAAAATATAAGCTTAGTGAAGAGCAACCAAAACGAGACAAACACTTGGCTATCTTAAAAGACAAAGTAAATTACCTAAACACTATATTAAATGACTTTTTATCTATCGAAAGATTAGAAACTGGCACATATAACTACTCGTTTTCAGACTTCAGATTAAGTAAAGTAATCAATGAAGTAATTTATAGTTCTAACATGCTTTTAAAAGAAGGGCAACGTATCAATTACCCAAGTGATATCGATGGTATATCAATGTATCAAGATGAAAGAATTATTGAAATTATCTTGTCTAATGTTCTTCAGAATGCGGTGAAATATTCAGGTGAAAATTCGAGTATTGATGTTAGAATTCACCAAAATGAAAACGATACCATTTTTGAGGTTGAAGATTATGGTATTGGCATACCTAAAAAAGAAATGGATAATATTTTTACACGTTATTATCGTGCAGAAAATGTGCTCAACCTGCAAGGTACTGGAATTGGTCTTAACATTGTAAAAACTCATATCGAAAATTTAGGCGGAAGCATAAAGATTGAGAGTATAGAGAACAAAGGAACACTAGTGACACTAAAAATCCCAAATAAAGCAAAGCATGACTAAGATTTTACTCATAGAGGACGATAAGGTTTTGAGAGAAAACACAGCCGAACTTTTGGAACTTTCTAACTTTGAAGTTATTACAGCTCCCAATGGTGAACTTGGCTTAAAATCAATAAATATCAATTTACCAGACATTATTGTCTGTGATATTATGATGCCGAAAATTAATGGTTATGAAGTGCTAAATGAAGTAAGTAAGGACAATAAAACAAAGTATATCCCTTTTATATTCTTATCTGCCAAAACCGAACATCAAGACGTAAGAAAAGGGATGAATCTTGGTGCTGATGATTATATAACAAAACCTTTTACTGAGGAGGAGCTAGTAAGTGCCATTAAAAGCAGATTGGCCAAAGCTAGTATTCTTAAAGAGAAAGTAGAAGATAACGTTCATAATTACTCTGAGAAAGATGAACTAATCAACCTCAATGACTTAAAAAACTTCTTTGACGATTATGGCAATGGGCTTACGTTCAACAAAGGCGATATTATTTACAGAGAAGGTGATCATTCCAATTTTATCTATCTCATTACCAAAGGTGCCGTAAAATGCCACAAACTAGACACCAAAGGCAAAGAATTAGCCACAAGCCTATATAAAGAAGACGATTTGTTTGGTTACACATCTTTCACACATAATTTACCACACAAAGAAACCGCAACAGCTATAAAAAAGACCAAGCTGGTTGGCTTATCCATACTACAATTATCAGAAATCATAAAGAATAATAACAAACTAGCCATAGCATTAATTGACCACCTAACAGACGACCTATCCCATATTAAAGACCAGCTTTTAGAAATGGCATATAGCTCAGTCAATAAAAAAACGGCCAGTACCATTCTTCAATTTGCTGAAAAAATTAATCGTAGACCAAATGACCCAATAAAAATATCAAGAAATGACTTGGCAAGTGTTGCTGGTATTGCTACTGAAACTTTTATACGTACACTAACCAATTTTAAAGAACAGGGATTAATTAAATCTGAAGGAAGAAACATTGTTGTTTTAGATATTGATGGACTTAAACAAATTAAATAAGTACACTTTTCTAAAATGATTCTTGTCATTTTATAAACCGTTTTAGGCACTTAAATTTAAGATACTAAATTATAGGTATCATGAAAAATGTGCTTTTACCAACGGATTTTTCTGAAAACTCATGGAATGCCATCAAATATGCCATCCATTTTTTTAATGCTGTTGACTGTGGTTTTTATGTATTGCATGTCAACAGTTTAAACAACTTCATTCCTCAAGACGAAACCTTAATTGTAGATACTTATTATCTAGAAAACACTTATATCAAACCGGCAAAACAAAGGTTGCGTAATTTTATTAAGCGCATTTCAATGCTTGAACCTAATAAAGAGAAGCACAGATTCTTTGCTCTTACGGAAACCGGTTTTTTTATTGATTCTATTCGAAAGATTGTAAAAGAAAAGCAAATAGATTTTATTATAATGGGCACAAAGGGTGCTTCAGGTTTAAATGAAATCATTATCGGAACAAATACTGCAGACGTTATTACCAAAGTTAAATGCACCACACTTGCAGTACCTGAAAATGCAGAATTTATAGCACCAAAAGAGATTGCTTTTCCAACAGATTTAAATTTATCTTATAACCTGGAAGCATTACATCCATTAGCAGAAATATTTCAGCATTTTAAAGCATCTCTTAGAATACTTCATATCAATAAAAACAAAGAAGATCCAAGAGAAGATTTAGATGAAAGCATAACATTGCTTAAAGATTATTTTACAGGTATTAGAAGCAGTTTTCATTATCTAACCAACAAAAAAGTCGAAGATGCCGTACAATGTTTTGTAGAAAGCAGAGATATTGATCTCATCTGTATGGTAGCCAAAAACCTCAACTATTTTCAACAAATATTTTTTCATAGTAGGGTTGAAAAAATAAGCTACCACACTGATAAACCACTATTAGTATTACACGAAAAAAATTAATAAAACCATGGAAAATTCACTATTCTTCACAAAGTTTTGGGGCTGGTACCTTATCATTTTCTTTTTTATACTAAGCTTTAATCCAAAACGGATAAAACAGATTTTTAGCAACCTTAAAGATGAAAAGTTTTTAATTCTGGCTGCCTTTATTTGTATTACGTTAGGTCTAACCACAATTATCTTACATAACTTTTGGGAATTAAATTACAAACTGGTTATTACATTAATTGGATGGTCATTTCTGTTTTCTGGCTTGGCGCTTTTTATTTTTCCAAATAAAACAGTATCGTGGTTAATCTTAACCAACGTTAAAATGGTTCAGCTCATTTATATGTTATTATTTTTAGTAGGTCTTTTTCTATTAAATATCGTTTATCAGATAATACCGTATTAAATAAAATTGATATATGTCATTTTATAAAACAAAGAGGTAGTTTATGTTTGGTGGGTGATATTAAAATCTAGAATGATTAATATCACGTGCTATTAATCACGAAAAAAGTCAGAGTAATCTCTGGCTTTTTTTGATAGTGTTTCTCACCAAAACTGATATTTCTCATTTTATAAAACACACCTAATCATTACATTTACTCTGTTCATATAAGAAGTAAAATTATTAGTAAAGCGTTCATATTTCATTATGGGTTTATGAATGCAATAAAAGTGTTTAATGCTTTGGTTGAATTTAAAAGCAACTCTTTATAATTCTTTGTAGTCAGAGGATTTTGGGGTTTTCAAAATAAGAGGTGAATTATAGAATTAAACACTTTATTGAAACAGGAAGTTAAAGCTTCCTGTTTCTTTTTAAATATAACCTAAATAACAAAGCCACATTGTATGATAAATATCATTGTAAAATGACGCTAATTACCTTAGCTTTAGTAAGCTATAAAATGAATTTATCATGAGAAATATTTTAATTCCAACAGATTTTTCCGCTAATGCCATGAATGCATTAAAATATGCATCTGAGCTATTTAAATATGACAAAAGCAGATTTTTTATAATGCATGCTTACCAAGATGAGATTTTTGAAAACGAAGAACTCATTAAAGAGGAAACTTTGGTAAAAGTTACCAAGCAAGTTGCAGATAAATCACAATCTAATCTTGATAAGGTGCTGAAAGAGATAAAAGAGATTTCTCCAAATCCAAGACATAGCTACTCTATTATTTCTGCAAACAACATGCTAGTGGATGAAGCAGACAAAATCGTAGACGAAGAAAATATAGACATCATTGTTATGGGTACTCGAGGCAATACTAACGATAAAAAATTGACTTTTGGCAGTCATACACTTCAGGTTTTAAGATATGTGCAGTGCCCTGTTTTAGCAATACCAGAGCATTATACTGGCATTCAGCCAAGACACATCCTCTTCCCCACTAATTACCTCATTCCATATAAAAGAAGAGAACTGAAATTACTATGTGAGCTAGCAGCACCTTATAGAGCTACAATAGACATGTTATATGTATCTGACAATGATCACCTATCCATGAGACAGCAAAACAATCAAAGTTTTGTAAAGGATGAACTTTGCAAAAATGAGATCAACTTTAAGACTGTTAAAGACTCCAGTATTACTGATGCTATTTGCAACTACATAGATGAGAATAATGTAGATATGTTAGTGATGGTAAATACAAGACATTCCTTTTTTGAAAACATATTCTTTCAATCTAAAATCGATGAAATAAGTCTGAAAATTGATATTCCTTTTTTGGCACTTCAAAACATTAGACGCTACTAACTTTAAAAATCTATCACCATGAAAAAGATATTATTACCAACGGATTTTTCTGATAATTCATGGAATGCTATTACATATGCATTACAGCTGTATAAAAATGTAAAATGCAACTTTATTTTACTAAACACATATACCCCAGTTGTTTATCAGATAGAATTTATGCAATCTAGCGAACCTCAGTTTCAGCTTATGGAAACTGTTAAGGAAACCAGCAAAAAAACACTTAAGGATTTGGTTGACAGAATAGAATCTGAATTCCCTAATCCTAATCATCAATTTACAACCATTTCATCATTTAATACTCTTACAGGTGAGATTAGTGAATTGTACCAAGGCAATGTAATGGATCTTATAATTATGGGAACCAAAGGAGCATCTGGTGTTAAAGAAGTTTTGTTTGGCTCTAACACCATGCATGTACTTAACAATGCTAAGTGCCCAGTAATTGCTATACCAAGTGATTTTGATTTTGAAAAACCACACGAATTGTTATTCCCCTCAGACTATGAAATTGACTTCAAAGACCAACACTTAGATCCTCTTTTAGATATTGCCAACCTATATAACATTCGCATTAATATTATGCATGTACACTATGGTGAAGCTTTAACTGAAAGACAAGAACTTAATCGACAAAGACTAGAAACAAAGTTTAAAGGTATTGCACATCTATTCCACAATATCAAAAACAAAAATATACCAGAAGCAATTACAGAATTTCAAATAAAAACAAAAATTAATCTGTTAGTGATGATTAACAATAAGCATTCATTTTTTGAAAATCTATTCTTTAAATCCAACATAAAGCATATAGGTTTTCATCTAAACGTACCTTTTATGGTTATTCCATCGCAACTGTAAACAAGACTGATTATAATCATTTCAAAATGTAAAAGTTAGCCGTAACTTTTGCTAATGAACTAAAGCTACTCGCCATGAAAAAAATACTATTACCAACGGATTTTTCAGACAACGCTTGGTGTGCGGCCGTATATGCCCTTAAGCTCTACGAGAAAGAAGATTGTACGTTTTATTTTCTGCATTCTTACAAAATGAAAGCCTCTGCGATGTCTAATATTTCCAATAAACTACTGAGATCTATGGCAGATAATGCCATGCAGGAGTTATTGGAACTCAAAGACATGGCAGAACGTGCAAACGACAATCTAAATCATAATTTTGAAGTTGTACTCAGTGCAAATGCCATGGATGATGCCATTGATATGGCTATCACCAAGCACAACATAGATCTTATTGTAATGGGAACTAAAGGAGCTACTGGTGCCAAAGAAATATTTATGGGTAGCAATACTGTGAAGATTATCAAACACGTTAAGACTTGCCCTATTCTTTTAATTCCGCATGAGTTTGACTTTGAGGAGCCAAAGCAAATTGCATTTCCAACAGATTTTAATCGATTTTATGGCGAAGAATTATTACCTCTAAAAAACCTTTCAAAACTGTACGATTCTAAGATTAGGATATTACATATTAATGAAGAAAAAAATCTGAGTCATCAACAAGATTATAATCTGGCAATGCTAAAAGCTTATTTAGAAGATAATCCACATAGTTTTCATTGGATGCCAGATTATACCAAGAAAGAAAATGCAATAAAGGATTTTATAGAAGAACTAAACATAGACATTTTAGTAATGATTAACTATCAGCACAGTTTTATAGAAAGTATTATTAATGAGCCGGTAATTAAAAAGATAGGCTTCCATGCCACAATACCATTTTTTGTAATTCCGTCATCAGCTTAATAAGCGATTGACTCAAAGTACAACAACTTAAAACATAGAATCATGAGGCATAAGATTTTATTACCAACAGACTTTTCGGACAATGCTTGGCATGCAATAGATTATGCCACTGAGCTATATAAAAACGAGCAGACCGATTTTTACATCCTAAATGTGTTTTCAGCCACTGGAAATCTAGTCGAAAGTTTAATGAAACCAAAATCTGGAAGCGACATTTATGAGTCTAAAAAATGGGATTCAGAAGATGGATTAGCTAAAGTTTTAGACAAGTTAGTACTAACAAAGAAAAACAATCCAAAACATCATTTCAAAACTGTATCCATGTTTAACAACACTATTGATGCCATAAAGGAAATAGTGGACAAAAAGGATATAGAAATGATAATTATGGGTACTAAAGGCGAAACACAATCTAGAGCAACGGCCTTTGGTAGTACAGCAATTTATGTTATGGAAAAAGTACGTAATTGTCCCGTAATTGTAGTACCCATGCAAACTGAAATAAAGCTACCAAAAGAAATAGTATTTCCCACTGGTTTTGAAGTACCGTACAAACGCAGAGAGTTGATTTACCTTACTGATATTTCTAAAAAGTCTGATGCATCAATTATTGTTTTGCATGTTAAAGAGCAAGATGAATTAGATAATTCTCAAAAGGAAAATAAGGCACTTCTAGAAGAAATACTAGAAGGTACAATATATAAGCACCATACCTTATCTAACAATTCAGTAATAGCAGCAATCAATGTATTTGTTGAAAGTAGAGAAAGTGATATGGTAGCATTTATTAATAAAAAACATAAGTTTTTTGGCAGCATACTTTCTAGCCCATTGGTTAAAGAAATATCATTTCATCTCAATGTCCCAATTTTAGCTATGCACGACCTAAGAAATTAAAATTACACCATCATGAAGCATACAGGAGTTTGGATAGACAAGGACAAAGCACACATAGTGAAGATAGACAATGGAAAGGAGAGTTTCTCAACCATACAGTCAGAAATTGAACATTTTAAAACCAAAGGAGGATCCGGTCAGAGATTTAAAAGTGGACCACAAGATGTTATTAAAGACAGTAAATATTTAGAAAGAGAGAAACATCAATTAAAACAATATTTCCAAAATATTGTCGAGGACATTAAAGATACTGATGCATTAGTCATTTTTGGACCTGCTGGTACAAATGAAAAGTTTAAAAAAGAATTAGACAAAAACTATAATGCACTAAAAATAAAAGTAAAAGATGTTGTAAAAACTGATAGCATGACCAACAATCAAATAATCGCTTGGGTTCGTGATTATTTTAAGTTGAATTAGTTTCCAGCAAATTTTATTAGTCAGTAAAGCTGCCAGAGTCAATTATATTTTGGCAGCTTTTTTAAATGAATAGAAATGGAAAACGAAAGCATCATTATAACCAAATCATCAGGTGATAGAGTAAAATTTTCACTTAATAAGTTACGTTCTTCTCTAAAACGAACTGGCGCAGACAAAGAAACCATAGACCAGATTATAGATAAAGTTAGAGACGAGCTTTACCAAGGTATTTCAACCAAAGAAATTTACAACAGAGCCTTTGCTTTACTAAAGAAAAAGAAAAGCCATTTCGCATCTAAATACAAACTCAAAAAGGCAATTTATGAGTTAGGCCCAACAGGATTTCCGTTTGAGCGTTTTATTGGAGCTGTTTTAAAATACTCTGGTTACAATGTGAAAATCGGCGAAGTCTTACAAGGCAAATGCGTCACTCACGAGATTGATGTTGTAGCCCATAAAGACAATAAAACTACAATTATTGAATGTAAATTTCATGGTGAACAAGGTATAAACTGTAATGTAAAAGTACCTCTATATATAAACTCTCGTTATCAAGATGTAAAAACACATTGGAATGCCAATCCTCAAAACGGAACAACCTTAACAAAAGCCTGGGTCGTAACTAATACCAGATTTACAGAAGATGCCATACAATACAGTAAGTGTTGTGGACTGTTTTTATTAAGTTGGGATTATCCTGAAAACAATGGTTTAAAAGACCAAATTGACCGCTTGGGACTATATCCAATTACTGTTTCCACCTTACTTTCTAATAGGGAAAAACAATTTTTACTAAGCAGAAATGTGGTCTTATGCAGAGAATTAATACACGATAAATTCTATCTAGACCATTTAGGAATTTCTGATACCAGAAAAGAAAGAATACTTAAGGAAATCACAGATCTCTGTACCATTAAAAGTGAATAAATATGGAAAAATTTGTAAGGGTCAATTTTTTAGGTGCATCAGGTGTAGTCACAGGATCAAAATTTTTGTTAGAAACCTCAGAACAAAATATCTTAATAGACTGTGGCATGTTTCAAGGGTTAAAAACCTTAAGGGAACTCAATTGGGCAGACCTTCCTGTTGATGTTAAATCCATTGATATTACCTTATTAACACACGGTCATTTAGACCACGTTGGGTATTTACCGAGGCTTTTAAAACAAGGATTTAGAGGTAAAATCGTCGGTACAGCACCTACGCTTGCCGTAGCTGAAATCATCTTAAAAGACAGTGCTAAAATTCACGAAGAAGAAGCAGAAAAAGCCAATAAAGAAAAGTACACCAAACACAACCCTGCCCTACCTTTCTACACAGTTGAAGAAGCAGAAGAAACCATCAAACTATTTCATGCAGAGGAAGATGATAAATGGATTTCATTGACTGAAAACATCTCGTATCGCTTTCAATATAATGGCCATATTATTGGTGCAACTTTCATCGAATTGGATATTAATGGTAAACGGTTTGTATTTTCTGGAGATATTGGAAGAACGGATGATTACTTGCTTAACAATCCAAAAACACCGGAATGGGCAGATTACCTGTTTATTGAAAGTACTTATGGCAACAAGTTACACCCAGAAGAAGATGTAGAATCCATTTTAGAAAGCATTATCAAAGAAACGCTACATAAAAAAGGGAACCTCATAATTCCAAGTTTTGCGGTAGAACGCCTACAAACACTGATGTATATTCTTTGGCAATTGTATAAAACCCGTAGAATCCCCAATATTCCTATTTTTATAGATAGCCCAATGGGAGATAATGTTTTGGATGTTTTTAAACGGTTCCCAAAATGGCACAGACTGAGCAATGAAGACTATCAGGCCATGTGCAATCATGTAAACATAGTACAGTCGTATAGAGAAACCTGGGAAACCATAGATGACAAACGCTCTAAAATAGTTATTGCAGGTAGTGGTATGGTTACGGGAGGGCGTGTGCTCACTTACTTACAACAACTTATAGACGAACCGTCAACCACTGTACTTTTAGTAGGCTACCAAGCAGAAGGTACAAGAGGAAGACAACTTAAGGAAGGCGTACATGAAATCCGGTTCTTCGGAAAGTACTATCCTGTTAAAGCCACCATAAAAACGATTGAAAGTTTATCGGCACATGCAGATCAAAACGATTTACTCAATTGGATGTCTAACATCAAAAACATTCCGGAAACTGTCTATCTCATCCATGGCGAGCCTACCGCTCTAGATGCCTTTAGGTCTAAAATAGAAAACACTTATGGTTGGCATGTTAAAATTCCTCAGTTAACGGATGTTGAAAAGCTCATTATTTAACTTATAACAACATACTCCAAACTGATCAATATCATTTCAGAATTACAGTTGGCTCATTAAATTAGAGACAGTAAAATCGAAGTTTAACACTAAAATTTAGAGCTATGTCACTAATTAAATTTAACAACAGAAGACGTTTGGTTCCTAATTGGACAAACGAAGGCTTAAAAAATTTTTTAAGCAGCGACGATTTCTTTAACAATGATTTTTTTGAAGAAGATAGCTTAATGCCAGCTATGAATGTTAAGGAACACGATGACGATTTTGAAATAGAGTTTGCAGCTCCTGGTTTCAATAAAAAAGATTTTGAGGTCACTATAGAAGATAATATTCTTAATGTATGTGGTGAGAAAAAACTTGAATCTGAAGAGAAAGAAGAAGATTTCACACGCAAAGAATTTAGCTATAACTCATTTAAACGATCTATAGCATTACCTAAAACTATTAATACAGATCAGGAAGTTAAAGCAACCTACAAAAACGGTATTCTTAAACTTAATCTTCTAAAAAAAGAAGAAGCTAAAGCACTAAAACCTAAAAAGGTTGAGGTTATCTAAAATCAGTTAATTATGGCAGAGTGTATGTTTTAATAGCCTTACACTCTGCCTTTTTAAATTCTTAATCATGAAAACAATACATACCCACGCCAAACACACAGAATGGTTGAGTGCAGACGAAATGCACTTTGAATCCAAAAAATGGCTTTCAGAATTAGAATTCTACAAAGAAGAACAATGGTTTTTTGAAGATTTAATCCGTACGTACACACTTCAGATTATAGACCATGACCACTTTGATGAAAGTAAACGACTTATTGATAAACTCACCAAAATGGTAGAGCAAACACAGACACTTTTAATGGCTGTGAAAAAGCACGAAAAACAACTGTCCATCATGGTAGATGGCATAGACCAACTACAGGAAGAAATGGCCTATAAAAACGAACATCGTAACCTTACGGAGCTTTTTGACGAATTAAGAAAACGCTATAGAGTTCTTAAAGCCAAGTTCTTTAAGTTTATAAAAATGGTGATGAAAGAAAGCAAACAAAACCACTTAATAGATAAGAAATAGTTCTGTGATGAAAAAGCTGATGATTATACTTATAGCAGCTCTAATAAGCAACTGTAGCTCTACCCAATTATCGAATAGTTGGAAAAACCCAGATGTGCAAGCTTATGCTCCTTCTAAAATTTTGGTGATTGGTCTGACCTCCAATTTGGAAGCCAAGCAAAAATTTGAGAATGAACTTAAGGCCAGGTTTATTGAACGAGGTACAGTTGCTTACACTAGTTTTGAGGTTTTACCAGATAATACCACAACTGAAAAACTTTCATTAGTGGAGTTAGATTCATTAGAACAACAGCTTTTACAAAATGGGTTTGATACTATTATTTTCTCAAAAATCATAGGATCAGAAGATAAAATAGTCTACACTAAAAACTTTGATGTGTACGATGAGACCTTTGTAAAATTCAAGGAAGATTATTTAAGATACCAGGATAGTTTTTACAATCCAGAATATTACGAAGAATATACTGTTTACCATGCCGAGACTTCACTATTTTGTATTTGCCCGACTAAAGACCAGGAATTACTTTGGAAAGGATCCATTGAAATAGTAGATCCACAATCCATTGAAAAAACCGTAAAAGACTACATTTATGTAATTCTTGAAGCCTTAGAAAAGGAACAGCTTATTAATCCAGTGGCATTAGGTACTAAAAAGGAAATCATTTAATTCTACCTAATAAGTGTGCATCTCGTTTAAGCACATCTTTGATTACAAATTCAGCTTTTGTTTTTAAACATGAAAGACCAATAACGGCACTTTAAGTTTCTTGCTAATTTCTGTTGTTGATGATCCCGTAAAGAATCTTTCAAACAGACTTTCTTTCTGAACTAATAAAGCAATTAAATCTATACTATGCGTTTGGATGTAAGAATTCACTACATGATCCAAAGGTGTATTGCTTACAACATGATATTCGTAGTCAAAACCGCTTAAGTGTGTTTCAATATACTCGATATCTTTCTGCTCTTCTGGTAAAACTTCATCGTTGGGTTTTACTCTTAATAGGTGTAATTTTTCACAGTGTGTTTTTGCAAAAGTCATGAGATCTGCAAAGGCGTTACCATTTGTAGAATCATTCAAATCTAGCGGTAATAGAATTTCATTTGGAGAGGCATATTCATAATCTTCAGGAATTACAAGTGTTGGGCAAGTAACCTTTCTAATAACATTTATAGTATTGCTCCCAAATATAACCTCTTTGGCACCTGTGACTCCATTGGTACCCATAACTATTAGGTCAATATCCTTTGATGCTACAACTTGATTGACAGAATCTACAAACACATCATGATCTATAAGCATCTCAAAGTTGAAGCTTTCGTTCTTGAATTTTTCTTCTAATCCATCAACTAATTCTTTCAATTTATTTTTTGACTTTTTAATCAGTGAATCATAGATACTTTTATTACCAGACACCATTAAATCATCAGTTAAAAAAGTATTTGCAACTTCTACATGCAACACAAAAAAATTATTACTAGTACCCCTAAACAACTTTAAAGCGTATTGCAAAGCATTGATTGAATTTTCCGAAAAGTCGGTAAGTAACAGTATATTTTTCATAAACTAAATTTAATAATCATTATCTAAATTTAGTATGATTTTAGTCAGATTATTAAGAATTAGTCTTTAGAATAAAAAAGACTTCAATTTTGCTTAAGTCTTTTTCCTAGTAGTAGGAACTGGATTAACTTCTCTATCGCTCGTTGGACCTTATGAGCAAGTTTGTGCAACAAGCCAAATTTTGATTCAAAATTTACTTTTTTGACATTTCAATTTAAAAAAGTAAACTTTCTAAAATCTCATTTACAAAAAAAAGCCAAACACTTTCGTATTTGGCTTGTTGTAGAGCGTACAGAAAAAATATCGAACCAATTATTACAAGAAATAAATAAATTTAATCAGTTAAATGAACTTTAAACAAAAGTCATCATTGACTTTTCGATACAAAAAGTAACTTTTTAATTTTTATAGGCATTCTAGTATCATAGGGTACAAATCTTAATTCTTAAAAAACATAAAATCGAAATGCTTGCTCTAATAAAGTCTTCAAATTGACATGAATAACATTGAACACCAAGATCTCCATTCCATTTTTTCATACTAAACGTCACTATTTTTTCGAGTTACATATTATCTGACTTTTACAAATCATTAGTATATTTTTAAAACCCAAACAATTGTTATTAAATAATTTTTTGTAATTTTGTTAACCATATGGTTAAACTTAATGGTTGAATTATGACAAAACATAAAGACAATAAAACTGAAGAACAAATATTAAAAGCAGCACAAAAAATATTTCAATCTAAAGGAATGGATGGTGCCAGAATGCAAGAAATTGCCGACAAAGCAAACATCAATAAGGCAATGTTGCATTATTACTACAGAAGCAAGCGACTCTTGTTCGAGGCTGTATTTAAAAAGGCCTTTTCTTTATTAGCACCACAGCTCAATGCTATTCTTAATGATGACTCTTCATTAGAAGATAAAATCAAAAATTTCACACACAATTATATTAGTTTTATTATAAAACACCCTTATTTGCCAAACTTCATTATTCAGGAACTTAATAGAAATCCAAAATTCATTGAGAAAATAAAGAAAAATGTTGCTTTTCCGAACATTGATAAATTTAAACTTCAAGTAAAAAATGAAGTGAAAACTGGCAAAATTGTTCCAATAAATGCCGAACAATTGTTCATTAACATACTGTCCTTAAATATATTTCCTTTTGTAGCCTCTCCATTAATTAAAGCATTTACAAATGTTGATGACAAGGCATACAAAATGTTATTGGAAGCTCGAAAGAAAGAAGTATCTGATTTCATTATTAATGCCATAAAAAAATAAGCTTATGAAAGCCATATATCTATTCGGACTCTTTTTTCTAACAACGATTTTTGGTTATACCCAAAACACCATTAGTCTAAATGAATGTTATGAAGGTTTGAAAACAAATTACCCTCTCGTTAAACAACGTGCTATTTTAGAGCAACAAAAGGAAGTTGAACTTTCGGCTATTAGAGCAAAGACATTGCCACAGCTTAATCTTAATGCCCAGGCGACCTATCAGAGTGATGTTACAGAGGTTCCTTTGCCAAACACTGGCATAGAACCCTTGAACAATGATCAATATCGAGCTACCCTTACGGCTAACCAATTGATTTTTAATGGCGGAAAAATTAAAGCGTCACAAGGTTTGCAAAATATTATTACCGACAGAAAGCAACAAGAGGTTGAAGTCAATGTGTATCAACTAAAACAGCGTGTAAACCAATTATATTTTTCAATTCTTTTGATTGATGAACAAAGAGCATTGCTAAAAATTAGGGAACAGCAATTGAACAGCAAATTAAATGAAGTAAAATCGGGAATAAAAAATGGTGTGTTATTGCCAACTTCTGATAAAGTCATTGAAACTGAATTGTTGAAAATTTTTCAGCAAAATCAAGAAGCAATCAACAATAGATCAAAGTTGATTGCATCTATATCTTCATTAACTGGATTGCCGATTTCAGTTGAAACGGGGTTTCAAAAACCATTACTCTCAATAAACGCAGGTTCAGAATTAAACAGACCAGAATTAGGATTGTACGGTCTGCAAAAAGAAGAGATACAACAACAACAAAACATATTATCCAAATCATCGGTTCCTGAACTCAATGGTTTTGCAACTGGTGGTTATGGCAACCCAGGATTGAATATGCTGGAAAATGATTTTACCTCATATTACATAGTTGGTTTAAAGTTAAACTGGAATGTATTTGATTGGAACAACAATAAAAAGCAAAGACAAGCACTTGATTATTCTAAAGAATTGATAAGTAATCAAGAGGAAGTTTTTAAACTGAATACAAAGACAGCTTTAAATGAGCAACTTAAAGAAATTGAAACGCTTGAAAGCAGCATAGAAATTGATGAACAGCTTATTGACTTACAACAGGAAGTTGTGAACACTTCGGAATCCCAACTAAAGAATGGTATAATCACCACCTCTGAATATATTACAGAACTCACCAAATTATACGAAGCAGAAAATCTATTCAACCAACATAAAACACAATTGGAATTAGCCAAAGCCAATTACAATACCCTAAAAGGAGACTCAAAATAAAAGAACAATGAAAAACATAAGAACAATACTAATTGCCCTAACCATAACAATGCTTTTATCCGCTTGCAATGACAACGATAGTAAAGCCGATGGCTATGGTAATTTTGAAGCTACTGAAATCACCATTTCGGCAGAAAATAACGGAAAGCTTATTCAGTTTAACTTAAACGAAGGTGATGTGCTACAAAAAGAACAGTTAATTGGTTATATAGACACCATCGCACTTACATTAAAACGGGAACAGTTACAGGTTTCAAAAGCAGTAATTGGTTCAAAATCTAAAGGTGTTTTATCACAAATTGCCGTTTTAAATTCAAAATTAAAAACAGCTAACACCAACAAAACTAGAGTAGAAAATTTAATAAAAGACAACGCAGGCACGCAAAAACAATTGGATGATGTGGTTGGTGAAATAGATGTGATTAAAAACCAAATAAGAAGTGTAGAAATACAAAATGCACCAGTTGTTAATGAGTTGAAATCTATTGATGTCCAAATCAAACAAGTTGATGACCAAATTCAAAAAAGCAAAATCATTAATCCAATAAACGGAACGGTTTTATCTAAATATGCTGAATCTAATGAAATTGTATCTTTTGGAAAACCACTCTATAAGATTGCCGATTTAGCGACTATGGAACTACAGGTTTATGTCAGCGAAACCCAATTGGCCAAAGTAAAGATAGGTGAAGCCGTAACCGTCAAAATCGATGACCAAGATGCAATGAAAACGTATGACGGCAAAATTAGCTGGATAGCTTCGGAGGCGGAATTTACCCCAAAAATTATTCAAACCAAAGAAGAACGTGTTGCCTTGGTCTATGCAGTAAAGGTGCATGTAAAAAATGATGGTAGTTTAAAAATTGGAATGCCAGCTGAAATGTGGCTACAAAACCAAGAATAACCCTAAAACCCATAAATATGAAAACAATCATTTTTACAATTGCACTATCGGCTTTATTTGCCAGTTGTAAACAAAACACCCAAACCGTTTATTTAGCAGTGAACACTCAAGATACAGCCGACCTAAAAACACAGCCAGGCGAAGCTTACACCTTATTGAAAAACAACTGTTACCTCTGCCACAATCCAAAAGCGGCATCGCATGACGATATTATAGCACCACCTTTTAAAGCGGTAAAAATGCACTACACCAATGTGTACGACAACAAAACCGACTTTGTAAACGCAATGGTGAACTGGGTGCAAAATCCCGAAGAGGAAAAAGCACTTATGCGAGGTGCTGTAAACCGATTTAAGGTAATGCCAAAAATGGATTTGCCCACTGAAGATTTAGAAAAAATAGCCACATACATTTATGACAACGATGTAGAAGAGCCCATTTGGATGGAAGAACATATGCAACAACAGCACGGCAACGGAAAAGGTATGGAAAAAGGTAAAGGAAAAATGAACAAAAACTAAATATTTAAAATGAAAAAACTAGCATTAGTAACATTAACACTCGTCTCCCTATGGAGTTGTGGAACCGTAAAAAACAGCAATACGATGAACTTAAAAACCCTGCATACCGAAGAAAAAGCCGTACAAACACAACTTTTATTTAAACCTACAGATGAGAAAGTAATCTCGCTTCAAATTGAAAAAAACAAAAGTCTTGAAGAACACATTTCCAAAGTGCCAGCACTATTGGTATGTGTGAGCGGTAAAGCCGTTTATTCTGATGAAAAAGGCACTAAAGAAATCTTACAAGCAGGCGATTATGTCTTTATTGAAAACAATTTAAAACACCAAGTAGATGCACTAAAAAAGAGTCATTTCTTATTGATAAAATAAATGGGAATCGTTGTAAAGAACATATCAAAATCTTATGGTGAGGTAACCGCATTATCAGATATTTCTTTTGATGTAAAACCTGGTGAACTTTTTGGACTTATAGGACCTGATGGTGCAGGAAAAACTACTTTGTTCCGCATCCTAACTACCCTTTTGATAGCAGACAAAGGGCAAGCTACGGTAGCAGGTTATGATGTGCTTAAGGAGTACAAATCGATTAGAAACAGTGTTGGATATATGCCTGGACGCTTCTCATTGTATCAAGATTTGACGGTAGAGGAAAACCTTAATTTCTTCGCTACCATATTTGGAACAACCATCGAAGAAAACTACGATTTGGTCAAGGATATTTATGTGCAAATAGAGACCTTTAAAACACGGCGCGCTGGAAAACTTTCTGGTGGAATGAAGCAAAAACTTGCATTGAGCTGTGCGTTGATACACAAACCAAAAGTATTGTTTTTGGATGAACCTACCACTGGTGTGGACCCAGTGTCGAGAAAGGAGTTTTGGGAAATGCTTAAACGGTTACAGAAAAAAGACATCACCATTCTGGTATCTACCCCTTATATGGACGAAGCTGCTTTATGCGACCGTATTGCATTAATCCAAGATGGCAAAATCCTGGAAATTGATACACCAAAAGCTATTGTCAATCACTTCCCAAAATCGTTATATAATATTCGTGCCAACGATATGTATGGTCTTATTGAGAGTTTGATAAACTACGAACACACCTACAGTATTTTCCCTTTTGGAGAGTTTGTGCACTATACCGACAAACGAGAATCGATAGATACCGAAAGCTTAAAAGCCTATTTGGAGTCCCAAAGCCTTGCAGATATTCACATTGAAAAAACCCAACCTACCATAGAAGACACTTTTATGGAATTAGCTAAATGATGAAAAATAATAACGTTATACAAGTAGAAAATCTATCCAAGCTATTTGGGGACTTTGCAGCTGTAAACCAAATAAGTTTTCAGGTAAAGTCAGGGGAAATATTTGGCTTTTTGGGAGCCAATGGTGCTGGTAAAACCACAGCTATGAAAATGCTCATCGGGATTTCTTCCCCTACTTCGGGAACCGCGACGGTTGCCGGTTTTGATGTTTATAAGGAAACCGAATCCATCAAAAAAAATATTGGGTATATGAGTCAAAAATTTGCCTTATATGATGATTTGACTGTAAAAGAGAACATCACATTTTTTGGTGGTATTTACGGATTGACCAAAAAACAAATAGATCAAAAACGATGTGAACTGGTTGAGGAATTAGGGCTCCAAGAAGTTACAAACAGTCTTGTAGCTTCATTACCACTAGGGTGGAAGCAAAAGTTGGCGTTTTCAGTTTCTCTGTTGCACGAGCCTAAAATCGTTTTTTTGGATGAGCCTACTGGCGGAGTAGATCCTATTACAAGACGTCAATTTTGGGAAATGATTTACAAAGCTGCCCACAATGGAACTACCATTTTTGTGACGACCCATTATATGGATGAAGCCGAATATTGTGACCGTGTTTCCATAATGGTCAATGGTAAAATTGAAGCTCTGGACTCCCCAAAAAAATTGAAAGAGCATTATAAAACCAACACAATGAACGATGTGTTTTTAAAACTGGCTAGAGGATGAAACGATTTGTAGGTTTTGTACAAAAAGAGTTTTATCACATATTTCGTGATAAACGTTCCCTATTTATATTATTCGGGATGCCCATAGCCCAAATATTATTGTTTGGTTTCGCCATTACTAATGAAATCAATAATGTAGATATTGCCATTCTAGACCAGGCCAATGATGTGACATCTAAAGAAATCATCAATAAAATAGCCGTTTCAAAACACTTTAGCATTGTTGATATTATTCAACAAGAGTCATCCATAGAATCCATATTCAAAAAAGGCAAAGTAAAAGCGGTACTTCAATTTGAAAATAACTTTGGAAATAACCTCATTAAAGATAAACAGGCCAACGTACAAGTACTTACAGATGCCACGGATCCAAATATGGCCAGTACCATAAGTAATTACATTTCGTCAATACTTAAAAAGTATCAGCAAGAACTAAACAAGAATATCAACATAGACTACCAAATTGTCCCGCAAAGTAGGATGATATATAATACAGAACTAAAGAGTGTTTATATGTTTGTTCCGGGTGTGATGACGGTTATTTTGATGTTAGTATCGGCAATGATGACATCCATTTCCATAACCCGTGAAAAGGAACAGGGAACTATGGAAATTTTATTGGTGTCTCCTTTAAAACCCTTTCAGGTAATTATTGGCAAGGTGTTTCCGTACATTTTTCTGTCTATTATCAATGCCATTGTTATTGTGCTGTTGAGTATTTTCATCTTTAACGTACCTGTAAAAGGAAGTTTGTTTCTTTTGGGTGCTGAAAGTGTACTGTTTATTATCACTTCATTGGCTTTGGGTATTTTAATTTCAACCATATCGGCTACTCAGCAAACCGCAATGATGATTTCTTTAATGGGCTTAATGTTGCCTACTATATTACTTTCAGGATTTATTTTTCCCATAAGCAGTATGCCCGTACCACTTCAGGTGATCAGTAACATCATCCCTGCAAAATGGTTTATCATCATTGTAAAAGGCATCATGTTAAAAGGCATTGGGATTGGTTTCATATTTAAAGAAACCACCATACTTGTTTTGATGACGTTATTGTTTATAAGTATAAGCGTGAAAAAATATAAAATCAGATTGGAGTAAGATGAACATAATATTTTACATCATACGAAAAGAGTTTAAGCAAATCTTTAGAAATAAAGGGATGCTTCCTATCATTTTTATTTTACCAGTACTGCAATTGGTTGTTTTATCTAATGCGGCTACCTACGAAATAAAAAACATACAATTTGGATATGTTGATGCAGATAATAGCAGCATCTCAAGAGGTTTGGTAGAGCAGTTTGAAGCTTCATCGTATTTTAATGTTTCAGAAACATTTTCTTCGGAAAAGGAAGCTTCGCGGGCAATGCAAGAAGGTACGGTTGATGTTTATTTGAATATTCCTGTGTATTTTGAACGAGATTTACAAAAAGACAAAACAAATGCCATAAGCGTTTTTGTTGATGCAATTGATGGTGCAGCAGCTGGTGTAATCAATGTTTACATAACTCAAATCATTCAGAAGTACAACAAGAATATTGCTACAGATTTAATACAGATTTCAGATACTGTACAAAAACCAAGCAGTATCGATAGCATTCCTTTATTCTGGTACAACCAAACCTTGAACTACAAAACATTTATGGTGCCTGGTATTTTGGTTTTGCTTGTTACAATGATTACGCTGTTTTTATCTGGAATGAACATTGTGAGGGAAAAAGAAATAGGCACCTTGGAACAAATCAATGTAACACCCATAAAAAAGCATCATTTTATAATTGGAAAACTATTCCCTTTTTGGGTTTTGGGAATGGGACTGTTGACCATAGGCTTACTACTCTCCAAAGTTATTTTTAATACACCCATGCTCGGAAATTTGGGACTGCTTTATGCTTATACTTCAGTTTACATATTAGTGATTTTGGGAATGGGATTGTTCATCTCAAACTTCACAGACACACAACAGCAGGCTATGTTTATTTCATGGTTTTTTGTAGTGATTTTTATTTTAATGAGCGGATTGTTCACACCTATTGAAAGTATGCCAAAATGGGCACAAATACTTACTGAATTTAATCCTGTCAAGTATTTTGTGGAAATCATTCGAATGGTCTTACTCAAAGGTTCTAATTTTAACGATGTATTCCCATTGGCCATAAAAACATTAGCCTATGCTTTGGTTATGAACGGCTTGGCAGTTTGGAGTTACAAAAAAACACTGTAGTCTTAAAGATGCTAAAAACATTGCTAAAACAAACTCATCTCATTTATGTTTTTTCGGATATGTAAATTTTAATAATGAGAACTTTGCTGTTAAAAACAAATCATTATAAAGGTAATATAGACTCCCCTCTCATAATATGTTGTCTTAAATCCTCTAGAGTGGTCCTTTTCAGCCTTTCGTTAATCTTATGTTTTTCTTCATAGACCAAATGATGTAACGAACATGGATTATCACTATTACATTTCTCAAGACTCAATAAGCAAGAATTTAAACGCTCCTCACCATCAACCGCTTCTATAATTTGCATGACATTAGTTTGAAACTGATTTTTTGTTAAATAGAACCCTCCTTTGGGACCTCGAGTTGAAGATATTATATCTTTTTTGGAAAGAGCTTGTAAAATTTTGGCAATATATGCTGATGGTACATTGATTGGTTCCGCTATATCTTTTATAACTAACTTATTTACTTCACTAGAATTAACCGCAAGAAAAAGACAAGCTTTTATAGCGTACTTAGCTGTATTAGAAAACATTGTAATATAATTTAGAAGCAAAAATAAAAAAGATATTTTTATCTTAAATATGATTTTTATCATAAAATATCGATTCTATCCTTGCTAAATTTGCTCTAATTTAATTTAAATCTTATGAAAACAATATCAAAAATTTGCATTTTAGCTTTAACGCTATTTCTTTTCAATTGTGGAGGTGACACTAAGAAAAAGGAAGATCCTTATGCTAAAAAAACACCTGAAAAAACAGAAAAAAAAGAACCAGCATCAAAGAGAGTTGAATTAACTAATAAAGGTGTTGGACCAGTTTCTAAAGTAGATTTAGCACTTGTAGTGGACCCTGAAATGGCTGCCAACGGAAAAGTAATATATGAGAAAATGTGTACAGCATGTCATAAACCAGACAAAAAACATATTGGACCTGCCCCAAAAGGTATATTATCAAGACGCTCACCTGAATGGATTATGAACATGATTCTAGCACCTGAAAAAATGGTGAAAGAAGATCCTTTAGCAAAAGACTTATTAATTGAGTTTAATGGATCTCCTATGGCTAATCAAAATTTAACCAAAGATGAAGCTAGAGCTGTCCTTGAATATTTTAGAACACTCTAAACTTCTCGTTTAATTAAATATTATAACCATGAAAACACTAATCAAATCACTATTACTCTTTGCGTTTTTGGGATGCTTTGTAGCATGTAATAATTCAGCAAAGTCCTCTGAAGACAATGCAAGCCAAACCACAACCAATGACACATCTAACGAAAAAACCGGACAGGCCTTTATAAAAGATGAAGGAGGCACACCAAATGCACTACAATTGGCAATGCAATCAGAAGACCATACAACATTGGTTAGCGCTGTACAAGCTGCTGGCGTAGAAAATGCACTAGTCAATGTTGGGCCTTTAACGGTTTTTGCACCTAATAATACAGCATTTTCTAAAATTGACGAAGCTACCTTAAACGATCTTCTAAAACCAGAAAACAAAGGCAAATTAGCCTTAATACTAACAAACCATGTAGCTCCAAGTAACTTTCCTGTTGAGATGTTGAAAAAGAACGCTGAAAAAAATCGAAAACTTTATATGGCCTCTGGAGAATATGTAGAGGTTACACAGCAAGATGGTGACTTATACGTAGGTGGCACCAAAATTATTGCAACAGTCAACGTGAGTAACGGTTGGGTACATATTGTTGAAGACGTTATTCTTCCAAAAAACTAAAACTATTAACTAAATAAATCATTAAAAATGAACAAACTAAGCAAATACGTATTAGCTATTGCTGTCTCGGCTTTTTTAGTCAATTGTGGCAATAACAACAATACAAAAAACTCAAGTGCTATGACTTCTAGCAAGGCTGAGAAAGTTTATGTCGCACCAGGCGAACACGATGAATACTACGCATTTTTTTCAGGAGGATATAGTGGTAACATCACTGTAGCTGGTCTACCAAGCGGTAGAATGTTAAAAGAAATTCCTGTTTTTTCACAATTCCCTACTTCAGGTTATGGTTATTCAGAAGAAACAAAGCCTATGCTTAACACTTCTTTTGGCTTCGTACCTTGGGGAGATGCACACCATCCAGATATTTCGCAAACCAATGGAGAACTTGATGGAAGATGGATATTTATTAACGAAAACAACACACCTCGTATTGCAAGGGTAAGTCTATCTACTTTTGAAACTGAAGAGATTATAGAATTGCCAAACTCTGCAGGTAACCACGCCTCATCTTTTGTAACTGAAAACACAGAATACATTGTAGCTGGTACAAGATTTGCTGTACCTAATCCACAAAGAGACATGCCTATTAATGAGATGAAAGGTGAGTTTAAAGGCCCTCTTTCTTTTGTTAGCATCGCTGATAACGGAAGAATGAATTTAGACTTTCAATTAAACATGCCAGGCTTTAATTATGATTTGGCTCATCCTGGACGAAACAAATCTCATGGTTGGTTCTTCTTTACAAGTTACAACACAGAAGAAGCTAACACCTTAATGGAAGTGAATGCTTCACAAAACGACAAAGATTACATTGCTGCTATAAACTGGCAAAAAATTGTTGATTATGTTAAGAACGGTGGTGGTGAAAAAGTTGCAGGAACCTATGCACACAACGTATATGACGAAAAAACTCATACTGCTACATCCACTATGAAAGAAGGTGTAACAATGGTAGACCCTAGAGAAGTTGAAGGTGCAGTTTTCTATATTCCAATTCCAAAATCTCCTCACGGTTGTGATGTAGATCCATCAGGACAATATATTGTTGGTAGTGGTAAGCTATCTACAGATTTAAGTGTTTACGATTTTGATAAAATTATCAAAGCTATTGAAAATAAAGACTTTGTAGACAATTCTTATGGCATACCTGTCTTAAGTTACGAAAACACCCTTGCAGGAGTGGTTACGCAGCCAGGTTTAGGGCCTCTACACACAGAGTTTGACGGTAAAGGGAATGCTTATACAACATTCTTTATCTCTTCTGAAGTTGTGAAATGGAGTCTAGAAACGTTCGAAGTATTAGACAGACAGCCAACATTCTATTCTGTAGGTCACTTAATGATCCCTGGTGGAAATTCTCGCAAACCATTTGGCAAGTATTTGGTTGCAATGAATAAAATAACAAAGGATCGTTATTTGCCAACAGGTCCTGAGTTAGAACACTCTGCACAGCTTTACGATATCTCTGGAGACAAAATGGAACTTTTATCAGACTTTCCAACTCACGGTGAGCCTCACTATGCAGCTGGTATACATGCAGATATTATAAAAGAAAACAGTAAAAAGTACTATGAGTTATCAGAAAATGAGCATCCTTATGCTGCTAAAAGCGAAGCAGAAACCAAAGTTACAAGAAACGGTAACGAAGTACACATTAATATGACTATGATACGCAGTCACTTTGCGCCAGATAATATTGAGGGTGTTAAAGTTGGAGATAAAGTATACTTCCACCTAACAAATCTAGAGCAAGATTTTGATGTACCACATGGTTTTTCAATGATTGGTGCCAATACTTCTGAAATTCTAGTAATGCCAGGTCAAACCAAAACAATTGTTTGGGAGCCTAAACGCGAAGGTGTATGGCCTTTCTATTGTACAGATTTCTGTTCTGCATTACACCAAGAAATGCAAGGATATATAAGAGTATCTGGAAAAAACTCTAACACCCCTTTAAAATACACTTTAGATGAATAAAATGGGTTAATAGTTTTAGTGTTAAAGATCAATTAACTCAGACATGGGCGAGTGTATTGCTCGCCCATAATTTTTAAAATAAATTAAACATGAAATCCGCTAGTATATTAATGATCATTGGTTCTGCATTGCTTTTAGGTCTATTTATATTTCCGCTGTGGAGTATAACTCTAGAGGCTCCTCAATATCCAAGTGGTATCGGTATGAATATTCACTTAGATGGGTTAGCAGGAAAAGAAAAACACGATTTACAGAACATTGATGGACTAAACCATTATATAGGTATGAGCAAACTACCAAAACCAGACGAAATGTGGGAATTCACAGTTTTCCCTATCGTTGTTGGTGGTATGTCCTTACTTGGTATCTTAATTGGTTTTTTAGGATTATTTAAAGGTATTTCGCCAAAGTGGTTTTTGGGATGGCTCATTTTAATGGTTATATTAGGTGTATTAGGAATGTACGATTTTAATGCTTGGATGGTAGATTACGGTACCAATTTAGATCCTAAAGCTATTATGAAAATGACAGACGCAAATGGTAACCCTTTAAGTTATAAACCACCATTATTTGGAACAAGACATATCTTAAATTTTGTGGCTCATTCTTATCCACATATAGGTGCTTATATGATGGGGTTTGGTATGTTCTTAACTTTTATAGCATATTCGTTAGGCAATAAAAAAAAGAAAACTGTTAAAGCATGAAGCGCCTAAGTCTATTAATAATTATATACAGCTTTTTTAGTTGTAGTAAAACACCTCAACCTATAAATTACGGAACAGACATGTGTCATTTCTGCCAAATGACCATTGTTACTAAAACACACGCGGCTCAAATGGTTACTACTAAAGGCAAACAATATAAGTTTGATGCTATAGAATGTATGATTCGCTTTTTGGAAGACAAACAGGATATTATGGCTACTGGCAACTTATTCATTGCCAATTACAATCAACCTGGCACAATGATAGATGCAAGAACCGCTACCTATACTGTTTGTGAAGAAATTACTAGCCCTATGGGAGCAAATCTTTCTGGTTTCAAAAATACCGAAACAGCGAAAAAAATTATCAATGACAAACCAGCCCAATACTATGACTGGAAAGGTATTTTTAACAAAATTAATTGATTGGATGAACCCTAAAACGACTATTAGTATTTTATTATTATTTTTCTCAACCTGTTTTGTATTTGCTAAAACAATAACCATTTGCAAAACAGGTTGTGATTTTAATTCTATTAAGACTGCTATTGATAGTTCTAAAAGTGGTGACAGTCTTTTTATTAAAAGTGGTCTATACCAGGAATCAAATATAGTCATCTATAAAAAATCGCTTTATATAACTGGAGAGAAAGGCACTATAATAGACACTCAGAATAATGGCTACGGATTTTCTGTAGAGGCTACCGATATAATCATCAAAAACTTAACAATAAAAAACATCGAAGTTAGTTACACAAAAGAATATGCTGCAATTTTGTTATTTAAATCATATGATTTTGTTATTGAAAACATAACAGTAGAAAGCGCCTTCTTTGGCTTTTTAGTTCAAAAATCTAAGGATGGCATTATAAAAAATAATACCATATCAGGTGAAGGTAATGCGGAAGCAGATTCTGGTAATGCCATACATCTTTGGCACTGTGAAAATGTAAAAATTCTAAACAATGATGTGCGTAGAATGAGAGATGGTATATATCTAGAGTTTGGGAACAGTAGCTATATTGCCAACAACTACTCTACCCAAAATATGCGTTACGGGCTTCATTTTATGTTTTCTAATGACAATACTTATGAAAATAACACCTTTGAAGCCAATGGTGCTGGTGTTGCCGTAATGTTTTCTAAGCGAATAAAAATGTTCAACAATTTGTTTAAGAAAAATTGGGGAACAGCATCATATGGAATTTTACTAAAGGAGATTAACGATGCAGAACTACAGCACAACATTTTTGAAGACAACACTATTGGTGTTAATGCAGATGGCACCAATAGAATAACATTTACAGAAAACACATTTAAAAACAATGGATATGCTATAAAGGTACATGGAGCTTGTTATGATAATATTTATTCAAAAAATAACTTTTTGCACAACTCTTTTGACTTATCTTATTCAGGCAAACTAAACAGTAATAAGTTTGAAAATAATTACTGGAGTAATTACACAGGTTACGATTTAGATAAAGATGGTATTGGAGACGTTCCCTACAGACCAGTAAAATTGTTTTCGTATTTAGTAAATCGCACTCCAGAAAGTATTGTACTGCTTAGAAGCTTATTTATTGATATAATTAACTTTTCTGAAAAAGTATCACCAGTTTTTACACCAGAAAATCTCATTGATAACAAACCACTAATGCGTAAGGTAACATGGTAGAAATATTAGATCTACATAAAAAATTCGGAAAAAACAATGTACTAAACGGTGTAGACCTTAACATAAATGAAGGAGGTATATTTGCTGTTTTAGGTCCTAATGGCTCTGGAAAAACCACCATTATAAAAAGCATTTTAGGGATGGTAATACCAGATAATGGTACAATTAAAGTTTTTAACACAAACATTAAAAAGAACTCTAATTATAGAAGCAAGATAGATTATCTCCCTCAGATAGCTAACTTTCCCAGCAACCTCAAAGTTATAGAGCTCATTAAAATGATAAAAGACCTTAGGGGACAAACTAACAACGATCAAAAACTTATAGAAACTTTTAAACTTCAACCTTTTTTAAACAAAAAATTGGGAACGCTTTCTGGGGGCACAAAGCAAAAGGTTAATTTGGTGCTCACCTTTATGTTCGATAGTCCAATTGTAATTTTAGACGAGCCAACGACAGGCTTAGATCCTATTTCTTTAATATGCCTAAAAGAGTTAATTACAGTAGAAAAGAAAAAAGGAAAGGCCATTTTAATTACATCTCACATAATGAGTTTTGTTGAAGAAATAGCCGATCAGATTGTATTTATTCTAGAAGGAAAAATATACTTTAAAGGCAGCATAGAAGAACTTAAAACCAAAACAGAACAGAACGATTTTGAACATGCCATTGCTAACATTTTAACCAAAAACCATGCTTAAGATTTTAAAATACAGTTTTTTCGATTTAATGCGTAGCAGTTGGAGTTATGTTTACTTTGCCTTTTATCTGCTGTTGGGTATTGTACTGCTTTTTCTAAATAGTGATTTATCTAAGGCTGTTATTACACTAATGAATGTTATAATAGTTTTGGTTCCTCTAATAGGCACCATTTTCGGCGTAATGTATTACTACAATTCAAAAGAGTTTACAGAGCTTCTACTCGCTCAGCCATTAAAACGCTCGTCCATTTTTTTAGGACAGTATTTTGGTGTTGCACTTTCTTTATCAATGAGTTTAATTTTAGGTCTTGGTATTCCATTTATTGCTTATGGTTTATTTAAATCTAATGCCATTTGGGATTTTTCATTGCTACTAATAGTAGGCGTGTTTCTAACATTTATATTTAGTGCTTTAGCCTTTAATATTGCGCTATCTAACGAAAATAAAATTAAAGGATTTGGTTACGCCATTCTTATGTGGCTATTTCTTGCCATTATTTACGATGGGCTATTTTTAATGTCATTAATAATTTTTGAAGATTACCCTCTTGATAAAGTCTCTTTAATTGGCACAATGCTCAACCCAATAGACCTGTCCAGAACACTTATTCTTTTAAAGCTAGACATCTCTGCATTATTAGGATATACAGGTGCTGTTTTTAAACAGTTTTTTGGCACAAGCTTTGGTTTGGTTATTTCTATCTTTGCCTTAATTATTTGGGTAGCTCTTCCTGTTTTACGTATTATCCATAAATCAAAGAAAAAAGACTTTTAGTATGAAACTCAAAACAGTTTATGGTATTGCACTTCTATTTATATTGGTATTGTTTGGGTGTAAAAACAATAAAAACCAAAAAACAGAGGCTACCATCGTTTTAGAAGGCCTAGCTCTAAACAATGGTAAACAGTGGGTAGCAAATCAGGAAACGCACATCGGAATGAAACGCATCGATTCCATCTTAAAAACAGAAACCTCAATTGATACAAAAGCATTAGGCAACGTACTTTCAAAAGAGACTAGTTACATCATTAAAAGTTGCAACATGAAAGGTGAAGCACACGATCAGCTTCACATTGTTCTTGTACCTATACTTGAAGAAATAACAGATTTAAAAGACGTAGAAAATGATACTACTAAAGCACAAAAAATTAAACGGTTAAAACTTCTTGTTGCCAAGTATTTTGAGTTTTTTAAAGTTTAGTTTCTCATGACATTTATCATCTTATTTAAGACATTTTAGTCCGAAATTTGTGTCATGATCGCTCAAGTACTACATAAAGCCTTTGCAATAATATTAACTATTGCGTTGTTATTTAACAACATTAAAACTGTTGTTATAGTTGCAGATTTTGTGATTAACCAAGACATAATAGCGAAAACACTTTGTATTCAAAAAGACGAACAAAAGGGTTGTAATGGAAAATGTCAATTACGTAAAGAGCTAAAAGAAAGCAACAGTAATACACCAAATAATCCGCTACAAAAAACAGAACGTACACGATTAGATGTTTTTGTCTTTTTTAGTGAAAAACACAGCACAGAAGAGCAAATCATTATTAATAATAATAGAAGTAGTCAAGTAAATTTTTATTCTAAGAGTACAATCTCTAAATACTACGATATAGATACTCCTCCACCTATTTTAAGTTAATTTTTTATCGGCGCGCTTAGCGTATAACTTCTTAAAATGGGCTTTTAAAAGCTTTATTTAAGATGACTACACATTAAAATTAACTTAAAATAAAAATAAAATGAAACTTAAATATATTTTACCATTAGTGCTGATGGCACTTATATTCTCGTGCTCAACAGACGACAACGACGACACAACACCTCATAATGAAGTCGCTAATTTATATCTCATTCAAGAAATCACAAATGGAGACCAAACCATTGAATTATTCAATAAAACAGGGATGTTTAAAACTGGTTACAATGCGATAAGTCTTAGAATAAAAGACAATACCACTAACACCTATATTGAAGATGCTTCTTTATCCTGGGTGCCAGTAATGCAAATGCCTACGATGCAACATTCATGCCCTAAATCTAATATTACAAAAGCTATAGGGAAGAATACCGTTTATGAGGGCTTTATAATTTATCAAATGACAAACACAGATGGTTCTGGTTGGTCACTTACAATTAATTATAACATTAATGGTGAAGCGTATAGTGTTACAGAAACCATTGAAGTGTTTCAGTATGAAAACCAGAATGTAGCTAGCTTTATGGGTACTGATGATACACGCTACATCTTAGCTTTAATTGAACCTCTAAATCCAAGCATTGCCATTAACGAAATGAAAGTAGGTTTATTTAAAATGGAAAACATGATGACATTTCCTGTGGTAGAAAATTATACCATTGCTTTAGATCCTCGTATGCCTGGTATGGGTAATCATAGTTCGCCTAATAATACCGATTTATCATTCAACAACGCAGACAGCTTTTATTACGGAGATTTATCATTGACGATGACAGGATATTGGAAGTTAAATCTAAAACTTTTAAATGTAGAAAACGACGTACTAAAAGGTGAAGATGTAACCGAACAAAATGAGTCGAGTAGCCTGTATTTAGAACTTGAATTCTAGATTCTCTTCAAGCTAAAACATTGTTTTGTAGAGTTAGCAGTCGAGAGTTACTACAACTCTCGGCTACGCTCTACTATAAAATCATTTAATCTAAAACCTTTTAGCTATGAAACAGCTAATCTTTATAATTGTTTGCTCCATCTTTTTTAATCATGGTTTTTCTCAAGAAAAAGAAATTAAAGAAGTAAAGAATGACACTACAGAACTCGAGGAAGTCATTATAGTAACAAGAAGAAAACTAAGTAACAACAGACAAGAAAAAACCTTATCTAGTATTGATGATTATTTAGAAAAGTCTAACAACATCACTATGATAAAAAGAGGTAACTACGCCTGGGAACCTGCTATAAACAATATGGTAAGTGATCGTTTGGTTGTTACCATTGATGGCATGCAGATTTTTGGAGCTTGTACTGACAAAATGGATCCTATAACCTCTTATGTAGATGTTTCTAATCTAGAAAAAGTAACTATTGGCTCTGGCCAATCGGGTACTGAGAATGGACATTGCGTTGGTGGTGGCATAGACTTAAAGTTACCAACATCTAAATTTACAGATACTGGTCTAAAAACCAGCACAGATTTAGGCTACGAAACCAATGGTAATTTTTTTGCAACAGGTATAGATATTGAATATACAGGTAGTAAATTTTACATCAGTGTAGACGGTATCTTAAGGAAATCTGATAATTATGATGCTGGAGGCAACCAAGAAGTATTATTCTCTCAGTTTAAAAAGTATAATATTTCACTGCAGTCAGGATATAAGTTTTCCGAAACTCAGCATATCGATGCTAACATCATTTATGATAGAGCAACAGATGTCGGTTATCCTGCATTACCAATGGATGTTTCGTTGGCAGAAGCTTTAATCACATCTATAACCCATTATTACCGCCCAGATGAGAAAAGCTTAAAATCTTTAGAAACCAAGTTGTATTTTAACACCATAACCCACATTATGGATGATAGTAAGCGTCCAGATGTACCTATTCGGATGGATATGCCTGGTTGGAGCGATACTTATGGCTTTTACAGTAAAGCAGATATTGTTATAAACAACCATCATTTTACCTTTAATGCAAATGGTTTTTACAATCGTTCTTTGGCAGAAATGACTATGTTTTCTAACAACCCAAATGAACCAGACATGTTTATGATTACATGGCCAGATATAAGAACACTTTATACTGGTATTTTTGCTAAAGACGATTGGCATATCAATAATAACAAAACACTATCTACCTCATTAAGACTTGGGCACCATACCAATAAAATTGAAGACAGAGTAGGTGTTGAAAGTCTTCAGATTTTTCACCCAAATATTAGCGATCGTAAAAACCGTTTGTTAATGAGTCTTTCTTCATCTTATAACATTAAAAAAGATACAAAGAATGTATCATTTGGGTTAGGTTATGGCGAACGTGCTCCCTCAGTTAGTGAAGGTTATGGATTTTATTTATTCAATAGTTTTGATAATTATGATTATATCGGTAATCCAAATCTAAAAAATGAAAAAGCTATAGAAGCTAGTTTTGGCTACACACAATCTTTTGGTAATTTAAAACTAGGATTAGAGTCATCATATTTCTATATTATGGATTACATTATTGGAGAGATTGCACCAAGTATTAGTTCTATGACTATTGGCGCTAATGGTGTACGTGTTTATGAAGCCTTAGACCATGCTTCTATTTTTGATGTGTACCTTAACGGCAGCTATAAGTTTTCTGACCATTTCTCTACCAACACTACAATTGGATATAACTTAGGAAGAGGAAGCAATGGTGAAAATTTACCATTAATAAGACCCTTTAGCTACTTTGCAGAACTCAACTATACACAACACAACTTTAACGCTGCAATACAGCTAGAAGGTAATGGTAACCAAAGTCACTTTAGTAGCTTTTATGGTGAAAATGAAACCGCTTCTTATGCTGTATTAAATCTTAATTTGGGGCATGTGTTTTATGGAAATCATGGTAGAACAATTTTGAAATATGGTGTTGAAAACATTTTAGACACCAACTATTCAACCTTTGCCGATTGGAATAACATTCCAAGACAAGGACGAAACTTTTATATCAACTTATCTTATTTATTTCCTTAATTTACAAACACTTAAACATAAACAAAAAAGAATTTACATATTAAAACGCACTTATGGAAAATATTACAATTGCAAGGATTGTACATATTATCGCAGTGATTTTATGGATTGGTGGTGTATCTATGGTAACTACCGTTTTAATTCCTGCGATAAAGAAAATAAAGTCTAAAGAAGAGCAGATTAAAACATTTGAAACAATTGAAGGTAAGTTTGCGATACAGGCAAAAATAACGACACTGTTAACAGGTCTTTCTGGTTTTTATATGCTTTATGAAATGAATGCTTGGTCTAGATATTTGGATTACCGCTTTTGGTGGTTACACTCAATGACTTTGGTTTGGATTATTTTTTCATTAATTCTCTACATATTAGAACCGTATATACTTCATAAGGTATTTGCCAAATATGCCAATAAAGCACCCGATAAAACATTTAGAATTATGCATCAATTGCATTGGGTTTTATTAGTTATTAGCTTAATCACAACAGCAGGTGCGGTAGCCGGAAGTCATGGTTGGTTTTGGGTAAAATAAGACTAATCGATCTTTTTATATCTTTATAAAAAAATACTATGATTTCTAATGCTGCAAAGTATGCAATAAGAGCTGTTTTGTATCTCGCAAAATATAGTGATACCCAAAATAAAATAGGCTCAAAAACAATTGCTAAAGACATACAGGCACCACCACCTTTTTTGGCAAAGTTATTACGAGACCTTGCTTCTAAAGAAATTATTTCATCATCTAAAGGGCCAACTGGCGGTTTCTACCTTACAGATAAGGATAAACATAAAAACATTTTGAACATCATAATTAATATAGATGGCACTACTAAATTTGATAGTTGCTTTTTAGGATTATCGCGTTGCGATGACCAAAACCCATGCCCTGTTCACTACATAGTTTCACCCTTTAAAGAACAAATACTTGCAGACTTTAAAGAAAAAACAATAAATGAATTAGCAAATGACATTGAGGCGAACAAAACCCTAATATCTTTAAAGGGATTAGACATCAATTAGCACAATACATCTTGTACGTACTCTTTCTTAGCTATAAGCAGCATGGTCTTTAATGGCATCTGTTGTACTTAGATAATGTTTTACCTGAGCTATTCGCTTTTCATTTAGTGAATCATCTTTTTCTTCTTTATGATAGTGTCTTAAATGATGTTCTCGCTGTCTTCCTGAACTGAAATTAGAGACTCTTTTTAAATAGCCTATAACACGAGTGGCATGGTCAACATCTGTTGAGTTGCATTTCTTACAAACCGAAGTAGTTTTTTTGTCGATATGAGAACAATGATTACAAATAGTAATTCGGATATTGAAACAAAAATAATTACAACCTGCTTTTGCAGTTGCGTTTATAAGATTTATAAAACCAGCTTTATTTGGTGTTTCTTCTAAATTGAGGTGCAATGCAGAACCACCATCTAAGTATTTGATGGTTTCTTTTCCGTGAAGAATTATTTTATCTAACGCATTAATATTATGATCTTCAACTGCATAAAAGTAAGAATTGTAGCAATCTCTTTTTACAACAAAACCATCCTCTCTATCCCATTTAGCATTTTTTACACCTAAATTTTCTGCAGGCACAAACTCCGTATTAAACATGTAGCCATACTTGCTTTTTGCTACTTTGTTTTCATCAAAAATTAATTTTAGATACTTGTTTACAAAGCTTTTATACGTTTTGTTATTACCAACAGTGATTCCTTTACTCTCAGCAGCTTCAACCATACCATTAATACCAATTGTGAGAAATTGCTTGTCTAACGAAATAAAACCTGCATTATAAGCAGGTAAAAGTCCTGCATTATAATATGCTTCCATTAGTTTTCTATAGGCTACCTGGTATTTATGGAGTTTTTGTACTTCTTCCAAAATATTGGCATTCTTTTGAATAAGCCTACTCATATTAAGGGTAATTACGTTAATAGAACCAGTAGCTACACCACCTGCGCCTAATGAATAACTAAAAGTATTATCACTTATCTCATTTCTTAAACGACAGCAAGACGCTAAACTATCTGCATTTTCAGACTGATAGATGAAAAACGAATTACCTTCACTGAGCTCTTGTGCACACATTTCTGCAAAATCTAAGTCCACAGGACTGCCTTCCTTGGTTAGCATTGCAGCTGTAACAACAGGAAAGGTTAAAATAGCCTTTGTTCTCTCTTTGTTAAACCATGACATAAAAAATTTCTGAAGTTGTTTTAAACTACTCCATTTAGGCTTCTTCATATCAGGAAATACAAAATCACCAAACATACTATTAAAATAAGGCTCATCATACAACGAAATATTCCAAAAAACAGATTGATAGCCTCTGGCTGCTGCAGGTTGGTTTATGGCATAAACAACATGTTGTAAATGATTTTCAATAGTTTTTTGATGAGTTTGAAGATAATGTTCACCATAATCTATTGATGCAAAATAATCAAAATACATTAAGAACTCTACCGTTGCTAAAGCACCAGCAAACTGAGAACTAATAGCAAAAACAAGGTTTACAAATTCACCACAAAAGCTTTCTAGATGCTTTGGAGCTCTACTTTCTCCACCTAATTTTGTAAGACCATCTAACAGAAATGGATACATGCTAATAGATGTACAATAAGGCTTTAGTGATGTTTCATCATGAATATATATTTCATGATCTTCTATTTGACGGATATATTCATTGGCTAATTGGTGTCCGAAGAGTTCTTGTATCTTCTGTTTTATTAATTCGCGATTGACCTGAATGTTAATATCCTTATTTATTTCGGCCTCCATTGTTGCTATATTCTTGGATGTAACATTAGCATTTGCATCCATTTTAGAGCCATCTGCTGCGTTTGCAGAATGAAGGTAATGCTGAATAAAATCAATCTTTTTGTTTATTTGCTCTTTTGATAATCTTATCATAGTATATTATTTAAGGAATAAATGGTTTAGTTTCTTGTTTGTTGCAACTTCTATAAACTGTTGATTAGTATTTGGACTACTTAGTCCACCTTTTGTAAAATCCCATTTACCTGTTTTTAACCAGGTAAGATGTTTGGTGATTTTAGAATCTATAGTGTCTTCGCCTGTATATAAGCAAGTTTTATAACCTTGTGACTTGGCATATTTTAACTTATAAATTAGTTCCTTTGCATGCCATTCACCTCCCATAAAAACAACACATGTAGCAAAACCGAGATATTTGTATAGTATCTCGTTGTATGCATTGTTGGTAAGTTTAGAACCACTCCCCTCTTTCCAAAGAAAGGGAGAATGACACCCTTTACATCTTAATGGACAGCCAGATATGGTAAAACATAAACTTATTTCTCCCGGCACTTCCTGAAGCACTACATTAAAATCGTGATAATACATATTAATAATAAAAGACCTTTTAATCTTTTTTAAAAATACCCAAATAGTTTTCCATAGAGAATTTTAGTTACTTATAGTTATTAAAAACCTTATTAACAATATCTCAAGGAGCCCAAAAAAACAAAAAACGGGTGCATAAAATAGTTTTAAACTACTTTTTACTAAGAGAAAAGTCTAACTCATATTGTGGCTTTGGTATAGCAAATATGATGCTTAATGCAATTAAAAAAATACCTAAAGAAAGAAAAATACTTGCCACAAATAAAAATGTATTATAGTTCTCAATTCCAGATTCCCAGAAGTAATAGTTAATCGCCTGAAATAGGATAAGGAGCTCAGTTGTAACAAAACCAAAATAAAAACTATAAAATCCTAATTTTAGCACTACTGATTTATGATACAAAAAACTATTTAGCAACATATAAAACAGCAAGCCCGTAATAACACCAAGCATCACTAAATGTATAAATCCTATTATTAAACTGTGATATTGATATAATTCTTCTGCTAACCCAGGAATTAAAGACAAACCTTGTGTTAGTACCTTAAACCCAATACAACTCAACACAAACGCATAAGTAAAAATACTCAAGGAAGACCAAGTCGGTTTTGATTTTTTTATATGAAGATAAATTAATCTAAATAATATAAGTACAGCAATTAATTGTAAAAAAACACCCAATCCATTAAGATAAAATAAGACAATACTAGGTTGATACCAGTAAATAGGTAGAGCAATTGTAGCTATGGTAGCAAAAGTGAGTAAAAGATAAAATGATTTGAATAAAGTGCTCTTTTTTATGTTCAATTCTTTTATTAATAAAGCTAACACTCCAAACAAAAACCAACCATTGAATTGAAAATGAAGAAAAAATTGAATTGCAATATCATAATACGGTGTATCATTACCATAAATTGCAATGATAGGTCCCAAGGACCAAACACCAATAGTTGATATTAGCATAAATACTAAAGCCGATTTCAACATGAGTATAGAAGCTCCTGTTTTATTTTTTAAATCTTTCCAAACCCAGAACACAAAAAATAACTGCATAGTATATGTAAAGTTGAAAATGCTATAGATACAGTTCCGTATCCTTGAAATGGGAAGCTGAGGAGCATTCCAAAAACCGAAATTTGAGTGATCCAAAAAAGTCTTATGTATTTTTTTCGATTCTGTCTTGTAAAATTAAAAACTATAAAAGTATATAGCATTAAATACACCCAACCCAGCATCGCCACATGAGAATGTGCATGTGTAAAATATCTATAATTAATACCTAAAGCATCAATAGATGCATAACGCAACAAAAGTCCTAATACCGAAGCTATGAAAAAATTAGAGAGACAAATTATACTAAACTTTTTTAAGCATAGTCTTTTGAGTTTTTATTCCAATTAAAAATATATAGAAAATCCCAGACACAACAACGCTCTGGGATTTAACTAAGGTTTAGTTTTAAAGGTTATTTGAGTGCATTTTCTAGTTTAATTGCACTTGGGAACAGAATATTATTTTCTAAATGAATGTGTAAATGTAGATCCTTCTCAAACTCATCTAACATAGCATACGTAACTCTGAATGTATTACAGGCATCTGCTGGAGGAGTATAGTCGTTTGTTAACTCTGCTATTAGTCTAAAACGCTGGCCTTCATTATCATGTTCATGCTTCATCATTGCAATTGGGTTTTCAACAGTTCCAAATTGAGGAGATGTTATTGTGGTATTACTGAAATTAGCTTCTACCATACGTCTCACAAAAGGAAAAAGTATAAGTTCTTCCTTTTTCATGTGAGCTGTTAACTCTCCAGCTGAAGCCATAAAAAGCTCATAAATTTTTAGAAGCTCGGGATGTCTCTTACCATGTACTTTACAAAGCTTATCGAGAAACTGACGAAGCACTGGTATTTTTTCTTCAACATACCTATGATGTTTTTTTTCTATATAGTCCATAAGTAAATCCAAAGGCCAAGACTTATAATCAATCGTTTCTTCAGAAACAGAATTTAAGATAGAATGTATTTCTTCTTTTACCTTTTGCTCATCTACACTTTTGGCTTTGCAAGCTTCTGAAACGGTACGATTGCCATTGCAGCAAAAATCAATTTTGTATTTAGAAAATATGGCAGCAGTTCTAAAATCCTCGGCTACATACTCTCCTATTTGTTTTTCTTTATCCATTGTAAGTTCCATAATATATAATTTTTTAATTCGGATGTTTTTATCTTATTTTGATATAAATTTTTTTATGTTTTAAGGTAAGATAGGCCATTCTCAATTCCTAAAGCTAGCTGCTTTAAATTAGTAGAATCTAAAAGCTGTTTTAAATCTTCTCTAATCGTTTTATATTGATCATGAACCGGACAAGGATGATCTTCATTACAGACATCAAGCCCCAAACCACAACCATCGTATATTTTGTCACCATCTATAACTTTAACAATTTTTGATAGTGAAATCTGATCTATTTTAGCTTTATCTATTTCAAAACCGCCATAAGCACCTCTATATGAATCCACCAAATCACTTTTCACCAATTCTTGCATAATTTTTGCAGTAAAAGCTACTGGAGAATTTATTTGATCAGCGATTTGTTTTGGCGTCACACGTTCATTTCGCATGGAACTTTTTGCGACAAAAATGCATGCCTTAATAGCATATTCACAAGCCTTTGAAAACATATTTTTTTACTTAATGATACAAAGTTAAGGAATAATATTCTTAATTAGGATATTTTTATCTTAATTAATAAACTTTAAATAGTTTTTAGTCGAAAAAAACTAAGTGATAATTATACGGTAACAATAAATTTTATATAAATCAAATAAACAGATTAATAACCAAAGAAAAACTCATTATATGATTTTAGACTATATTATATAAGGGCTGTAAGATTATCGGACACAAATTGGAAACAATCATTTTAGACATTGAAAAAAGTAAGTCTGTCTAATCTTTCGTATAAGTAGCTAATTTTTTTTGTCCAGAACCCCAACTATACAAGCAGCAATTTTATGATCAATATTTTCATTCACAGGTAAATCTTCCAAAATTGATTGAAGTCTTTCATAAGAAATTTGAATCCGACTTATTTCTGCCTTAGTTGTCAAACTATTTAAATTATAAACATAGCGAGAGGATTTATATCGATTTCTTTTTTCTTCTAGATATGGCTGTAGAATGTCTATCCAAATTTTTGCGTATGCTTCAAAGTCAACATCCTTTTTTCTTGGGTGAAATAAATCTAGAAGCTCTCTAACTTTTAACTTGTATTTATAGTCAAGTTTTTTATCCTTTAATTTTGCCCTTAAAATAATTTCTGCAACTTTCAATGCCCTTCGCTTCTTGACTGGAAGCAAGTCTATTTCTTTATCTTGAAGGATTTTCAGATACTTTCTAAGATACTTGTCATTCCATTTCACTGAACTACTTTTCTTTGAAATATGACTTCTAAGCTGATCGCATATTTCAGGAAACTCAGTATAAATACCTTTTTCAGAACTCGGTTTGATAAAATACCATTTCGGACTTTTATTCCCATCCCCTCTAGTTGCAAAAAAACACCATTCAGATTCGGTCTTCAAAAAACTAACTTTTGTTTTTACTGTATTCTTTATCCCTTTGTATTGTTCATATTCCTTTTCTGAAATCAACTGTTTATCCCCTTCTTTTAAATCCATTATTGGCTGAAAGCTATCATGTATCCCTTCCCATGAGCTATCTTCGGAAAGGTAGTTTTCAAACTCTTCAATAATATCATCGATACTTTCAACATTTTCAAAATGCCTATGCTTTAATTCTTTTGGTGGCTGAAAATTTGCGCCCCACATTGTTGAAATAATATCATTTAGCTTAAGTAACCTTTTATCTCCTTTTAATGAATAAACCTCTGAATCAATAGGCCAATACATGTCTATAGATTTGTGTAAAGTATCCATGCGATCAACTCTTCCAAAGCGTTGCTCAACTATTCTTATGACGCTCGGTAAATCCAACAAAGTTACTGAAGAAGCTAATTGTAAATCTACTCCCTCTGACATTTTATCAGAACACAGGGCTATTATGCTTTCATTGTTCCCTGAAGTTAAGTTAAACTTCTTCAAAACAACTTCACTATCCTTTTTATTTGAACCTGTAGCAGCCAAAACATTAATTTTTGGATGATACTTTCTAATCAAATGCTTAAAATAATTTAACGTCACTACTGAACTATCAAAAGCAATTATTTTTTTATGTCTGTCCAGTTGACCAACCAAAACATCAACCTTTCCCATAGCTCTGCTATCAGAAAGTGTTTTTGTCAAATCGGCGATTTCCATGTAAGTTTTGTACTCCACTTCACATGCATTGATGTACTCTGCTAAATCTGTTAGCCATAAAGGCTTTTCACAATCTTTGAAAATTCTGCTTATTGTTGGAATTTTATTATTGGTTACTAACTTATTGATTTCTGACAGCTTGATTTTGTTTTGTTGATTTTTAGGACAATGAAAATCCTCTAATTTAAAAACCTCATCCAGTCCGATAATATGTTCCAACAAAGCCATCTTAGAAGATCGTAATCTCGATCTAATCATATAAATTGACAACTTTTGTGCAGCATGAATTCTATTGTTCAAGTAACCTTGCTTGTGCTCCTCATCAAGCTCAAATTTTGGTTTGTTTATTCGTTTTAAATACGTCAATCCTTTCAATTTCTGACATAGAGCATTAATCTTCGCTACGATTTGTATATCAGATTCAGTCTCCTTTGTATAATACGTTTTAGCTATTTGATTTGGAAAACGACATTCAATTCCAAGCGCATTTATATACTTTTCAGGCTCTCTATCAATCTGCTTATTGAGAATAAACTTAGTACGCCTAACAGTGAATTTACTGACAAAGCTTCTGAGCATTTCAATATTGGTCTCGTTCTCTAAGTTCGGTTTTCCCTTCAATTCCGAATACGCCTTAAAACTACCGTCATCCAAGTTATCCACATCCAATAACTCTACAATTTTCAACAGGTCATTGATTTTTTTATTTATTGGTGTGGCCGTAATTAAGATTTTAAAATCTGCCGTGTTTTTTCGAATCGCTTCACTTCGTTTTGTAGACAGATTCAGATAATTGTGTGCTTCATCAATGGCTAGTATATTTGCTAGTTTTAATTCATTAAGTGCCTTTTCAAGTGTTTGCTTTTTGGCATTACTAAGTATACCTGATGAAGTCTGATTATTCGTTATTGTAGACAGGCTCAAAAATTCATTTCGCCATTTGTCAACAACCAAAGGTGGACATACAATCAATGAATTATCCTTATCTCTTCTTCCTGTTTCCCATAGCCAGTTCTTCAGTGCTAAAACAATGGTCGAACATAGCTTCGTTTTTCCAGCACCTGTGGGATCTGCAATCAATACGTTTGAATTTTCTTGCAATATTGAAATAGCTTGCGCCAGCCCTCGCCATTGGGTTGGCCAAAGTTTAGTGTTCTCCAATTTAGACATGAGTAGTTTATATTCATCGAGCCACTCACCTTCCAAAACTTCTGCTATTGCTCTGGCCAAAGCATCTTTCCAACCTACCTCTTTTATTAAATCCTGTAAAAGATCAATAATCTTATCGTAATCATTTGCCCTGTCAAAATAGTTATTCGCTATCGATTTAATATCTGTATACTTATCACGATCAACATGTGCCAACACCCTTATATTAGCTTCAGTTTGAATAGTCAAACCATTCTTACTGAAATTAGAAGAGCCCAGCATGGCCATTCGATCACTTGCATAAATTTTTGCATGTAGTTTATCATAAAATCTAATGTGAACCGATTTGTTTTTGATTTTTTGAATGAGGTTGATTACACTTCCTCCAGAAAGAATTGACAAGCCCTTTTTCAACCAATACTCTCTTATCTCCCTTTCAAGTGGCCAAACGTGATAACGTTTTCTTCCTAATGGATTCGGCTCAAAGCCAAGGACAATCTTGATGTCCTTTAAATTCTCAAGCTCTTTATTTCCAAAAGTATCGATAAGGTGGGATAAGGATGTAAAACCTGTTAAAATTATCAGCTCCTTACAAGATTCTATATCGCCTTGCAGAGTTTCTTGAACAGTTCTGTTATACGTTTTTAAGTTGAGAGGAAAATGTTCCTGCTTAGGCCATGACTCAAGTGGTGCAATTGGCTCGTTACCAAAGTCTAGAATATATTGTCCGTTTTGTCGATTATCAGTCATATCAATCTAATTTACAACAAACTAACAAGAAAACTAGCGTATTAAAACAATTCGAAACACTGTTAATTCACTTTTATATGTTTTCAATACGTATTAAAACGAATTAAAGCGTTTTTAAGATGGATTAATTTGGATTTTTGCACTTCTTTACCACAGCTACTAATGATATGACTTTACGAACCAATAATTCTCAAAGGTTCATTACCATTATTTTGTATAGCATCGTCTGCCGCCGCCAAATTAGTACTAAGTTTTTCAGTCAATAATACAGCACTAATACCTGGCTGCACGATAGTAAAAATAAACCTTAGTCTTTTTGCTTGTGATAAAATATTAACGAAATTTGCTTGAGTTCCTAGAATAAATTTCTCTTGTTTACCATTAACTCTGTATTTTACTTTTTCAATAAACCCACTTCTATTTGATGTCCATAGCTGGGATTTTACAGCTTGCATACTGACTTCATATACATCATTAACTCTATCGCCTGGATTCTCACCACTAGACCCTTTTACATGAAACAACTCTACTTTTATATCATTGGCTTCATTCCTAACACTAATAAAGTCTGCTATTTCTCCAGTACCATGATCATATATCAAAACATTGGGTGTTGTGTTAAGTAAAACGATTTCAAGAGATTCATGAATAGAATTTAAATTACCATTATCGACTTTTTTTTGATTATCATCATAAAACTCTTTAGTAATATCTGTACCTAAAGCAACCCAATCTATACTTTCAATTCTTGCAGAATCAAAATACAATTCTCCAGATTCTGTAGGTTTATGATAATCATGATTTATTACTGCTGCGAAATCATCCAAATAAAGATGTAAAGGATAATCATCTAGATAATTTAGTATATCGTCAGTATGCGCTCCATATTTAACTTCAAGATGATTTTCTGGTTCAAGAACAAATGAATTATGGTTTTCAAAATCATAACACAAATTAACTTCTAAAATATCGTTAGTTAAGCTGTATATTAATTGCTCATCAGTAGATTCTTCATGATTGATTATGATTTCAAAATCTAGCAATTGATAAGTAAACAATATTTCATCTTCATCCATAACATACAATAATGGCGTATTACTAAATGTATCTCCATTCCAAGTTGCAGTAATTACTTTCTTAGGGAATTTAGAGACTGGTTCTCCAATTGTAAGATTATCTAGCCCTGTTTTAGTCAATACTTCTTTATCGCTAACAATTTTGTTTCCAAGAACTTCACACCACTGAATCAATTGTGGGATTTTCTTGTATGCATTACTCCAAACTTTTGCACCACTACTATATCCAATTGTCAAAGGTTCTCCATTGGATTTAGCTTTACCAAAAACATGTCCATTAGCATATAATCGCCCATGACTTTTTCTAATTGACTTTTCTGCATTTGGGCCAGAAATTGTTCTATAAGACTCACCACTATTTGGAGAGCGATTTTGCATGCCAATGTTAAAAAATTCCGTGTCATCTAAGTCCACTAAAACTTTATTAATTTCTTTTTTTGTGATTCGTCTATAATCACCTGTTGAAAATTCTTCAACTACGTCATCATAAAATTGCTTAGATCTTATTGATGAAGAATGAATAAATAACAGTTTGTTTTTTACATCATAATGAATGATAAACAAATAATATTTAACATTTATTAGTTGGTCAGATTTAATCCATTTGGGTTTTACAACTTCACGAGTAATAAAAACAACTGTAGACTTTTCTTCACTGACTCCTTCATGTAATACTTCATGATTTGGTAAATCCAACTCTCCGTCGATATAGAATTCTTCTACACTGTAAATTTTCACATGTAGGTATGGATTTATATTATAAAATGAAAATTGTTCATCTTCATCAGGTGCTGAAGTAACTTCAAAAGTATCAAGAACTTCTTTAATTTCATCTTCCTCTACTATAGCTTGTTGACTTAAATCCTTTACAATATCATTCCAGATAGCTCCTTCAGCAAATAGTTGTTTCCTTCCTAAAGTAATATCATTAGGTATCGCAATAAATTTTGCTTCACCAATGTTTTCTGCGTTCGTTCTTGCGAATCTACCGATGAATTGCAAAGTGACGGCTAGCGATTTGTGTGGTTTATGAATTACTCCAATTTTAAGATTTGGAAAATCAAAACCTTCCCCTAACATGTCTACGCAAATAATCCCATCCAAATCTCCATTACGCAATTTTCCTATAGTTTGTTTTATATAGGTATAAGTTTTGGCACTATCAATTCTTTTTAACCTCAAATCAGTTTCTGCCCTATATAGTTCATTTAGAATTTTTGCATGAGCTTTACTATCAGTCCTAACCATTAAATAGTGGTTTAAATTAGCTTCTCTATCTGCTTTAAATAATTTGTCTGCTTCTTTAGCTAAGGCTAAGTCTGGATTAATACCGTTTTCAACTTTGACAGCATAATATCCAATATCACCAAATATTTTATCATCATATGCCATTGATAAAGGATAATTGAAAGCAGTTCTTCCTTGAATTTCTTTCTTATCTCTCCTAAACGGAGTCGCAGTGAAATAAATCTTTTTTGCTTCTGGAAAAGTAGCTACAGTATTTGACCAAGTATATGCAGGAACATGATGAGCCTCATCGACTAATATTAAATCAAACATATTTTCAGGAGGTTTTAGCTCATCATTAATGCCTTCATTAATAGATTTAGGTATACCCACTACAACATCATAATCTTTAAGCTCCTTCCAATCATCCAAAGATTTAAGAGAAGATTTTATTTCTTTGACTTTAGGTGAATCTAAGTCCTTGTGGAAAACATTGCAATATTTTAAAGTGCTTAAATCTTTGAATTCGTTTACTATTTGTCCACGTACTAAAACACTTGAGCTAAGAACCAATACACGTTTTGCTCATAAAAGATATGCAGCAAGGACTAATACAGCTGTTTTACCAGATCCTGTTGGCATAATAACAATTGCTGGCGTATCCTTATTAACTGAGAAATGAGATCCAATTGAATGCACTGCTCCTATTTGAGCATTTCTTAATCCCTTTCTATTTTTTTCAGAAATTGGAAGATTTATTCTAGAGTAATTTTTGGAAAAATATGACATAAAAGTTCCTTATTTAAAGACATTAACTGCCAATAATATTATCTATTGCTATTATTATAAGGTCAAAAGGGAGAAATTAAATATACAAATTCTTAGGTAGAAGTGTAATATCTAAAAACAATTTTAAACAAAAAATGTGAGAAATATTATTTATCACTTTTTGATTTTTTGTTTTCATAATTTAAGTAGAATAACAGTGCTGTAAATACTACACCAACTGTAACCAAACCATACTTCAAATAAATATTCTGAGATTGAATTTCCTTAACATGAGACACCTGTGTCAAATCGACTTCCTGAGAAGTCAAAATTTGAACATCATATAAATCTACATCAACCATTGTTCACAATTTTATAATAATCTTGATCAACTTTATAATAGTGAACCGTATGCAGAGCATAACAGTTCTTCTTTATTGTTTCATTGTAATGTACATGGGTGAATAGAGAAAAATTAAAGCCAGCACCCCTAAGGTATTCTTTATGAACTTGAACTTCTTTTCTACCCCTCAATAGTTTCAACAATATCTCATATTGTTTCTCTATAGGTTTAAATAGTTTGGCCAGTTCTTTTCGCCTAGTGTTATTTCTCTTATTATGATATGTAATCCTACAGTCACTGTTAGCAAAAATTTGATTAGATCGTTTTGGTATAAATTCAATACCACTATAAGGACAAATTCGCTTTTCCATTTCATTTTTCATAGTAATTCGCTTAAACAATATTTACAAATATAGTTATTTTTAATATTTAATATTTACATTTGTGTAAATTTAATATTTATGAACGATCAATTCTACATCAAATTTGGGGAATCCCTCTACGAAAAATATATCCTCCCCAAAGATTTAGGCCTTAAGTCTCGGCAGGTTTCCTATTGGAGAGAAAACAAAGTAATCCCCTATTTTTTTGAGATACACCAAAAGCACGGTCGCATGAACATTCCTGAAGCGATTTGGATAATGATTTTAAAAGAACTCAGCGACATCGGTATCAGTACGGAAAAATTAAAAATTCTGTCATATAACGTGTGGAACGTACCTAAAGAAAATAAATATGCCGATCAGGTCATTTTAAAGTACATTGATTCAAAAAAGCCTTTAGTTTCAGAAACTGGAAAAGAAAGCTTAAAAGAAACATTATCTAATGAAATAGTTATGAATACTCTAAGGGAGGAAATAAACGAATATACCGATTTGCTAAAATCATGTATCAGCAACATAAGTCAACCACACTTTATGGTTTACAGTCCATTGACGAATGAACATACATTTTTGGTTAATAATGATGTTCTACTAAAAAGACTGGGAAGTCTAACTTTTGATTACCCACTAATTTCAATTCCCATATTGGGCAAGCTGTCCAAGATCATAAGTATCGATCTTAACATAAAACATAAGAATCTGGTTTACCTCAGTGACCTAGAAAATCAAATCAGGGAAATAGTATTGTTCAAAAAACCAAAAATAGTTGAGATCGCTTTTGATGATGGCCACATCAAACCTAGAATTATTACCGAAAAGCATGTGAAGCAAGACGAACTAGCTGACTTCTTTCTTAAAAATAAAATTCCTAAAGGTGCAAAGCTCCTAATTGACCCTAGAAGCCAAGACAATTATAAGTTAACTTTAATTACAAAATAGAATGAAAACCTGTGTAGAACCAATTCAGTTCCTGAAAAAACAGCCTGATTTAATCCTATCTCGTTATGGGCCGAAAATCGTTTCAGGAAATTCAACAGAAACAGTTACTAGATAACAATGATCTAGAAGAACATTTATCTAAAGAATTCATTGATTTAAACGAAGCACAAAAAAATGAATTAGCCTTGAGTATATATCAATTTACGAAACTCATTTTTGATTCAGCAAAATAACTTTTATATGAGTAGAAAGAACGAAGTAACAATTTCAGATTTTAAAGGAGCCATTGTATGGTCTTATACACGAGTGTCCTCAAAGGAGCAATTTTTAAAAAATGGCAGTATTGAAACCCAAGTAAAGCGACTCAAGGCTTGCGCCAGTGATAACAGTTTAATTATCACCAGAGAGTTTGATGCCGAATACGAAAGTTCGAGACGTATCAACACCCAAAAGACTTTAAATGAGCTATTACAAGCCATTAAAACAACATCTAAATCACAACGACCTAAAATCATCCTTATTTGGTCACCAAGTCGATTTGGACGTGCCGGGTCCGAACATATTGAGTTGTTTGTTAGTCTGAGACGTAAATACAATGTGTATCTGTATTCGGTAAGTACTGGCCACAACACCTTTACAGAGCGCAACGAAAATGAATTTTCTACCCAGCTACTATATGCTCAAAAAGAAAACTTTAATCGACAAGATGTCATCATACCAGGTATGATTAATGTTTTAGAAAAAGGCACTTTTTTAGGAAGAGCTCCAAGAGGTTATGATCACTACGGTCCTAGAGTTTCAAACCCGTCTAAAGTACAAGCAAAGCAAGAGATAAAGCTAAACTCGGATGGAAAACTGATTAAAGAAGCGTTTAGACTGAAACTTTATAAAAATCATTGTGACAAGGAAATTCAAGATTATTTAAAGTTGGAAGGACTGTATATCCCAAAACAAAGCCTAAACAAAATGTGGTCAAATTTGTTTTATGCCGGCTACTTTACTAATAGCTTAGTTCCTAATACAGAAATCAAAGGCCATTGGACACCTATTATTTCCCGAAAGGAATTTAATTTATTACAACAAAAGCTAAAAGATTCTGTTCAGATTGGCATCCCGAAAATTAACGGAAAATCAGAAACTCCCTTAGTACCAAAGTTTTTGATTTGTGACGATTGTAATACCAATATGACTTCATACAAAAACAAAAGAAAGCAAATCTTGTATTATAAATGTTCGTCTTGCAATAAAACCGTAAACGCAAACACTAGAACTAAATCATTGTCAAAAGGTATGCATCAGCAATTTTCAAGCGTATTGGAATCTCTTAAACTATCAAAAGCGTTTCAAAAATTGTTCTCAAAGCAACTTGAGAAGATCATTGAGAATGAAATATCGACAAGTGCTGATAAAAAGAGACAGCTTAATTCCAAAATCAACAAGCTTCAGGAGCAATATGACAAAATTGAATTTAGGTATGCTACAGATGAAATATCAAAGGACATTTTTGAAAAACATGGATCAAAGCTTAAAGAACAAATTGAAAAGAAGAAACAATTACTACTGAATCTGCCATCAAAAATGTCGAACCACAAAAAAGTAATGAAATACTTTTTTAAAATAGCTGACAACCCTCGTCAATTCTATGAATCACTTGACTATCACAACAAAAGGCTACTTCAAAATATCCTTTTTCCTGAAGGTTTCCGTTTTTCCATGAAAAACAAGGAATGTCGAACCAGTAAATTGAATATTTTATTCGAATTAACTAATTCATTTTTAAAACAATACGACCCTAAAAAAGAAAAGACCCAAACAGAAAAACTGCTTGAGTCTCATTTAGTAGCGGGAACTGGACTCGAACCAGTGACCTTCGGGTTATGAGCCCGACGAGCTACCTACTGCTCTATCCCGCGATATTGGACTGCAAATATACAACCCTTTTTAGTTTTAGCAAGTTTTTGTATTAAAAAAAGTGCTCATTTAAATGAGCACTTTCTTTTTTAATCAATCTTTATATTAAAAATTATTATTAGTTGTCGTCTTCAGAATCTAATGTAGCTAAAGCATCTTTCATATTAACTTCGTCTAAATCAAAGTTTACAATATTTGGCAATTTATCTTTTAAAACCGCATAGTTTCCTTTAAAACCGTTATTACTTAGCAATAATGTCTTTAAGTTTGATAACTGAGCTAATTCATCTGGAAGATCACCATAAAAGGCATTGTTAGATAACACTAATTCTTCCAATTGAGTTAACTCACCAATATTTGATGGTATAGTACCTAGCAGGCTATTATCAAAAAGGCTTAACACTTTTAGAGATTTAAGATTAGAAATACTGGTAGGTAGTTTGCCAATTAATTGATTACTACTCAAAATCAAGCTTTCTAATTTGATTAAGCTACCTATTGAACTTGGAATCTCACCAAAGAAATTGTTATTGTATAATTCTAATATTTTTAGATTTTCCATGCGACCAATATCTGTTGGTATTGATCCTGATAGATTGTTAGAGAACAACTGAAGTACCTCTAAATTGGTCATACTTGTCAAAGATTTAGGTAACTCACCTTCTAATTTATTAAATGACAAGTTTAGCATTCTTAATGAAGTTAATTCAGATATTTCACTTGGCAACTTACCTCTAAGGTTATTGAAACTAAGATTAATAGCAATTACTTCATTGTTCTCAATAGTTAAACCATGCCATTCAGTTATTGGTTGGTCTAAATCCCAGGAAGTATTCCAAGAATCACCATTAGTTGTGTTGTAAAGTGCTACTAGTGCGTCTTTTTGGCTTTGAGAAACGCTGGCAAATGTAAAGGCAGAAAGCAAGCAACATAGTAGGGTTAGTTTTAAAGTTTTCATAATAGCTAGATTTGTGGAGGGGCACATAAACTATTCGAAAATAGGCACTTATACCTTAAACTGCAAATTTTTTCGACGAACTACATAGTGTAGTTTATAAATTATTGATTTCCAATACCTTGTATTTTATCACTGTTCTATGCTTTCAGCTTGAAAGTTAACTATTTGCTGTGCTTCTGTAGTCACGGAAATTTGAATGGGATTACAACATATTTCACAATCTTCAATATAGTCTTGCTGACTTTGGGATGTATCTATAAGCATTGAAATTTGTTCCCAGCAATATGGACATTGAAAGAAATATTCCTCCATCTATTTTACTTTTAGAATTGAACATTCAACAACTCCCCACTAATTTGAAGTAAAGTTAGTTCGGCCAATTTAGCATCATATTTGGCTTGGCTTCTACTTAACTCTGCATTAAGCAAGTTGATTTGCGCTTGTCTAAACTCAATGGAATTAACCTGTCCTATTTTGAATTTTTCCTGAGTCCTGTCAAAGTTATTTTGTGCCGTGATAATATTCTTCTCTTGAATATTGTAAATTTCTAACTTGTTCATATAATCATCCCAAGCATTATTGAAATCGCGTTCAATACTCAATAATATATTCTCTTTTTGAAGTTGCTGTGTTTCTAGATTAATCTTAGCGTTTCTTACCCTAGTGATAGTTGCACCACCATCAAAAAGATTCCAGCTTAAGTTTAAACCTCCTGACAAGCCCGTATTTGTAGATGTCGTTAAAAATGCCGCTGCATTATTGTTATTCTTATTCCAACCGTAAGATCCCGTTAAACCAATAGTAGGTAAATATGCTGATTGCCCAAAATTGATATCTAACTTACTGATTGCAATATTTTTCTCTGTTTGAAGTAAGGCTACGTTACGACTTTTAGCCAGTTGAAACAGACTGTCTTTCTGAAACTGAAGTGTAAAATCAACTTCTGTTTCAACATCAAAATCTTCAGTAAAACTTTCCCCTAAAACTAATTTTAAATCACGCTTAGCGTTTTTTAATTGTTGTTTAACATTTATAATGTTGATACTGTCGTTATTAATATCCACTTCCGCATTTAATACTTCTAGCTTTGTATTTTGCCCGTACTCAAATTGATATTCAGCTCTGACCAATCGGTCTTTAGTCACATTTAATGTTTCGGTTAGTGTTTTTAGATTATCGGTTAATTGCGCTACATTATAATACACTGAAAACAATTGTACTATCGTGTTTTCTATTGTCTCCCTCGCCTGCAGTTCAGTTAATAGATATTGTTCTTTAAGGCGTTTGTAATTATAACGTCTTCCCAAACCATCAAACAATGTGTAGTTGAGAGTAACACCTGCGTTATACCTAGAACTTTCGGCACCATTTAATACTGTAGATTCACCATTTGCAAATTCGGCTTCAGTATTGTCTATATTAAAAGTGGCTCCTGCATTACCTATGACTGTTGGTAGATAACCAGAGTTTAGTATACTCGTATTATTTTCTGCCTCGGCGACATTATTATTAGCGATTTGCACACCATAATTATTTTCTAAAGCCTTAGAAACAGCCTCTTGCTTAGTTAATACATTTTGCGCCTGCAAATTGATACTAAATAAAATCGCTAAAACTATATAGATTCGTTTAGTGCTCATTCCCTTCATTTTGTTCTTTTATAGCGCGTTCTACTTCTTCTTTGGTAATCTCATTACCTGTTGCTAGCCATTTGGTGTTTTTCTTAATGTTATTGCTAAATGACAGAAATAATGGCAACACTAATAAGGTTAAGATAGTAGCATAAGCTATACCAAAGGAAATGGAAATAGCCATTGGTTTTAAAAACTGTGCTTGCCTGCTTTTTTCTAATAACAATGGCGCCAAACCTGCAATGGTAGTTAGTGAGGTTAAGAAAATGGCTCTAAAACGCGATTTTCCTGCTTCAGAAAGTGCTTGGTCAAACTTCATTCCTTCCTTTAGATTACCATTAAACTTTCCTATGAGTACTAATCCGTCATTAACCATAATTCCTATTAAAGCAATGATTCCTAAAAGCGATAATACATTAACAGGAAAACCAAGTAACCAATGTCCCCAAGCAACAGCTGTTAAACTAAAAGGAATTAACAGAATCAACAACAATGGTTGTGAGTAACTTCTAAATGTAAATGCTATTGTTATATAAATCAAAAGTAAAATAATAGGACCTGCAACAGCTAATGAACTTGTTAGCTTACCTGCCTCCCTATTTTGACCTTCATAAGATGCATTTATAGTTGGGTACTTAGATTTTAGCTTTGGCATAAACTCAGTTCTAATATCCTCAATTACATCTGTTGCACTCGTACTTGGATCTTTTAAATCTGCATATACCTGTATTTCGCGTTTACCTTCTAGGTGGTTTATAGCTACATCGCCACGCTCAATACTGTAGGTTGCAATATCTTTTAATGTAACACGCTCACCTGTTGGTGTCACAATACGCATATCGTCTAAATCATTAATGGAACTTCGGTTGTTTTTATCGTAACGTACCCAAACCCTAATTTCATCTTGTCCACGTTGAAAACGCTGCGCTTGTGCACCAAAAAATCCTGAGCGTACTTGAGCCATTACAGTTCTTAAATCTAAACCTAACAAGTAGGCACTTTCCTTGAGCTCTAATCGGATTTCCTTTATTCCTGCTGGGTCATTATCACCTATATCCTTCAACAATGGATTAGACTGCAAATACTTTTTTAGCTCTTCTTTTGAGGCTTTCAATTCTTGAATATTGTTGCTTAGCAAGGATACCGAAACCGGATTACCACCAAAATTTCCACCAGAACCATAAATCAACCGTTCAGTGCCAATTACAGGACCAACTAATTCTTCCAATCGTTTTGTAATCAAAAAGGATTGTATTTCATCTGGTCGCTCTTCACCTGGTAACAAATTGATTCTTAAGTTTGCTGAAGAACTACTATTAATGGATACTATGGTATTTTCAAACAATTGTTTTCCTGTACCTTTTAAATATTTTTCAGTAAGTTCCTCATTAACAATGAATGATTTTTCTTCAATCATTGAGATGATAGAGTCTGTTACTTTCACATTGGTTCCTGCGGGCATTACCAATTCTATATTGGCGGCATCACTGGCTATACTCGGAAAAAGTGTAATCCCAATTATACCACCTCCAAGAGAGCCAAAAGTTAGCACCAAAAGGGTAACAAAAATGCCTAAAGCAAAAAGTTTAAAATCCATTACAAATTTTAAAGTTGGCGCATAAATTCTATCTCTAAGAAAAGACATAAAACGATCTCCTGATCGATTTAAACCTCGCATAAAAGCAAAAAAACCATTAGATGATGTTTTTTTACTATGTAGCTCTCCCTTTTTGATACGTAGCGCTTTAGAATGTGCTAAATGCGCAGGAAGAATGATTAAAGCCTCTATTAAAGATACAATCAATGTTAAGATTACTATGACCGAGACTTCACTAAAAAATTCCCCTATTCTACTTTCTAAAAAGAAAAACAAAGAGAACGCCAAAACCGTAGTAACAATAGCAGAAACCACAGGTGGAATTACTTCTAAAGTCCCATCTATTGCGGCTTGGATGGGTTTCTTTCCTTTTTCGTAATGCTGGTAGATATTTTCTGCAATAACAATACCATCATCTACCAAAATACCAATAACGATAATCATCCCGAATAGCGATAGCACATTTATTGTAACATCAAATTGACCAGCAAATATGAACATCCCCAAAAATGAAATTGGCAAACCAAAGGCTACCCATAATGCCAATCTAGTATTGAGGAAAATAGACAAAAACACTAATACCAAGAGCATACCAACTATGGCGTTTTCCGTGAGTAACTGTGTCCTTTGATTTAACGTAATCGATAAATCTCTAACTACACTCAAATGAACATTGGTGTACTTTTGATTGTATTCTTCTATATATTCTTTTACTTTATCAGCTGAGCTTATTAAATCCTCATTATTGGTACTGGTTATAGAAATATTGACTGCTAATTCCTGATTGAAATACGTCGCATTGGGTGTTTCTGAAAAACGATCTCTAATGATTGCTACATCTTTAAGACGAACAACTTTTCCATCTCTGGACGCTTTTACGATAATATTGGATAATTCTTTTCCGTAGTATTCTCTATTATTGGCTCTAATTAAGTATTCTTCTGCAACGGTTTTTACATTTCCGCCTGTTACCAGAATATTTGAATTACTGACTGCAGTAGCAACATCATTAAAAGTTAAATCGTAAGCCAATAAATCAATTTCGTTAACTGCAATTTCAATTTCTTCATCTGGAAAACCTGAAATCTCAATCTGAGAGATTCCATCAATAGCTCTTAAATCTGTTTCTACTTGTCTTGCCAATTGCTTTAAGGTAGCCAACGGAATATCTTTACCACTAATGGCGAAAGAAATTGTTTCTCTTATGGCTTCTTGCTTAGATACTACTAAGGGTTCCATTCCTGTTGGAAATGATGGCACACGATCTACCGCATTCTTAACTTCAAGCAACATAAAATCAAGGTTTTCACCTTTTTCGATTTCAACAGTTATGGTTCCACTGTTTTCTCTAGATGTTGAAGTAACTCTATCTATTCCTTTTAAACCTTTAAGGTTATCTTCAATTTGAAGCACAATACCTTCTTCAATTTCTTGAGGTGAGGCACCTGGATAAGTAATGGCTACATTTATGATTTTTGAGTCTACTAGAGGAAAAAATGATGACTTAAGGGATAATGCACCAATAATACCAAAAACAAAAAACGCCAATATAAATACGTTAACTGCAACGTGGTATCTAATAAAATATTCAATGATTTTTCTCATTACTCCGCGGTATCTGTTGTTGCAGCTTTAACTTGCATACCAGCGTAAGCTCCAGGTACTGGTTTTTTTAAAATAATCGTACCATTGGGAACATCCTTCAAAACCACAGTTCTATCAGAAAAATGTGCTGGTTTTACAGGGATTACGTCTAATAGACTATCTTTCACTACATATATCTCTTGACTATCCAGTAATAAGTTTCTATCAATTTCTATAGCATCTTCAACTTTTTCAGCGTCTAAATTAGCTTCGAGATACATGCCTTCTTTAAGGTCTTCGTGCTTAACATCAACAAAGGCTGTAATAGTTTGTGTTGCAGCATCAATACTGCCGTTTACTCGAGCTACTGTCCCTTGATATGTTTTTGTTTTTTCTAAGTTACTTAATTCAACTTTAGCACCTTCTTTAATAATATCCGCATATGATTTACTTACAGCTACCTGCATTTCATAAACCGAAGGATTAATAAATTCGCCTAATTTCTGACCGCTTCTTATTAGTGTACCTTCGGTTACTAAAGCTTCGGTTAATATTCCTGTAAATGGCGCAGATATGTTATATTTTGCTAAACGCTGCTCTAGGTTTTTAACATTGTAGTAGGCACTTATAATACCACGACCAGTAATAAAGTAGTTTTCCTTTTCACCTGACATTTCTGGTAATTTAGGTGTGCTTTTCTTTAAATCAAAACTATTAAGGTAAGACTGCCATTTAGGATATACCTCTGGAAAATCCAATCTTAAATCTGGCATAATAGCAGCAATGCTGTTATACAAATTACTTTTTGCAGATTGAACGCTAGCGTAATATTCTGAAGCATCTAGACGGATAAGTGTCTCACCTCTATTGTATTTTTGCCCTGCTTTAAAAAGCTTACTGCCTGATTTAAAAATCCCTTGGACTTCTGAGTATAATTCTACGCGCTCTTTTGCTGCAAGATTACCATTGGCTGAAATCACAACTGAAACTGTAGTGTTTTTAACGGTATCTACCAAAACAGTCTTTACCACTTTTGGAACTACTGGTTTTGGTTTGTTTTTATTATCGATAAGATAATTTGCTAATGCGAATGCTCCGACTATTAGAGCAAGACCCAAAATAGAAAGAATTACTTTTCTGGTCATAATTATGTTGGTGGTTAATAAACTACAAATTTACCTTTATGTACCGCGCTAAGTCGTTAAAATAATCTTAATGTTGTTAGGAAATTTCTTCGATTTGAAGCGTTATTTCTTCCCAATCTTCCATTAACTGCTCTAATTCTTTTTTCTTGTTTTGGTAATTATCAAAGAATTTAGGATCTGAAGCCGTTTTATCATAGTCTGTTTCTAGTTTAAAATCGTCTTCTTTTATGGCTTTTTCAAGCTGATTGATTTTAGCTTCTATATTACTCAGCTTGTTGTTGAGCGACTTTACCTTTTTCTGGTCTTCGTAGCTTTTTTTATTACTTTCTTTTGGTTTTTCCTCAACCACGGTTCGCTTTTCGGCTTCTCTTAGATTTTGAATGTTACGTTGCTCTAAATAATAATCTATATCGCCAAGATATTCCTTAATATTTTGGTCCTTAAACTCATAAACCGTTTCGGTTAAACCTTGAAGAAAATCCCTGTCGTGTGATACCACAATTAAAGTCCCTTCAAACTTTTTGAGTGCATCTTTTAAAACGTTTTTAGATTTAATGTCTAAATGGTTTGTGGGCTCATCCATTATTAAAACATTTAATGGCTGAAGCAATAGTTTTGCCAATGCCAAACGGTTACGCTCACCACCAGATAAAACCTTCACATACTTTTCCACCTCTTCACCTCTAAATAAAAATGCACCCAAAATATCACGAACTTTAGATCGATTCGTTTCATTAGCAGCATCAATCATCGTATCTAAAACGGTTTTGTTACCGTCTAAATACTCAGCTTGATTTTGAGCAAAATACCCTATTTGCACATTATGCCCAAGGTTAACTTTGCCTTCGTGATTTATTTCGCCTACTATGATTTTTGCCAATGTAGATTTGCCTTGACCGTTCTGGCCAACAAAAGCTGTTTTTACATCTCTGGGTATGGTAAGATTTACCTTGTTTAATACTTGTAAATTACCATAGTGCTTTGAAACGTTTTCTATCTCAACCACTACTTTTCCAGGTATTACCGAAACTGGAAAATTTAAAGTCATTACACTATTATCATCTTCATCAACTTCAATACGTTCAATTCTGTCCAACTTCTTAATTAACGATTGCGCCATTGTTGCTTTAGAGGCTTTGGCTCTGAACTTTTCAATCAGTTTTTCGGTTTGTTGTATTTGCTTTTCCTGATTTTTTTGTGCTGCTAATTGCTGCACTTTCATTTCCTTACGTAGTTCAAGAAATTTAGTGTAAGGCTTATTGTAATCGTAAATTCGACCTAATGAAATTTCAATCGTTCTGTTAGTAACATTGTCTAGAAACATTTTATCGTGAGATACGATAACTACAGCCCCTGGATAGGTTTTCAAGAAATTTTCTAACCAAATAATAGATTCTATATCTAAGTGGTTGGTAGGCTCATCCAAAAGTAGTAAATCGTTATTTTGCAGTAATAGCTTAGCCAATTCAATACGCATTCTCCATCCACCAGAAAAGGTATCTGTGAGTTTATTAAAATCTTCACGTTTAAAGCCTAAACCTTGAAGAATTTTTTCAGTTTCACCTTGATAATTATAACCTCCCAATATTTCATATTGATGCTGTATTTCATTCAAATCTACCATTAACTGATGATAAGCTTCGCTTTCATAATCTGTACGCTCTGCCAAATGTGTATTAATCTGTTCTAGCTTGGCTTCACATTGTTTGATGTCTTTGAAAGCCTCATAGGATTCCTCTAATACGGTCTTTCCAAAATCAAAATCAATATCCTGTTTTAGGAATCCTATTTTAAGGTCTTTGTCTGCGGCTATTTGTCCTGAATCTGCTTCTTGTTCCTTAGCCAGTATTCTTAACATTGTAGATTTACCAGCACCATTTTTTCCTATTAAACCGATTCGGTCACCTAAACCCAATTTAAAAGTAATGTCTTCAAAAAGGTATTCTCCTTGAAATGATATGGATAGATTATGGATATTTAGCATAGTATAGATTAAATATTACAACTATTATTATTGTTACAATTGTTACAATAATTGCATTGTAAAAACTTATTTTTGTAAGCCTTAATGCGCAAAAGTAAAGGTTTTAGCTATGATAAGAAAAGGAATGAAGTTATATAGTATACTTTTTGGTGTTTGTCCTAAGTGCCATCAAGAATCTATGTATGTTAATAAAAATCCTTATGCCATAACCCAGGTTATGAAAATGCACGACCATTGTTCGCACTGTAAAACAAAATACCAAATGGAGCCATCGTTTTTTTATGGATCTATGTACGTGAGCTATGGTGTTGGAATTGCTTTTGCCGTGGCCGCTTTTATAACGAGCTATGTGATTTTTGAATCTTCAATCACAACTGCATTTATTAGCATTGTACTAACCTTGGTTCTTCTATTTCCTGTTATAATGAGGCTTTCAAGAAATATATGGATTAATATTTTTATGAGCTATGATAAATCTCTGGCTAAGAAGTAAAAGCCCATCCTAAACTTCCCAAAGGGAAGAAACTATTAATTAAAACGTGAAATATCTATCTCTAAATCCAAAGGCTCATTGTTTTCTACAAAATTATAGAGTTTTTCTGCAACATAAGGTGCAATCATAACACCTCTAGTACCGAGTCCATTTAAAACATATAAATTTTGATATTCTGGATGCCTGCCAACTAAAGGTCTTCTGTCTTTTACCGTTGGGCGAATACCTGCGAGATGCTGAACCACCTCAAATTCACATTTTAAGAAGGTTTTGAGTTTGCTGATTAGTTCTTGCTTACCTTCCTCAGTTGGTTGATTGCTTTTATCTGTCCAATTATAAGTGGCACCCACGGCATATAAATCATTTTCTAAGGGAATAATAAACACTGAAGACTTTACACCATAATCAATTTTGAGTTCTGGAGCTTTAATAATTAATACTTCCCCTTTTGTACCGTTTAATGGAATATATTTGAAATATGGATTTTTCTTAACACCGAAACCCTCTGCAAAAACTATTTGTTTGGCTTTAATATTTTCGTATATAACTAAAGTAGATTCTATTTGAAGCTTTTGATGAACAAAACTATCTTCTATTAAACTTTGATTTTGTTTTAAAAAGTCTTTGTAAGAACTTATTAGTTTTTTAGTATCTAATCGACCTGCATGCAATACTTCACCAAAACCAAATGCTGCGTCTATTGCATCATTATTGTTTTTAACCAATTGTGTTGAAAGATATTTTTCTAGTTTAGGCTTATCTGAAGCATTAAACCATAGGTTTTGTTCTTCGATTGAAGAAAACCTTCTTAGTAAACGAAGTTTGTAATCTATTTTAATGTTTAAATCTTCCTCAATTTTTTTATAAACAGGTAAAGCAATATCTAACTGTTCTTTAGCTTTCCACACCTCTGAAAAGCGCTTTAAAATAACAGGATTGTATAGTCCTGCAGCAACAATCGATGACTGCTGTGAACCATCATCAAAAACAATAAACGATTTATTATTAGCTCTTAATTGCTCACAAAGTGCAATACTAGCCAAACCACAACCAACGATAATGTAATCGACTTGTTTCATATTTCAAAAATACAAGATGCTTCGACAAGCTCAGTATGACATATTAAATAATTAAAAAAAACGCCCACTAAAAAGTGAGCGCTTAATTTTTATGTTTAAGAGTTATTAGTAACTCCACATATCTTGTTCAAAATCTCTGATCTTATCTTTGATACGCTCAGATTCTAATAGTTGCATCAATGCATTTTCAGCAACGTATTCTTTTACTTCTCTATCTCCATATACATTCTCTTCTTTATAAATAATGCCATTAAAACGACGACTATTTAATAAATGATCAAAAGAAATTGGAGAAGAGCTATTATCATTATTAAATGCTTTTGCTTCGTGAAGAATATCTCTTACCTCCGGGAAGAACACCCAAAACATAGGTATAGGCTCTTTCTGAGCTTCGTCTTCAGAATCAATAAAGTTAACATCTGGTGCTGCTGGAGCTATACCTAAAATACGATACTTTAATTCGCCTTGACGCTTATCAAAATACCATAACCCTTTTACAAGATAAGAGCTAATATCCGCAGGCTCTATGTTTCTTTCGATAACATATTCTTCTGGAACTTCGTCTTCACCAACACCATTTGCATTCATATATTCGATACCAGCATCTGTAATTTTTCTCATTTTTAAAGCAGACTCAATATCCTTAAGTGTACGCTCTTCTGTAAAATAAGAATCCCCATAAATTCTGGAAATCATGCCGCTTTCGATGTTTTCCATTAACACCTTGTATAAAGATTTACGATCATCCCCTAAATTACCTTCTACTGGAAAGTATAATGGGAAATTTACGCGCTCATCCAACACTACCTTTTCCCAAATCATTTTTGAGAATAAGATGTCTCTATCGCCCACGTATCCATATTCTAAAGGCTTATCATTGTCTAAAAGCAATTCAGCTTCAGTCTTCATACCTATTTCTTCAGGTATTTTCGCATTTAGGACGTTAGCTTGAGCAAATGCACTGTTTGCAGCTAAAACCATTAGTCCTGTGTATATAAAGCTTCTAAATTTCATCTTATTAATAATTTGGGTTTTCTTAGTTTCTTTAACGTTATAATACCAATTAAATTGTTTCCTCTTAGTTACTTGTAACCTCAACAATTACTGGAGAAACGTTTTTAAGTTTGTATGTTGAATTACCTTTAATCCTTGCATTAATATCAAAAATCGTAATGTTATCACCTCGTCTAGCTTTTTGAATAGCAGACACGGCTTGCGCATTCATTTTAGTACCACCTACATTAACAGTAGGTTGACCTGGAACTTTTATTTTAAATGAAGTTACCTCGATTGGTAAATCAAAAACGAAGTCTTCCAACTTTGCTGCTACAGTTCCTATCTCAACATTACGCTTTGGTAATTTTACAAGACCTGTTTGGCCAGCTATAACACCAGTTGGCGCTGGAATATCCTTAATTCTAAATGTTTTACGATCGCTTACTTTAGAACCATCATCTAAAGTACCTGTTACATTGATAGTAACCTCACTACCTGTTCCTGGTCTCATAACATATTTACCTTGACCTGAAGCTGGCGATAAACCACTACCTGAAGCCTGTACTTTATTATCTGCTATACCAGCAAAAGATATAGTCATTGGGTTATCAACACCACGATATACAACATTCATCTTGTCTGCTGATATTGTTGCAGAATTAGGTCTTGGTACAACTACGTATTTTCCACTAAAATCAATTGGCAATTCTTCACCTTTTTCAAGGAAAGTGAATTGACCTTTTATATCATGCTCACCAACGTTTCCTACTGTAAATTCTATTCTTGCAGCTCCTGTAGAATCGATAGCACCTTCTCTATTCATATCTAAATCTGTATCACCAACTTTTAATTTTGTTGGGGTTACATTAGCATATTTTCCTAAAACTACCGAACCAGTAAATTTTTCTCCAGCAAAAAAAGCATTCTTATCTGGAATTACAATAGCTGTATAGTTCTTTAAAGATGTAGCTTCGTCTACAGTATTTCCTAAAAACACGTTGTAAAGATTAGCTTCAGTTGCTTTGATATCATTCTGCATGGCTGTTAACTTAGTATAAGAAGCAACCGCTGGGAATCCTTTGAAGTTATAATCTAACCAATCTTGTTCTTTACCATCTTTGTTAGTTACCTTTGCCGTGCTAAAACGACGCTCAAGATTTTCTTTAGCTGGATTATAAGCCACATCATCGCCTAGCAATTCGTTAATATCTTTTTTATATTTATTAATTCTATCTACGAAAGCCTGACCTGCTTTAGTCATACGATCTCCGGTAAACCAATGCTCGTCTAATGCATCACCTTTATCCATCTCTTCGGCTGGTAAGCCACCTTGTTCAGCAAACTTAGCCGCATAATTTCCTTTATCTAAGATCATTTTTTTCTGACCCTCTAGATATGTAAAGAATTCATTAGAAATAGAACTTACTTTTTGAGCATTATTAAAGGCAACACCAAAATCTTTTGGTTTTTCACTAGCTTGCTTTTCTAAACCTTTTAGTAAATTTGTATTAGAAGCTACAGCCAACTCATTTGCATTTTCAAATTTTGTGTTAAATAAGCTGAATGCAGATAGTATCTCTTTGCTTGTAGTCATTGCGATCATAGCAATAAACACCAAGTACATTAAGTTAATCATTTTCTGCCTTGCAGATAATTTTCCTCCTGCCATTGTAAATTAGTTTTTAAATGTTAATTAATTAAATTGATTTATAAAAACTAATTAGTTTTTGCTCATTGCAGATAACATTCCACCATACACACCATTTAATGATGAAAGGTTTGATGCTAAAGATGCCATTTGTTCCTTTAATTTCTGTGCATTTTCAACAGCTTCTTCATTGATAGCAGCTTGACGGTTTGCACTTTCCATCTGTACTTTATATAGACTGTTTAAAGACTCCATCTGTGCAGCTGCTAATGATAGCTCCTCGCTATATTTTTTCTGCGCTGACATAGAATCAACTGTAGGGCTGATGCTTTTTGCTGCACCTTCAAAGTTTTTGATGCTATTACCTAAGCTAGCCATTAATTCACCATCAATTTTAGCTTCTTTCAATAAGTTGTCTAATTTTTTAGATAATAATCCCTCAGCATCTTTTGGCTCTTCATTTTTCTTTTTACCTAAAGATTGACCACCTGCCAATTCTGGATACACTAAAGACCAATCTAAATCTGCTTGTTGTCTCTCAAAAGCTGAGTATATAAATACTAAGGCCTCCACAACCATTCCTACGGTTAAGATCTCTGAACCTAAAGGCCAGTGCTGAATTTTAAATAATGCTCCAACGATTACGATTGCTGCTCCTAATCCGTAGATCATGTTAGTGATTGTAATTTTACCTTTCTGTGCCATAATTTGTTTAGTTTTTTAGTTTAAGTTAAATGGATGATAACTTAAGTAGGTTAATTTAAATTTGGGTTATTGTTATTAATTTGTTTTAGTTAGTTGCTGCGTTTTTGGTAACCTCAGTACCCATATAATCTTGTACAGTTCTGAAACCAATGTAACTTCTAGCTGAGTCCGCATACTCATAATCTCTAGAGCTTACTTGTAAGAAGTAAGCAACATCTTTCCAAGAACCACCTCTAACAACTTTACGAGAGTTTTGAGGATCGTTTACGTTTGGATTAATTGTTGACATGTATTCATAAGAAGCAGGGTCATAAGAACCGTTTACCCATTCTGATACGTTACCTGCCATATTATATAGGTTGAAATCATTTGGATCATAGGCATCAGCTTCAACAGTATATAGTGCTTGGTCCGCAGCGTAATCACCTCTTAAAGGCTTAAAGTTAGCCATAAAACATCCTCTATCGTTCTTAGTGTAAGGTCCACCCCAAGGATATGAAGCACCTTGTAATCCACCACGAGCAGCATACTCCCATTCTGCTTCTGAAGGTAATCTATATGAGTTTACAGGTTGTCTACCCTTACTTTTTTGATAACCATTATGATATAATGTTCTCCATTGACAGAATGCTTGTGCTTGTTTCCAAGACACGCCTACAACAGGATAATCACCATAAGCATCATGCCAGAAATAATCATTATGCATCGGTTCGTTATACGAATATGCAAAATCTCTAATCCAAGCCGTAGTATCTGGATAAACTTCTACTTCTTCCTGCTCTATAACCTCAGAACGCTTTAAACTTCTATCTTTAGCAGCTTTAGCTATATCCATATATGTATATTGGAATTTAAACTGCTTAACATCCCAAGTTCTTTGACCGTTATAAGACTCTTCTAATGGTAAATACATACCATCCATTACCTCTGCATATAACTCGTCTGGATAATCATCAGTATCGAAAATTAAATCAACGTCATGATTAATTTTTCTCTGCTCATTACCATAGGTATTTAACATATAGCTTTCGTAAGCATTTAAATCGTTTGGGTCTGCATCTAAATATGCAAACTCACCGATATCACCATTACCTGGAGTTTTGCCCTCGAGGTCTGCCATCTCAGCTAATTTGAGTCTAAGAATAGAATCTCTTACCCAAAAAACAAACTGTCTGTACTCACTGTTTGTAATCTCAGTTTCGTCCATATAAAAGGCACGAACTGTAGCCGTTTTAGTAGGAGCGTCTTGAACACCGGCAATATCATCGTCCGATTTACCCATAATAAAAGCTCCTCCTGGAACTAAAGTCATACCATAAGGCTTCTCTGGGTGCCATTTTTTACCTTGAACACCTACCAATTGTCCACGATCACCAGAATTACAACTGGCAACCAAAACCAATACAGTGGTTAGTAAAATAAATCTCTTAATATTCATAGTAACTCGAGGTTAAATTAGTCGTCTTAAAATTTAAGGTCGTAAACATATTTATATATTTTCTAAAAAACAACTTTTTTTGATTTTTTTTTGCATTTCGTCCTTAAAAAATGCATTTCGTCGATAGTTTAAATGTTAAATTATCGATTAAGTGTTACTTTTAAAAGCTGTTCTTCCTGTAGGCTTTATACCAACGTTCTGGTGTTTCACCTTGAGTAGCTAACACATAATCGGCATGCATGCATGGTAATAACGTGTGCTTTTTTAATTTATTATTAACATCTGGTAAAAAAGGAATTTCAATCCACCAACGCCCAGTTTTTAAACTTTTATAAAATATGAGCTCATCATCTTCAACCAAAACATTGTACTTCTGAAACTCATTTTCATTATTAAAATCATCATCTTTAACTCTACAATTAACCCCTTCAATAAAATACCAAATCATTTGCGCTATTAACATTGAAGAGGCTGAGTCATTTTTGGAATTAACATATTCGTAAACCCCAAATGAAGAAACCTTGTTACTTATACCAGAGTAACGTGCTATGGCACAAATTTCTTTTCCGGAAAATCCATTTGGTGAATATTTTAAATTATCGCTTACTTCTGAAGCTCTGATGGATTTTAAATCTATTGAAACTATGTGTGCATCTCTCAACAAAGGTTCTACCTTATGGATATCTCCTGAAATTTCCCCCAAACGATAGGATTCGAAATACAACTTCTCCATGAGATCTATTTCCTCTTGTGAATTAAAATATGTTTGATAACCTAGTGTTGAGTAATTAAAAAGATTGTATGGTTCTTCAACTATAATTTTACCAACATAGCTATTATTCTTTATAGGAAGATTAGCATCGCCTAAATCAAAATTAGTATCTACATTTACAACATTAACCATCGGCATTACATTATCGTAAGCACGATAATTAGCATAAGTTAAATCTTGGCTACCTCCCAATACAATAGGAATAATATTTTTTTCTAATAAAACTTCAATAGCTGTACGAATAGCATAATAAGTATCTTCTACAGATTCACCAGGTAAAATATCACCAAGGTCTGCAACATTTGTATTCCAATTTCCAGGAAACAGAGTATAGAGTGATTTTCTAACAGAATCAAAGTTAATGTTAACTCCTATATAATTAACATCGTTTCGGTTTTCGAGAACTCCAATAATGGCTAATTGAACATCATCTAAATCTGGAATACCATTCTGTTTGGAGTGAATCTTAATTTTTTTTCCGAGCGCTTGCTGCGCTAATAGTTCTGAGTGAGCTAAAACCGCATCTGAAACAGGCGTTAGAAAATTAAAATTCATAAGGTATTACTTCTTTTTAGTGGTCGTTTTTTTGTTTGTAGTTTTTTTTGCTTTAGTTTTAGGAGCATTTTTTTCTAGAATAGCCTTTGCCTCTTCTAAGGTCATATCAGATACATCTACTGTTTTTGCCAGTTCAACTTTTTGCTTACCTTTTATAATGGTATGTCTTCCCCAACGCGCTTTTTCTACTCGTATTCCTTCATCTTCCCAAACATGGATAAGCTTATCTTTTTCCTTTTGGATTTTATCTTCAATCAAAGTTACGATGTCTTCTTCAGATAAATTATCCCAATCGTATTTTTTATTCACATTTATAAACATATTGTTCCATTTTATAAATGGCCCAAAACGTCCTTTTCCTTTTGTAACTTCTAAACCTTGATACATATATACCGGTGCATCTGCCTTTTCCTTCTCCTTTATATAAACAATGGCTTCTTCTAATTCCACACTTAGAGGGTCAACTCCTTGAGGTAATGACACAAACTTTTTACCATACCTTACATAAGGTCCAAAACGACCAATATTAACTTCTACCTCATCATCTTTATAATGACCTAACGCTTTTGGAAGTTTGAATAGATCCATAGCTTCCTCATAGGTAATGGTGTTAAGTTGTTGCTCTGGCGACAAACTAGCAAACTGTGGCTTTTCTTCATCATCTACTGTACCTATCTGAACCATTGGTCCAAATTTGCCTAAACGTACACTAACTTGGCGACCCGTTTTTGGATCAGTTCCCAGAATACGCTCTCCAGTTTCGCGTTCGGCATTTTCCTGAACATCTTCAACCTGAGGATGAAAGCCTTTGTAAAAGTCTTTCATCATTGCTCTCCAATCCTCTTTACCTTCGGCTATATCATCAAAACTTTCTTCTACCCTTGCTGTAAAGTTATAATCTAAAATGCTTTCAAAATGATTTACTAAAAAGTCTGTAACAATAAAACCAACATCTGTTGGTACCAGCTTACCTTTGTTTGAACCAACTTTTTCAGAAAGGTTTTTTTCTTTAATAGTTTGGTTTTTAAACACGAGTTGTTTGTACTTTCTCTCATCACCTTCGTGAGAACCTTTTTCTATATAATTTCTATTTTGAATCGTAGAAATTGTTGGCGCATAAGTTGAAGGACGCCCAATACCTAACTCTTCTAATTGTTTTACTAAAGATGCCTCGGTGTATCTTGAAGGTGGTCTTGTAAAACGTTGTGTTGCAGTTATGTAATTATTAGATAACTCTTCTCCCACCTTTAAATCTGGTAAAATACCTTCTTGCTCAGCATCCTCATCATCAGTTCCTTCAAGATATACTTTTAAGAATCCATCAAAGGTTATAATTTCACCACTAGCAGTAAACTCTTCAGTCACCTTAGCAGAACTATTGATCTTAATTTTTAGGTTAGTGCGTTCTAATTTAGCTTCGCTCATTTGAGAAGCTATTGCGCGTTTCCATATCAAATCGTAAAGTCTAGCTTGGTCGCGCTCTACATTTACGGTATGATTAGAAAAGTCCGTAGGTCTTATAGCTTCGTGAGCCTCTTGAGCACCTTTAGATTTTCCTTTATAGTTTCTTGGCTCGCTATATTCTGAACCATAAGCAGAGATTATTTCTTTCTCTGCTCCATTTCTAGCTTCATCAGATAGATTAACACTATCTGTTCTCATATATGTTATAAGACCTGCTTCATACAAACGCTGAGCATTACTCATGGTTCTGCTAACAGAAAAGCCTAGTTTTCTAGACGCTTCCTGTTGTAATGTGGATGTTGTAAATGGTGCAGCTGGTGATTTTTTTGCAGGTTTTTTTTCTAAATCAGATACCTGATAAGTTGCCTCTTTGTTATTATTTAAAAATGCCAAAGCCTCTTCTTCAGAGCTAAAATTCTTAGGCAATTTAGCTTTGAAAGATTTGCCATCTTCAGATGTGAACTCTGCATCAACTCGGTATGATGCCTCAGTTTTAAAATTTTGTATTTCTCGCTCACGTTCTACAATGAGTCTAACTGAAACCGACTGCACTCTACCAGCAGATAAACCTCCCTTAACTTTTCTCCATAAAACTGGTGACAACTCATAACCCACAATACGATCTAAAACACGCCTTGCCTGTTGTGCATCCACCAAATTATAATCTATGCCACGTGGGTTTTCAATAGCTTTATTTATAGCGCTTTTTGTAATCTCATGAAACACAATACGCTTGGTTTTGTTCTTATCTAAATCTAATGCCTCTGCCAAGTGCCATGCTATGGCCTCTCCCTCACGATCCTCATCACTAGCTAACCAAACCATATCTGCTTTTTGAGCTAACTCTTTTAGTTTTTTAACTACATCACGCTTATCTTTAGACACCCTATATTTTGGTTCAAAATCTCCTTCTACATCGACCCCTAATTCTTTAGAAGGTAAATCTGAAATGTGTCCAAAACTAGACTCTACTTTGTAATCTTTTCCTAAAAATTTCTCTATGGTTTTTGCCTTTGCAGGTGACTCAACTATGACTAGATTCTTCGGCATTCTGTATTTTTTTTGAGGTTACAAATGTATATGAAAAAAAAATTACAATCCTAATTTGGTTTTAAATAGCCATTATTTTATTATCTTAATTACTGTTTGAAATTAAAAAAGCCTTGCAAAAACAAGGCTTTAATTTTCCATTTATAATACTCTTTAATATATATATGTAATAGGATCTGAATATTGATCTATATTTATAATGATTTCATTTTCCCCTTCTATCTGTAAAGTAGAAAGATCGAAAGAAGTTGTCTTACTTATTTCTGCAAGACAAGCTTCGTTGTTAACTAAAAAAAACTTCACATAGCGTTGTGGTGGATTGGATTCGTCCACACTATCAGAGTCCAATAACTGCATATCCCAAGTACTACCATCACAACCCGTAGCCGTAATGGTGATAATTAAGCAATCCTCGTTAATGTCCACACCAGTAATTGTATAAGGACTAGTTGTTGCATTTTCATACGAAAAACTATCAATCAAAGTTAAATTTACACAATTAGTTTGTGGAAATGGAGCAGGATCATCACCTTCGCATTGCATATTTAAAAACAAAGTCATTGATAGTACTAAAATTATTATTCTTGAAAATTTCATAGTTATATGTTTTATTGCTAGATACAATTCATTCTTAAAGGTTGCGTACTAAATTATAAAAATAATATAAAGCGATTATTAATTGCTTTTACAACTGCCACTTTGTCATAATCACTAAAATAATGCTATCTTTGCATGCTTATTGACTGAATTAGAAAACAATTTTTTCACACGCGAGTGAGCTTAAATAGATGGAAAAAATAATAGACGAAAACAAACAAGGTGAAGCCTTAATCTTAGACCAAAAAGACGGCAATACAAAAAAGCTGTTCATTGAAAGTTACGGTTGCCAAATGAACTTTAGCGATAGTGAAATTGTAGCTTCAATTTTGTCTAATCAAGGATATAATACAACAAAAAACCTAGAAGAGGCGGATTTGGTTTTAGTAAATACGTGTTCTATTAGAGACAAAGCTGAGCAAACAGTTAGAAAACGGCTTAAATATTATGATAGGATTAAGGACAAAAACCCGTCAATGAAAGTTGGTGTGTTAGGTTGTATGGCTGAACGCTTAAAAACTAAATTCTTAGATGAAGAAAAAATAGTTGATTTAGTCGTTGGTCCAGATGCCTATAAGGATTTACCAAATCTTTTAGCTGATGTTGAAGAAGGCAGAGATGCCATCAACGTTATATTATCTAAAGAAGAAACATATGGAGATATTTCTCCTGTACGTCTTAATAGTAATGGTGTTACCGCCTTTGTATCAATAACTCGAGGTTGCGACAATATGTGTACGTTTTGCGTCGTTCCTTTTACTAGAGGAAGAGAACGTAGTAGAGACCCTCAAAGTATTATTGAGGAAGTGAATGATTTATGGGACAAAGGCTACAAAGAAGTAACGCTTTTAGGACAAAATGTAGATAGCTATTTATGGTATGGTGGTGGATTAAAGAAAGATTTTGAAAAAGCTTCAGAATTACAAAAAGCTACGGCTGTAAACTTTGCTAAATTACTAGAAATGTGCGCTAAAGCGCAACCAAAAATGCGCTTTAGATTCTCAACATCTAATCCTCAGGATATGACCTTAGATGTTATTGAGACTATGGCCAAATTTGAAAATATTTGTAATTACATACATTTACCTGTTCAAAGCGGAAGTAATCGTATCCTAAAGGAAATGAATCGTTTACATACGCGCGAAGAGTATTTTGAACTCATAGATAATATTCGCCGACTTATACCAGATGTAGCTATTAGTCAAGATATGATTGCTGGTTTCCCAACCGAAACAGAAGAAGATCACCAAGACACCTTAAGTCTTATGGAATATGTAAAATACGACTACGGTTTTATGTTCGCCTATTCTGAGCGTCCAGGAACACTTGCTGGTAGAAAAATGGTAGATGATGTGCCTGCAGATGTAAAACAAAGACGTCTAAACGAAATACAAGACCTACAGCGTAGACATAGTTTATATAGAACCCAACAACATGTTGGTAAAGTAGAAGAAATTTTAATTGAAAAGGCTTCTAAAAAATCTGATGCGCATTGGTCAGGCAGAAATAGTCAAAATATGGTTGCTGTTTTTCCAAAAGAACACTACAAACCAGGTGACTTTGTTAACGTAAAAATATTAGACTGCACAAGTGCCACACTTATTGGTGAAGCTGTAGGCTATTCAAAAAACAATTCTTAATTAATCTCATCAATGAAAAAAATCATATTACTACTTTGTGCATTTACGCTAATAACAGCTTGTGAAAATGAACCTCTAGATCCAGATTTAGTTGGAGGAAATAATGGAGGCGGCAACAATAACGGTGGTAGTAATAGTGCCGACCTTACACTGTCTGTATATGAGCTAGATACTGACACATCTATCAATTTCTTTGGAATTCCTATTCGTACAATCACAAACTCTGATCTTAATATTTCGGATGATAAAATTGTATCAAGCACCACGGTTTTTGAAGTTGAAGGTGCTCCTAACGAAACTGAAAACCAAACGTTTACTCGTAATGCACAAGGGCAAATTACTAGCAATATTTCAGTAAATTCTAATGGTGTTACTACTAACGAATACATTGTTAGTTACACTAACGGTCAAATTTCTCAAATCACTTATGACTATTTCGAAGATGACTTTGATGATTACATCTACAATTTTACATACGATGGCAACCTAATTACAAGAACAGAAGTAGGCTCTAGCATTTCTACAGTTTTTACTATAGATGGGTTTGATAGAGTTATAAAGAAAGAATCTTTTGATGGTACCACTTCTATTCAGTTAGAAACGATTACCTATAATGGGCTTGGCAATATTAACAGCAGTGTAGGAACAGGTGAATTAGACAGTAATTATACCTACGCTTTTGACGATAATACTAACCCATTACAAGTTGTGTATAATGACAATTACTTGTTGAATTTTTTAAGTGATGATTATTCAGATGAAATTGGTCCACTAATCGCTCAGTTTCACTCTACCAACAATTGGAATGGAGCCACATTTAATGGAGACACTTTCACTTTTGATATACAATACAATGCTTTAGGAAGAATTACCAGTCGTGATATTGCTTACGATTTTGGAGCTGACTTAATGATAGAAATTAACGAAAGATTTAATTACGTTAATTAAAAATGGAATCCGTACAAGCTATAAAACAACGCTTTTTTATTAATAGGAGACTTCATGAGCATAGTTTTGGTTATTCAAATAATTAATTTTATGTATCCAACGTATTGATTAAATTTAAAAAAATGAAAAAAATTCTCATCTTTTGTTTGATAATTTCGCTTGTTTATTCATGCAACAGTAATGATGATTCTAGTAACTCGAGCTCAACGGACGTATTTTTGAAAGAAGTTAATTCTGAGTGGTCTTCGGACTCTAATTCTGATTTACACATAGAAAAGTATTATTACTATCAAGATGGTAGACCTGAGTTTTATGAATATTTCAGGCCTAATACTGATATACAACCTTGGGCAGAGCACTTTTTTACTCACGATAGTGAAAATTTAATTCAATCTGTTTTTCTTAGTATAACTGGTGAATCTGGCATTATTAACTTTGATTATGAAAATGGCGACCTTAAATATATAGAATGGGGAATACCTCAACCAAATCAACGATATGAAATTATACTTGAAGATTCAAGTATAATTATGAAATACATGACTGGTTTTGGTGGAAATTGGAACAGTCCTAGCAGAATAGAGACTTATAACTTTAATAATGAAAACTATAATCTCTTGATTAACTCCAACATCTCTGGCAGTATATCAAATGACAATCCGCCTACATTCATAACTTCATACGAATACGACGAAAATTCCAATTTAATTTCAGTTATACAGCAGTCTTATGATGGAAACACTCAAACTTATAATGATTATATAACTACTAATTTTGATTATGACATTAAGGAAAATCCCTATAAACAAGAATACTTATCACATCCAGTAATACGCCATAATCTTATTTCCCTACCTTCATCCATATTACAAAATGATAAAATATCATCTAATAATATTACGTCCAAAACCATAAATAATTATTTATATGACACAACATTAACGATGGACTTCGTTTACGAATATAATGACTTAAATTATCCTGTATCGTCTATTGAAACCACAACATTTGCAAATGGTGAAACTAGTATAACAACAAAAACCTACACCTATTATTAATGGAATCCGTACAAGCCATAAAACAACGCTTCGGCATTATAGGGAACGACCCTAAACTTAATCGTGCTGTAGAAAAAGCTATTCAGGTTGCTGCCACAGACATTTCTGTATTGGTAACAGGGGAAAGTGGTGTTGGTAAAGAGAGTATTCCTAAAATTATTCATCAGCTTTCCCACAGAAAACATGGCAAATACATTGCTGTAAACTGTGGTGCTATACCAGAAGGTACTATAGATAGTGAGTTGTTTGGTCACGAAAAGGGTGCTTTTACAGGTGCTACACAAACACGTTCAGGTTATTTTGAAGTTGCCGATGGCGGAACTATTTTTTTAGATGAAGTTGGTGAGTTACCATTAACTACACAAGTGCGCTTACTTCGTATTTTAGAAAATGGGGAATTTATAAAAGTTGGTTCTAGTAAGGTTCAAAAAACCAATGTTAGAATCGTAGCAGCTACAAACGTTAATATGTTTGAGGCCATAAAGAAAGAAAAGTTTAGAGAAGATTTATATTATCGTTTAAGTACTGTAGAAATACACTTGCCTGCCTTACGAGAGCGAAAAGATGACATTCATTTATTGTTCAGAAAATTTGCCAGTGATTTTGCTTTAAAATACAAAATGCCAACGGTAAAGTTAACTGACGATGCCGTTGCCTTACTTTTAAAATACCGCTGGAATGGTAATATTCGCCAATTGAGAAATGTTGCTGAGCAAATTTCGGTTTTAGAGCATAATCGTACTATTAATGCAGTTACACTTCAAAATTATTTGCCTAATACTGGTACAAGTTTGCCTGCAGTAATCAGCACTACCAAATCTGAAAGTGACTTTAGTAGTGAAAGAGAAATACTTTATAAGGTTTTATTCGACATGAAAAGCGATTTGAATGACCTTAAAAAGTTAACTATGGAACTCATGAAGTCTGGCAGTGTTTCTGATGTTAAAAAAGAAAACGAACACCTTATACAAAAGATATATGGTGATGATGATAGCGACGATTACGAAACAGCATCAGAGGTAGAGAATTTAGAAGTACTTTCCATACCTCAGCACACTGAGGATAATGACTCGAATACTATCGATGTAGACGATAAATATCATTTTGCTGAAGAGATTGAAGAAGAAGAAACCTTATCTTTGCATGACAAGGAATTAGAACTCATCAAAAAATCCTTGGAGCGTCATAATGGTAAGCGCAAATTGGCTGCTGCCGAATTAGGTATTAGTGAACGTACACTTTACAGAAAAATAAAGCAATACGATCTTTAAGAAAAGATTAGGAAAGCTTAAGCACTATTAAGAATAGGAAACACGTTCAGATAAAAAAACAACATGAGATTATTAAAATATATTGGCATACTGTTTCTTACAATAACCCTTACAGGTTGTGGCATTTACTCTTTTACTGGTGCAGATACTGGTGAGGCTAAAACATTTCAAGTAAATTTCTTTCAGAATAATGCTGAACTAGTTGAACCTGGCTTAGATATCGATTTCACTAATGCATTGCAAGATTTAATACAAAACCAAACGAGTTTAAGTCTAGTAACTACTGGCGGAGATTTACTTTTTGAAGGGGAGATTACTGAATACCGAATTGCACCCATGACAGCAACTTCTGACAACAGAGCTGCTCAAAACCGTTTAACAATAAGTGTAAATGTTCGCTATTTCAATACATTAGATGAAGAAAAGGATTTCGAACAACGTTTTTCGTTTTTCTATGATTTTGATGCTAATGCTCAACTTGTTGGTGGCACTAAAGATGAAGCATTTGAAGTTATTTTTGAGCGTTTAACACAAGATATTTTTAATGCGTCTTTGGCCAATTGGTAATATATATGCAACTAAAAGAATTGACATATTTACTTCAACATCCTGAAGCTGTTACAGCTTCTCAAACCGACGAGCTATTGGCAAAAATTAACGAGTATCCTTACTTTCAACCCTTACGTGCTCTGTACTTAAAAGGTCTTAAACAAAAGGAGAGCTACAAATACAATAATGCATTAAAAATAACTGCTGCTCATACTGCAGATCGTAGCGTTTTGTTTGATTATATCACTTCGGAAGAATTTAATCAAAACGAAATTTCCAATCAAATAAAGCAAAACTCAGAGCATATAAAATCTTTGATAGTTAACGATATTGATGATATTTCAGTAAATAAAAGTGTAACTATTGATGAAGCTCTAAAAGAACACATCAAAGCCACTAAAGGTGTTTTAGATCCAGACTTATTTGAAACTAAACCGCAACAGATTTCTAAAGAAGAAACCCCAAGAATTGAAGATTCTATTATCTCGGTTGATGTGCAAAATATCACACCAGAAGAAAAACTAAATATTGGTAAACCTTTAGAATTTGATAAAAACGAAAGTCATTCTTTCACTGAATGGTTAAAAATAACATGTTTTAAACCTATTGATAGAGAAACCGAAATTAAAGACACAAAGGATGATACATCGCAACCACTCACTGATAAGTTAGATATCATTGATAAGTTTATAAGCGAAAATCCTAAAATAAAACCTGTTGCCAGTCACATACCAAAACCTAAGTTGGTAAACAATGATGATGACGTTTCTGATAGCCTAATGACAGAAACTTTGGCAAGGATTTATTTAGAACAAAAAAACTACGACAAAGCCATTCAATCTTATAAAATTTTAAGTTTGAAATATCCAGAAAAAAGTAGTTTCTTTGCAGACCAAATAAAATTGGTGGAAGAATTAAAAGATAATACTATATAAAATGTTTACAATTTTTTTAATCTTAATCGTAGTAGTAGCCTTTCTATTGGTTGTGGTAATTATGGTACAAAACCCTAAAGGAGGAGGTTTATCATCTTCTTTTGGTGGTGGTGGCACACAACAATTAGGTGGTGTAAAAAAGACAGGAGATTTCTTAGATAAGAGCACTTGGTTTTTAGGTACAGCATTAATCGTTTTAATCCTTGCTTCTAACTTAACCATAGACTCTGGCAATGATTTTGACTCTAAAGCTTTAGACGAAAAAGAAGCTATTGAAGCACCTGCATCAACTCCAACAAATACTGATGCTGGCACTACTGATGGTACAGAAGGGAATTAATAATTCTCACAATAAGCAACAACTACTCGGCCAACTTTTATAGTTGGCCTTTTTGTTTACAATAGTCCCAAGACAGGTATATCTGCAAGTTTGTCAGTATATATGTCTTGGCATAATTTTCGAATAACGCTAAAGCGTTAAATCAAATTTTAATTAATCAAAAATATTATAACAAATGGCTTTAAACATTAAACCTTTAGCAGACCGTGTTCTTGTAGAACCTATGGAGGCTGAAACTAAAACAGCTTCAGGTATCATTATTCCTGATAATGCAAAAGAAAAACCGCAAAAAGGAACTGTTGTTGCAGTTGGCAATGGCAAGAAAGACGAACCTTTAACTGTTAAAGTTGGTGATACTGTTTTATACGGAAAATATGGTGGCACTGAATTAAAGTTAGAAGGTAAAGACTATTTAATAATGCGCGAAAGCGACATATTAGCAATTGTTTAATCTATTCTGTCATTCCGTACATCTTACGGAATCTATTTCAAACAAAACTAACATTAATAAGATTCTTGCATTCGCAGGAAAGCAAAAAAATAAAATAAAATGGCAAAAGATATAAAATTCGATATTGAAGCACGCGACGGACTAAAACGCGGTGTCGATGCTTTAGCAAATGCAGTAAAGGTAACATTAGGTCCTAAAGGACGTAATGTAATTATTGGCAAATCGTTTGGTGCACCTCAGGTAACTAAAGATGGTGTTTCAGTAGCTAAAGAAATTGAGCTTGAAGACGAGCTTGAAAACATGGGAGCTCAAATGGTAAAAGAAGTCGCTTCTAAAACTAACGACTTAGCAGGTGATGGTACAACAACTGCAACAGTTTTAGCACAAGCAATTGTAAAAGAAGGCTTAAAAAATGTTGCAGCTGGTGCTAACCCAATGGACTTAAAGCGTGGTATTGACAAAGCTGTGGAGGCAATTACAGCTGACTTAGAAAAACAAGCCAAAAAAGTAGGGAGCGATTCTGATAAAATAAAACAAGTAGCTTCTATTTCTGCTAACAATGATGACACAATAGGAGAACTTATTGCAGAAGCTTTTGGTAAAGTTGGTAAAGAAGGTGTTATTACAGTTGAAGAAGCTAAAGGAACTGACACATATGTAGATGTTGTTGAAGGTATGCAGTTCGACAGAGGTTATTTATCTCCATACTTTGTTACTGATGCCGACAAAATGATAGCAGACTTAGACAATCCATACATTTTATTATTTGACAAGAAGATTTCTAACTTACAGGAAATTCTTCCGATTTTAGAGCCTGTAGCACAATCTGGTCGTCCTTTATTAATCATCGCAGAAGATGTGGAAGGACAAGCCTTAGCTACCTTAGTAGTTAACAAACTACGCGGTGGTTTAAAAATTGCTGCTGTAAAAGCCCCAGGTTTTGGTGACAGACGTAAAGCTATGTTAGAAGATATCGCAATCTTAACTGGAGGTACAGTTATTTCTGAAGAAAGAGGTTTCTCTCTTGAAAACGCTGACTTATCAATGTTAGGTACTGCTGAAACTGTTACAATAGATAAGGACAATACAACAATTGTAAATGGTTCTGGTAAAGCATCAGATATCAAAGCAAGAGTTAACCAAATTAAAGCTCAAATAGAAACTACAACATCTGATTATGATAAAGAAAAACTACAAGAACGTTTAGCCAAATTAGCTGGTGGCGTTGCTGTACTTTATGTTGGTGCTGCTTCTGAAGTTGAGATGAAAGAAAAGAAAGATAGAGTTGATGATGCGTTACATGCCACACGTGCTGCTGTAGAAGAAGGCATTGTTGCTGGTGGTGGAGTTGCTTTAGTTAGAGCTAAAAAGACTTTAGAAAAAATCACTACAGACAACCTAGACGAAACTACAGGTGTACAAATCGTGAACAAAGCGATTGAATCACCACTGAGAACTATTGTTGAAAATGCTGGTGGCGAAGGATCAGTAGTTATAAATAAAGTTTTAGAAGGAAAGAAAGACTTTGGTTACGATGCTAAATCTGAAGAGTATGTAGACATGCTTAAAGCTGGTATTATAGACCCTAAAAAAGTAACTCGTATAGCATTAGAAAATGCCGCATCTGTTGCTGGTATGATCTTAACTACTGAGTGCGCTTTAGTTGACATTAAAGAAGAATCTTCTGGAATGCCACCAATGGGTGGAGGCGGAATGCCAGGCATGATGTAATTTCGGCCACGCTCAATTACCAAGTCCGTAGCACGGACAAGCAATGAACTCACTGGCACTGATAGTTAAGTAGAGTTTGAACAACAAAACAAAAGCCCTTGATTTTCATCAAAGGCTTTTGTTTTTTCTTTACTTAATTACAACATTAATCAAAGTGATTAATCCAATTAACAAAATTAGACCCAATGAAATCTTCTTAAACTTATCTTGAGGAATATAATTTAGTATCTTTTTTCCAATTGCAGTACCAACAAAACCAATTACTATTAAAAAAGGTATATAAATTAAATCATGATTATGGATAAACCCATTATAGTAATATACAAACGTCCTTGAGAAATCAATTAAAAAGTCTATAAAAGCTGATGTTGCAATAAAGGCACTTTTTTCTAAGTTAAAAGCTGCCATAGTTAAGCCTCTAATTGCACCACCTGTTCCTAAAAGTCCAGCTGAAAACCCTGATAAGCCACCACCAATTAAGGCGTTTCTTTTATTAGGACTTATTATTAAATCCTTTTTTATTAAAAACACAATTGCCAATACAACTAAGAATATACCAAGTAACAACTCTAGGTAATTACTATTAAAAACTTTTGTTAGTAATCCACCTATAACTACAAATAGTACAGAGGGTATTCCAATATTGATGAGTAATTTTTTGTCTAGTCCTTTTTTAAACAAAACTATTTTACTCAAGTTACTCGATAGATGGTAAATAGCAGTAAGACCTAAAACCGATTCAAAATCGAAATAAAAGTTTGCGATTGGAACAAAGAAAACAGACGACCCAAATCCACCTATTGTTCCTAAAACCTCAGCAATTAATGCTAAAAACAGGAATACATAGCTTAGGTCTCTCATTTTAAGCTTTTCAATTATACGTTAACCAAGTTCGATGAAAATTTTAAAATAGTCAAATTATAGGCACAAAAAAACCTGAAGATGTATTCAGGCTTTTTTCTTAATTTTTATTATCCTTTTTTCTTTTCTCCATCATGGTCTTTAACCACTTCCTTATCACGATATCTACAGCAAGGGTGAACAGCATCGTAAGCTTCATCTGTTGCTTTTACTTCCTTGGTATCATGTCCAACAGCAGCTATGTTTTTCGAAATAGTTTCAAGATTCGTTTTGTTTTCATCATAGATTAATTTCAATTCATGTGTCTCAATACTCCAAACCGCAGACTTTACACCTTTGGTTTTTATCGCTGCTTTTTCTATGCGCTCTTTACACATACCACAAACACCATCTACTTCCATTGAAGCTTTGGCATTCTTATTTTGTGCAAATGTTAATGTGGTTACTAATAATGCTAAAATTAAAGTTACTTTTTTCATTTTATTGTTGTTTTAGTCATTCTGAACTTGTTTCAGAATCTAATTATTTATTTTTCATGTGGATTCCTGCCTTGCGCCTCCGCTAAAGCTTCAGCGGCACGCGGACGCAGGAATGACAGTTTATTTTATTCTAAATCGTAATCCTGCATAGTACATACTTCCAAATATTGGACCATATACAAAGTTAGTATCAAAATTTGAACCAAATGGATTGTCTGCACTGACTATTGGATTATTTTGCCTTACGTTAGTTACATTTTCACCTCCTAAATATACTTCAAACTTAGGAGAAAAGACTTTTGTAACCTGTAGGTTTAATGTTCCTACGGTTGGCGAATATTCATCTAATTGATATTCTAAATCACTTAACGTTGTGCTAGGAAAGCGTTGAGAGTCTAACCAATTGTATGTTGCGTCAAACTTCCATTGTGCTCCATTATCTTTCTCATCTGTTTCGTAAGCTGCGTTAGCAAATAAACGATGTTTAGGTACTAATGGTTTTTCTAATTTACCAGAGTTATAGTCGGTTTTGACATCATAGAATTTATAAGCAGTACGCAAATCAAAATTTTCAAAGAGATTATAGTTAAATTCAAATTGGAAACTATTAGCATAGCTATTTCCTTCAAGATTGTAAAAATTGACTTGAAAAGGATTTTCCCAATCGACAACTACCTGATTTTGGAAATCTGTTCTGTAAAAATCAAACGTTACGTCAGCCTTTCTATCAAAAAGATTAAATCCTTGAAGGTAACTCACACCATAATTCCAGGCAATTTCTGGATCTAAACCATAAATCTTTCCTGTTGAATTTAAAATATTGATTTGTCTAGAGCTCGCAAACATATTTTGATTTTCAGCAAAAATATTGGCACTTCGTTTTCCTCTTCCTACAGAAAATCTGAAGGCTGATTTTTCCCAAGGTGTATAGCGCACATGAAGTCTTGGGGTGATGAAAAAGCCCAATCTATTGTGTTGATCTGCCCTAACACCTGCTGTCATTGTCAGCTTATCTAAGTTATCATATGAGTATTCAAAAAAGCCTCCAAAAGAATTTTCTACACGTTCATAAGTTTGAACATTTACCAATTCATCATAATGGTCATAAGTAAAACTTAGACCTGTTTTTATCTTATGGCGCGAATCCGAAATAATACTATTGTATACCAGGTTAGAATAGAAGCTATTATGTGTAATATCATAGTCATTCAATCCGTAATAAGAATCTTGCTTATGATAACTATAAGCAGTCTGTACACCTAAACTCTGATAGGGAATTTCAGGATTTACATAGCCTAGTTTGGTAGTTACTTCAAAACGCTCAGTATCAATTTCACTTCCCCAAAAGTTAGTTGTGCCCTTGTCTCTATTAGGGTCAAAATCTATTTGTCCTGACTGTGTATTGTCATTAAGGTATCTTAAGTTGATAAAACTTACTAAACCTTTTTCTCCATTAGTATACTGCCAACGGTTCATTACATTAATTTGTTGCTTTAATGGCACATCTAGAAAAAAGTCATCGTTATTATCAAATTTTTGATCTCTTAAATTACCATGAACATACAAACCTGTACTCCACTTATCTGATACTTTTTGATTGATATGAGTATTGAGCTCATATCTACCATTAAGACCAGCAAAGGCATTTACAAATAACCTATCGTCCGTAGTAGGCTTAACCAATTCCGTGTTTATTTGGCCTGCAATGCTTTCAAAGCCGTTTACTACGCTACCTGCACCTTTAGTAATCTGTATGCTTTCTACCCAAGTTCCAGGAATAAAACTCAGACCATAAGCTTGGGATGCTCCTCGAATGGCAGGAATGTTTTCGGTGGCTATTAAAATATAAGGACTTGTAAGTCCTAACATTTTTATTTGTCTTGTTCCAGAGATAGCATCAGAAAAATTTACATCTATTGATGGGTTGGTTTCAAAACTCTCCGACAAATTACAACAAGCTGCCTTTAACAACTCGTCAGCACTTACCGTTATAGTATTTGTAGCCTTTAAAAACGATTTTGAAGTAGCTTGTTTTCTTGCTGTAACAGTGACCGCATCTAACTCATCTGATGCTTGAAGTACATGTTTAATATACTTGTTTTGGTTTACGATTAAAGTATCTGTTTTAAAACCAACATAACTAATAACCAACTTATTAAAAGAGAATTTATATGGCAAAGAAAATTTACCATCATCGTTTGTTATGGTTCCTATTGACGAGCCAAGCCAATACACGTTGGCACCTGGCAGTGGCATTTCATTGCCTGTACTTGTTTCTAAAACCATACCTTCTAACTGGTCTTGCGAAAATGCTATAAAAGGTAAAAGCAATATTATAATTATGAACTTTTTCATACACCAAAAGTTTTAATAATCATAAAAATGGCCATAACTATCATTATAGCGTTTTCAATAAAGGTCGCTTTGGTCATAGGCAATTTTAAGGCTGTACCCAAACAAGCACATTGAATGGCTTTTTTATCCAACAACGTTTTGGTGACACCAAAAGTTGTAATACCTAAAATCACCAAAGTAACTATCAGAGCAATATCTATTTGAAAGCGCATAAGAAACATTAAGCCTAGTGCAACCTCAATAAATGGATATATCCAACCATAAGCGGGAAAAACTTTTGCCAAAGGATCATACATTCTAAAACTTTCAGGAAAACCCTTAAGATCCAAAAGTTTGAAAAAGCTAAAAACAATATAAAATAGGCCCATAAAATCTAGCATAAGACCATTAATATTCCATGGTTTTAAGTTCAAAAGTGTCGAGGCTATCAATATATAACCAAAAATTAAAAAAAGTGGAAACAACTGTTTTAGTTCACTTTTTTCCTCTTCAACAACTTGAGTAGAACTAAAAACATTTTTAGATTTTTGTTCTGAAATCGTGTATTTATCAGATAAGGCATTTTGAAGTGTATCTTCTCCAATATGCTTTTTCATTGTTATAGTTGCAGTATTGTTATTAAGATCAACCTCAACACTCTCAACATCTTGTAATTCAGACAAAGACTTTTCAACTGAAGCCTTGCAACCGTTACAGGTCATTCCTGTAACATTATATTTATGTATCATGATTTATTTAATTTAAAATTATCTTTAGTTAGTATTCTCAGAGAATACAAAATCTTGAAAATTTTAAATCATCTAAATAAGGTAAGTTTCGTCCAAAACGTGTATGTCTTTCACTATTTCGGGGGGTGAATAATCTCTGTTTGGTATTGTTTCCTTAGGTAAACTTTCAAACAGGTTGATATAACTAAACTGAAAAGCAACAAGTATTTGCTTCTGTATGCTTGGTAAATCATCAAATGAATTTGTTTTTAATTCATCCTGCCCTTTGATGATTTGTGTTTCATCTTTACAACAAGACTTTTTTGTGATTTCTGACTGATTCATACCTTGCATCTCCTCACCACATTTTTTTGCTTTGGTAAAAATAGCAACGTCTACTAAGGTATCTCCACAGAAATGTTTTTCTATAGCCAAAGAAAGCGTAGAAAATAGCACTAAAAAAGATAGTACTACAGCAATGGTTCTATTAAAAAATGAAGATTTCACGTTGCAAAGTTACAAAATTGACACAAACAGAATTGATTTTATAAAATCCTTAACGATTAAGCTTATAATAATAGAATGCTGGTAATAGTAGAATTAAACCTATTGGTTGAATTAGAAATCGTCTTATATTGAAGAATAAATAGTAGTCTTCTTGCCTTGGGTTGATAACAAAATATATAAAAGGAATCAGCAATAGTACATAAGCAATAGCATACAACAAAACCGAAAATTTTATCATCACTTTATCATTAAAAATGAAGTAAAGGATTCCTAATGATGCTAAAGTATTGAGTAAATATCTTAGACTAGTAAAAAATACCAGCTTAGCAACTTCTCGTCTTGGATTATCCATATAGAGATAGTCATTTTCAAAAAAGGTGAGATATGGATCATAGAATAAATCATCCTCAAAACCTCTAATTGCCACCAAGACAAGCAATAATAGAACAGCTAATATGTATCGCGTAAGTTTAGGCATTTGCTTTTACCCTTTTAGAAAATCGATTGACCCAAAACATCCAAAGCAAAAACACAGTCCCGTAAATCAACAATGGAAAAATAACATTATGTAAGACCTCTTTCCGCCAAGGATAATGGTACAAGCCTGCCGATAAAATAACAATTCGTATTAGGTTAAAGGCATAAATAATTACACTACCAGCAAAACAATAAAAAAATGTTGTTTTGGTCTTCCCTGCAAAAGCAACAATAAACGATAGAAACAAAATAATAATACTCACTGCATTACAACCTTCTATTACTCTAGCTACAAATTTTCCGTTAATAATCACCTTCATAGAAGGTTCGTTGGGATGTGGTATAACTTTAGCCTCATAACCAACACTATTCAGCAAGGAATTTGTTTGTCTAGCTACCAAGTTGGTCATATAATCTGGATAGTATTTAGAACCATCGGATAGTTTTAAATACACATTGTAACCAATGGTCAACACACCGTAAACCATTAAAAAAGTGATAATGAACCTTATAACGAGTTTGTATTTTGTTAAGAGTTCTCTCAAATAAAATTTGTTGTTAGTGTGCTGTTAAATTTATGAAAACCCTAATTTAAAATTCAACCTTTTAGATATTTTTACCAAAAATTTGCAACTCATGACTTTTGAAATCTTAAAACCCGAAATAAAATCGATTGTATCTAATACAGATAATACAATAGACGAGCGTCTTTTAAAAATTTGTGAACTTCTTGAAGCTAATGTAACCTATTACAATTGGGTTGGTTTCTATTTTAAAAACGGTGATAAAAACGAGTTAAAACTTGGGCCATACGTTGGAGAACCAACAGACCATACAATTATTCCATTCGGAAAAGGGATTTGTGGACAAGTAGCCGTGAGTAACAAAAACTTTGTAGTGCCGGATGTCTCCGCACAAGACAATTACATTGCCTGTAGCATCACAGTAAAGGCAGAAATTGTAATCCCAATTTTTGTAAATGGCGAAAACATTGGACAAATAGATATAGATTCCAACACCCCAGATCCTTTTACCGAAGCTGATGAACGTTTTTTAGAATTTGTTTGTGCGGAAGTTGCAAGTTTACTTTAATGAATACTACTAACAACTAACTAAAATACTACATCCCAGTTCTAATAGCCTCAACAGGATCTAGTCGAGATGCTGAAATTGCCGGTATTACGCCAGATATCAATCCTATAAATGTAGAAAGTGCAAAACCAAGGAACATATTGCCGAAAGAGAGCACAAACTTAAAGTCCTCACCTACTACACCGTTCATTATCAATGACGTAATGTAAACGAAGAAAAGACCAATTAAGCCACCTACAACCGCTAAAATTACAGCTTCAAACAAAAACTGGAATAAGATAAAACGATTCTTAGCTCCTAATGATTTCTGAATACCAATAAGATTAGTACGCTCTTTTACACTCACAAACATAATATTGGCAATACCGAAACCGCCAACTAAAAGTGAAAATCCACTTATTACCCAACCAACAAGGTTAAGTGTTCCAATAATAGCGTCTACAAAAGATACTAAACCAGATAACTTATTAATAAAAAAGTCGTCATCTTCATCAGCTTTAAGTCCTCTGTAGGCTCTAAACTTTTGTTTTAAAACACTTTCAAAAGCGCCCATATCTACACCCGATTTAGGTTTTATAACTATAGCGCCTGGTAAACCATCCACTCCTCCGTTTCTAAATTGTCTAACAAAATTTGCTGGAACGTAGGCCTTTCCATCAGGTGAGTCTCCTAAACCAGATCCATATTTTTTTAATACACCAATGACAGTTAATTTTCTACCGTAAACACGAACAACCTTACCGATAGGATTAGACTGATCAAATAAGTTTTCAGCCAATTCAGAACCTATAACAATTACTGAGGCGCCAGTATCAGATTCTAATTCTGAATAAAACCTACCTTTATCTATTTTTAAATCTTCTATTGCATAAATACCATGGGATATTGGTGTTACTTCCACATTTGTGATTGTCTCTGCTTGATATCTAATAGTTTCTGTTCCACCAAAAATAACATATGCCGACTCTTCAATATCTGGCACATTACGCCTCACAAATTCATAATCATCATACTCAGTTTGAGGAAAATTATCACGTTTCCATCTTGGCACTTCAGTAGGACCAAAGGAATATTTGGTAAGGTACATGGTGTTTTTATCTAAACCTGACAGGTTTTCCTTGATATTTTTGTCTAACGAATCTACAGCGGCTAAAACGGCAATAATGGAGAAGATACCAACAGTAACGCCTAAAAGTGATAAAAAAGTACGTAACTTATTATTTCTGAGCGCGTTCAATGCAAACGAGAAGCTCTCTTTAAATACTCTTAAATAGACAAGCATATGTTGGTTGTTTTAAAACAATTTAAAGATAGGACGTTTTCAACAATTTATTGTTACAAAAAACTTAAAGAAACTCATATAACCACAAAGATAATCGTATTGTTTATTTTATTTTTGCAGCATCAAAATCACAACACAACATTATGAGCAACAAAACCATATCCTCAGCGTTAATTTCGGTATTTAGTAAAGATGGATTAGAACCAATCGTAAAAAAACTAAACGACCTTAACGTTACCATTTATTCTACTGGCGGAACAGAAAAATTCATCAAAGATTTGGGCATTAACGTTGTACCTGTAGAAGATGTTACATCTTACCCTTCAATTTTAGGTGGTCGTGTTAAAACCTTACATCCAAAAGTTTTCGGTGGCATTTTAAATCGTCAAAACCATGAAGGTGATGTTGCCGAACTGGCAGAATTTGAAATTCCGCAAATAGATTTGGTTATTGTTGATTTATATCCTTTTGAAAAAACTGTTGCTTCTGGTGCTAACAATCAAGACATTATTGAAAAAATTGATATCGGAGGTATTTCACTCATAAGAGCGGCTGCAAAAAACTACGCAGATGTAACTTGTGTATCTTCAGTAGATGATTATGCTGAATTTTTAGAACTACTTGAAACTAAAAATGGCGAAACTTCGGAAGAAGATCGTAAACGTTTTGCTGCTAAAGCTTTCAATGTTTCATCGCATTACGATACTGCAATCTTCAACTATTTTAATAAAAATCATGAAGAGGCTGCTTTAAAAATTAGTGAAACAAAAGGTAAGGTACTACGCTATGGAGAAAACCCACACCAAAAAGGATTTTTCTTCGGTGATTTTGATGCTATGTTTACCAAACTTCACGGTAAAGAATTGAGCTATAACAACTTGTTAGATGTTGATGCTGCTGTAAATTTAATTTTAGAGTTTAAAGGAGAAGACCCAACTTTCGCCATTTTAAAACACAATAATGCATGTGGTTTTGCTCAAAGAGACACAATTCACCAAGCTTATGTAGATGCTCTGGCTGGTGATCCTGTTTCTGCTTTTGGCGGTATTTTAATTAGTAATTATGATATTGACAAAGTTACTGCTGAAGAAATTCATAATTTATTCTGTGAGGTTGTAATTGCACCTTCATTTAGTGATGAAGCATTAGAAATCTTAAAAGGAAAGAAAAATAGAATTCTTTTAGTGCTGAATGACATAGAACTTCCTAAAACTACCGTAAGAACTTGTCTAAATGGTATATTGGTTCAAGACAAAGACAATAAAACGGATTCCATTGAAGATTTAAAAACCGTAACTAAAACAGCACCTACCCAACAAGAAATTGAGGATTTAATCTTTGCTTCAAAATTATGCAAACACACAAAATCCAATACTATTGTATTAGCTAAAAACAAACAACTTTGTGCAAGTGGGACAGGACAAACAAGTCGTGTAGATGCCTTAAACCAAGCCATACACAAAGCAAAGTCTTTTAACTTTGATTTAGAAGGGGCTGTAATGGCAAGTGATGCATTCTTTCCTTTTCCTGATTGTGTAGAGATTGCTGACAAAGCAGGCATAAAAGCTGTAATACAGCCTGGTGGTTCTATAAAAGACGAATTAAGTATCAATTATTGTAATGAAAATGATGTAGCTATGGTCTTTACGGGTACACGTCATTTTAAGCATTAAAAAATATATTTAGAAAAACATCTATAATCGCAGAAATAACGTATAATTTATTACATTTACGCATAGTCATTAACTTTGACGAGAATAACCCAAATAATATTATAAACGCACATGGGATTTTTTGATTTCCTAACGGAAGAAATAGCCATAGATTTAGGAACCGCAAACACACTAATCATACACAATGACAAGGTTGTTGTGGACAACCCTTCTATTGTTGCAAGAGACCGTATTAGTAATAAAATAATTGCTGTTGGCAAAGAAGCTAACATGATGCAAGGTAAAACGCACGAGAACATCAAAACCATTAGACCATTGAAAGATGGTGTGATTGCAGATTTTGATGCCTCTGAGCAGATGATAAGTATGTTTATAAAGAACATACCTGCTCTAAAGAAAAAGTTTTTTAACCCTGCATTAAGGATGGTGGTTTGTATTCCTTCAGGCATTACTGAGGTTGAAATGCGAGCTGTAAAAGAATCTTGTGAGCGTGTTAATGGTAAAGAGGTTTATCTTATTCACGAGCCAATGGCTGCTGCTATCGGTATTGGTGTAGATATTATGCAGCCTAAAGGAAATATGATTGTAGATATAGGTGGTGGTACTACCGAAATTGCAGTTATAGCGCTTGGAGGTATTGTTTGTGACAAATCCGTTAAAGTTGCTGGTGATGTTTTCACTAACGATATCATTTACTACATGCGTACACAACACAACTTATATGTTGGTGACAGAACTGCTGAAAAAATAAAAATACAGATTGGTGCTGCAACTGAAGATTTAGAATTACCGCCAGAAGATATGAGTGTTCAAGGACGTGACTTACTAACTGGTAAGCCTAAGCAAGTTCAAATTTCATATAGAGAAATTGCCAAAGCATTAGATAAATCTATCTTAAGAATCGAAGATTCTGTGATGGAAACCTTATCTCAAACTCCACCAGAATTAGCAGCCGACATCTATAACACAGGTATTTATCTAGCTGGTGGTGGATCTATGTTACGTGGATTAGACAAGCGTTTATCTCAAAAAACAGATTTGCCAGTTTATATTGCGGAAGATCCTTTAAGAGCAGTAGTAAGAGGTACAGGCATTGTACTTAAAAACTTACCAAAATATAAAAGCGTATTGATAAAATAAAAGGCTAATAAATGCAACAAATCATCAATTTTGTTATTAGAAACAAAACCTTTCTGTTGTTTTTATTCCTTTTTAGTGTTGGTTTAGCGCTTACTATTCAATCACACTCTTATCACAGAAGTAAATTTATAAATTCCGCAAATGCTTTGTCTGGTGGCATCTATGGCACTGTAAATTCAATTGATAAGTATTTCGATTTAGAACAAGAAAATGAAATTCTTGCTGAAGAGAATAAGCGCTTAAGGGAACAACTTCTAAATGCTGTTAACCTTGAAAATAGTGTGGTTACAGACACTTCAATTTCAAAAGAAAACTACAGAATAACAACAGCAGAGGTTTATAAAAATAGTTATTCTTTAACAAATAATTACCTAACCATAAATAAAGGGAAAAACGATAGCATTAAACAAGACTTTGGTGTTATATCATCTAAAGGAATTGTTGGTATCATTGATAATACGTCAAAAAACTATGCAACCGTACTCTCAATACTAAGCAAGAGAAGTAAAATAAATGCTCAACTAAAAAACTCGAATCATATTGGCTCACTTATATGGAATGGTAAGACGCCTGAGTTTGTTCAACTTATCGATGTATCTAAATTTGCACCTGTTAAAGCTGGAGACACTATTGTTACAGGTGGGCAATCTTCAATTTTTCCAAAAGGAATCAATATAGGAAGTATTGAGAGTTTTGAAACTGATATCAGTGGAGATACATACGCTATACAGGTAAAATTGTTCAACGATATGACAAATATCGGAACAATTTACATTCTAGAAAACCGAGACAGAAATGAAATTCTAAACTTACAAAGCGATAGTAATGAATAGTGCTCTTGGTATAAATAGTATTCGTTTTATCCTATTGCTTCTAGTACAGGTTATTGTATGTAGTCACATAAATTTTTTGGGATACATTAACCCTTATATTTATATCGTTTTCATATTTCTATTTCCAATTAGAGAAGAGCGATTGATTTTACTTGTTACAAGTTTCTTATTAGGCATGTTGGTGGATATGTTTTTAGATTCTGGGGGTGTTCATGCTGCAGCTTCGGTAGTGTTAGCTTATGCAAGACCTGTATTTTTAAAAACCTCCTTTGGTATGCTATATGAGCATCAAAGTATCAAATTTAGTAATACAGAATTGGGTAGTCTAATTACATACATCACTTTAGGGACTTTAATACATCACCTTATTCTATTTTCACTAGAAGTTTTTAATATATCTAGCATACTTTTAATCTTGAAAAAAACGTTATTCTCTAGTATTTTTACCATAATACTTTGTGTCCTGATTATAATTCTATTTAGTCGAAACAAAAAATGAGAAAACTTTTACTCTTAACTACTGTTATACTTGTTGGTCTTGTTTTTATAGCACGTCTGTTCTATCTACAAGTCTATGGAGGTTATGAGTATGATATTTTTGAAGATACAGCCATAAACAAGGAGTACACCTACCCAAAACGTGGCTACGTATATGATAGAAATGGCAAGTTACTTGTTGCCAATCAACCTTCATATGATGTCATGGTTATTCCTAGAGAGGTAGAGCCTATGGACTCATTAGAGCTCATTGAGTTTTGTAATCTGTTAAAGATTACAAAAGAGGATTATGATAAAAAGTTACAACGCGCCAAAAATTATTCTCCAAGATTACCATCTCCATTTGTTCCTCAGCTATCTAAGTCTGATTATGCTGTACTACAGGAAAAAATGAGAAAATATGTTGGCTTTTACATTCAAAAACGTTCTTTAAGATCCTACCAAACCAATATTGGTGCTAATGTTTTGGGTGATATAGGTGAGGTTAATAGAAGTATTATTGAAAAACAACCTTACTACAAACTAGGAGATTTGATTGGCAAGCAAGGTGTTGAACAATCTTATGAAGAAATTCTTAGAGGTACAAAAGGAATAAGATTTATTCAAAAGGATAGATTCAATAAAAATATTGGTCCTTTTAAAGAAGGAGCACTAGATACACTACCTGTTCCTGGTAAGGATATCACCATTACTATAGATTCAGAATTACAAGCTTATGGCGAACTTTTAATGAAACACAAACGTGGTGGTATTGTTGCAATTGAACCTAGTAGTGGTGAAATATTAGCTATGGTTACTGGCCCTAGTTATAACCCAAATATTCTAGTTGGTAGAAATCGTTCTGAAAACTACAGCAAATTACATTACGATACTATTGCAAAACCATTATTTGATAGAGGTTTGTTAGCACAATATCCTCCTGGATCACCTTTTAAGGTTATGAATGCATTAATAGGTTTACAAGAGGGTGTCGTAGACGAGCATGATACCTTTACCTGTAGAATGGGATACTACTATGGTGGTAGGCGTTTAACTGGCTGTCATCACCACAGAAGCCCAGTTGATATGAATATGGGTATTGCACAATCGTGCAACGCTTATTTTATAAATGTCTACAGACGTATTATCGATAAATATGATGATCCCGGTGATGGTATGAACAAATGGGCCAATCATGCAAGAAGTTTTGGTTTAGGAGGTTTTCTTAATAATGATTTATCCGTTGGTCGTCCCGGAAGAATTCCAGATGGAGATTATTACGATAAAGCCTATGGTGATAATCGTTGGGGCTCAACTTATATTGTTTCTAATGCTATTGGTCAAGGTGAGGTTGAAGCTACGCCTATTCAATTGGCTAACATGGCAGCTGCTATAGGAAATCGTGGATATTATTACACACCACATATTATAAAAAATATTGAAGGTGATACTATTCCATCAAAATTCACCACACCAAAATACACTACTATTGACAGAAAACATTTTGAGCCTGTAATACAAGGCATGTTTGATGTATATAATGACGGTACCGCAAAATCTCTAAGAGTGGAAGGTATTGAAATTTGCGGAAAAACAGGTACAGCAGAAAACTTTGCTATTATTGATGGCAAAAAAACACAGCTAACCGATCATTCTATTTTTGTAGCTTTTGCACCTAAAGACAACCCTAAAATAGCCATAGCTGTTTTTGTTGAAAATGGATATTGGGGAAGCCGTTTCGCAGGACGTATGGCAAGTTTAATGATAGAAAAATACATTAAAGGACAGATTACAAGAACAGATTTAGAAAGCTGGATTCTAACCCATAGTCTTGAAGACGAATATGCTAAACCGCAATCTGGTGAACCATTTAAAATTAATGGTGAGACAACACTTCAAGTTATAGATAATTATGCCATAAAACCCGAAGAAGATTGAAATTAAAACAATAATTAATGCTAAGAGAAAATCAAAGACGTTTTAAGTTCGATTGGATTACCATTATACTTTTCCTTTTATTAGTAGGATTTGGTTACGTCAATATTTTATCGGCATCTCATGATGGCGAAGTCACAAGCTATCTTAATATGTCTGAACTTTATGGTAAACAGCTTGTCTTCATTGGCTTAACTTTTGTAATCATTATTCTAATTTTATCTCTTGAAGCTAAGTTTTATGAACGTTTTTCTAGTATCATCTACTTGGTTGCCATTTTATCATTAATAGGTTTATTTGTTTTTGGGAAAGATGTTAATGGAGCACGCTCATGGTATGGTATTGGTAGCATGACAATCCAACCAAGTGAGTTTGCAAAATTTGCAACGGCTTTAGCAGTGGCAAAATACATAAGCGATTTGCAGACCAATATGAAGACATTAAAAGATCAAATTCGTGTTGCCGCAATCATATTCATACCTGCCATATTAATACTACTACAAAATGATGCAGGAAGCACAATAGTATATTTAGCCTTTTTCTTTGTATTCTACAGGGAAGGATTACAACAAGTTTATTTAATTGTGGCTCTTTCACTTATTATTTTAGCTGTGCTTTCCTTAAAATTTGGCATAACCATTACAGCAATCGTTACGGCACTAGCTCTAACAATACGCTTTTTTGTTAGAAAAAAGAAGCGTGCTTCAAAACTTCAATATGTGCTTGTGCTATTTATAGCTATAGGTTATGCCTACGGAGTAAAACTATTTTACGACCATGGACTAAAGACACACCAGCAGAATAGAATTAGCCTTTGGTTGCGATTAGAAAAAGATCCAGTAAAACTAGAAAGAATGCGTAAAGCCGAAGCCTATAATCTTATTCAATCAGAAGAAGCTATAAGCTCAGGTGGGTTAACTGGAAAAGGGTTTCTAGAAGGCACGAGAACAACAGGAAAGTTTGTTCCAGAACAGGAAACAGATTATATTTTTAGTACTGTAGGCGAAGAATGGGGTTTTCTTGGTAGTAGTGCAGTTGTATTTTTATTTGTTTTTCTTATTGTTAGAGTTTTGTACTTAGCCGAAGCTCAAAAATCACAGTTTAGTCGTGTATATGGCTATGGTGTTGCTTCGATTTTATTTATCCACTTTACCATAAATATTGGTATGGTTATGGGCTTAATACCTACTGTTGGTATTCCTCTTCCTTTTTTTAGTTACGGTGGTTCAGGGCTTTGGGGATTTACTATCTTGTTGTTTATTTTTATTAAGCTTGACAGCAACAAGATTAACGAGTGGTAAAAAAGACACCTAGTAAAGGTAAATGACAATAGTACTAACTAACTTTTACTCTTAATTTTCTGTGATTTAAGCACAACTATCCACAGATGCTGTTTAATTAGTACGCAACAACCTATGAAAAAATTTACCAATATTCATCTACCTATTACTGGTGTCCTTAACTTTTGTTTACATCCTGGTAGCAACTAATAAACAATACTACTAATCTAACTAACTCGTTTTGTGTACCATGATGTAAAACAAACCTCAACTTATTGCCCTTGACCTAAAGAGTAACCCCTTACTCCATCAAACGTATATAAGTTTTCTGTTTTAATGGCATCTATGCCGTTTTGTAAAGCTGCGTTTAACACCTCTACTACTTTTTCTTTAGACAATTCTTTCCCTCCTTCTTTAGAAGTATATCTGCATCTCCAATGATCTGTACAAAACGTTTCATCAAACCCATTTGGCCAAACTTTTATACCTCTGTTGGTAATCATAGATAACTCTAAAGCATCGTTATTTAACTTTTGAAGTTCTTCAGCGAGTATGTTAGCATCATAACCATTCCAGTCTACAAAAAGATCTACTCCTACTATCTTTTTATTGCGAGACGGTTTTCTTTGATATTTTGGTAATATTAGTGGTGTATTGTCTTTAAAAGAAACCTCTGGTAATTGTTTTGGTTTATTACCCAAATTAGAAATCACGGCTTCTGCAAATGCTTTTGTCCCAACACGTTCAGTACTCATTATCGGATCATAAATATCGTTGGTGTGTACACCATCTTCTATGGTTCTTAACCATGCATTTTGTATTTTCTCTGCTACCACATTTTGACCTACATGGTTTAGCATCATTACTGCTGCATTGATTAAACCAGATGGGTTGGCAACATTTTTTCCTGCAATATCAGGTGCCGAACCATGTATCGCTTCAAACATGGCACATTCTTGGCCTATATTTGCTGAACCAGCTAAACCAACAGAACCTGTAATCTGAGCCGCTATGTCTGACACTACATCACCATATAAATTTGGCATTACAATAACATCGAATTCTTCTGGGGAATCCGCTAATAAAGCAGAGCCTATGTCTACAATCCAATGTTCATTTTCAATTTCTGGATAACGCGCTGCAACCTCATCGAAGACTTGATGAAACAAACCATCTGTCTGCTTCATAATATTATCTTTTGTAAAACAGGTTACTTTTTTTCTGCCGTATTTCTTTGCGTACTCAAATGCGTAGGTTACGATTTTTTCGCAACCAGGGCGGCTTATTAACTTAAGACACTGTACTACCTCGTCGGTTTGTTGATGCTCTATACCTGCGTATAAATCTTCTTCGTTTTCTCTAATGATAACAACATCCATTTCTGGGTGTTTTGTAGTTACAAATGGATGTAGACTTCGACACGGTCTTACATTAGAATATAGCCCTAAAGTCTTACGCATGGTTACATTTAGACTTTTATAACCTCCGCCTTGAGGAGTCGTTATTGGTGCTTTTAGAAGAATTTTGTTTCTTCTTATGGTTTCCCATGCTTCATTAGAAATACCTGTTGAGTTGCCAGATAAGTAAACTTTTTCTCCAACTTCGATTTCTTCGAAGGTTATATCTGCCCCTGCAGCAGAGAGTATGTTTAATGTGGCGTCCATGATTTCTGGACCTATACCATCTCCCTTAGCTAACGATACTTTTATCATAATTGCGTTTAGTTATTATTATAACACAAAGATGATATTCATTTTTTATATATTTTTATATATGTTTTATATATTATACATAAATAATATTTATATAATAGCTCACAAAAAAGACCTACACTAGAAAAACTGTTATTCTGCAACTATAGGTCTTTAATGATTTTTAAGAAAATTTAACTATTTAAGACTTTCTAAACTAGCCTTAATAGTTTCAATCTTAGCTAAAGCATCTGCTTCCTTTTTCTTCTCTGAAGCCACAACTTGCTCAGGAGCGTTGTTAACAAAACGCTCGTTAGATAATTTCTTTTGAACGGATTTCAAAAACCCTTCCGTATAATTTAATTCTTCAGTTAGCTTTTTAATTTCGGCATCTACATCGATACTACCTTCCATCGGAATAAAATACTCGTTAGACTTTACCCTAAAAGGTAAAGCGCCATCTACAGATTCACTAACATAATCGAAACTACTTAAATTACCCATTTTTGCAATAACCTCATCAAAAGTAGGAGCTATATTTTCGTTATTTACAATTGAGAATCCAATAGCATCCTTAAAGGCAATATTCTTTTGTTTTCTAATGTTTCTTATACCAGAAATCACTTCAGAAGCAAAATCAAACTCTGAAATCAAAGTCTCATTAATTTCCTTTTTTTCAGGCCATTTTGATATGATGAGTGCTTCTTCAGGAGTTCTTTGCTGAATGAGTTGCCAAACCTCTTCGGTTAAAAATGGCATAAACGGATGAAGAATCTTTAAGTTGTTTTCAAACAATTCTATTGCCGATTTTAAGGTATGAATATCTACTGGCTTTTGGTATTCTGGTTTTATCATTTCTAAAAACCATCCACAAAAATCATCATAAATAAGTTTATACATTGCCATTAGAGCGTCACTTAGACGATACTTGCTAAAGTGATCTTCTATTTCAGTCAATACTTTTTGGAATTTAGACTCAAACCATTCTACTGCAATCTTATTTGAGTTTGGTTGCTCAATCGATGTATCAATATCCCAACCTTTAACTAGTCTGAAGGCATTCCATATCTTATTGGCAAACTGCTTTCCTTGCTGGCATAAATCCTCATCAAACATTAAGTCATTACCAGCCGCAGAACTCAACAACAGACCAACTCTTACTCCATCAGCACCATATTCTTCAATAAGTTTTAGGGCATCTGGTGAATTGCCTAATTGTTTAGACATTTTTCTTCTTTGTTTATCCCTTACCAATCCTGTTAGGTAAACATTTTCAAATGGTCTTTGACCTTTATACTCATAACCCGCAATAATCATACGCGCTACCCAGAAGAATAAAATATCCGGACCAGTTACCAAATCGTTGGTAGGATAGTAATACTTTATGTCTTTATTTTCAGGATTTCTTATACCATCAAAAACACTGATTGGCCATAACCAAGAAGAAAACCATGTGTCTAGTGCGTCAGTTTCCTGACGCAAGTCTTTAGTTGTTAGTTGTAAGTTGTTAGTCTTTTCTTGTGCGAGATTAACAGCTTGCTCAAGTGTTTCTGCAACTACAAAGTCTTCCTTGCCGTCTCCATAATAATAGGCTGGAATTTGTTGTCCCCAAAGTAACTGACGAGAGATATTCCAATCACGGATATTTTCCATCCAATGACGATAGGTGTTTTCAAATTTCTTTGGAAACAATTTTACTTCACCATTTGTAAGAACAGCATCTAAAGCAGGCTTTGCCAACTCTTCCATTTTTAAGAACCACTGATCGCTTAATCGAGGTTCGATAATCGCTTTTGTACGCTCTGATATACCAACACGATTGGTGTAATCTTCAATCTTTTCAATCTGTCCTAAAGACTCTAATTCTGCAACTATTGATTTACGAACAGCAAATCGATCTTGACCTTCGTAATGCATGCCATAACTATTCAACGTAGCATCTTTGTTGAAGATATCTATAACTTCTAAATTATGTTTGTCTCCTAACACTTTATCATTTTCATCGTGAGCAGGTGTTACTTTTAAGCAACCCGTTCCAAATTCTATATCTACGTAGTCATCTTCAATGATTGGAATAACTCGGTTGCAAATAGGTACAATTGCTTTTTTACCTTTAAGATTTTGATGTCTTGGATCTTCTGGATTGATACAAATTGCTGAATCGCCTAATATAGTTTCAGGACGTGTTGTAGCGATGGTTAAGTTTTCATCAGAACCTTCTATTTTATACTTTACATAATAAAGCTTTCCTTGCTTTTCAACATACTCTACTTCTTCATCAGACAAGGTAGTCTTAGCTTCAGGGTCCCAGTTTACCATTCGGTAACCGCGATAAATCAAGCCTTTATTGTACAAATCAACAAACACTTTTATTACGGCTTCTGACATATCGTCATCCATCGTAAACTTGGTTCTATCCCAATCGCATGAACAGCCTAATTTTTTAAGTTGTTCTAAGATAACTCCACCATATTCGTGTGTCCATTCCCAAGCGTGTTTTAGGAATTCATCTCTAGTTAAATCATTCTTATCAATACCTTCCGCTTTTAACTTGGCAACAACCTTAGCTTCCGTTGCGATAGAAGCATGGTCTGTTCCTGGCACCCAACAGGCATTTTTACCCAATAAACGTGCTCGACGAATTAACACATCTTGAATCGTGTTATTCAACATATGACCCATGTGTAAAACTCCAGTAACATTTGGTGGTGGAATTACGATGGTATATGGTTCTCTTTCATCTGGTTCTGAATGAAAATAGTTGTGTTTCATCCAGTAGTCATACCACTTATTTTCTACTGAAGACGCATTATATTGTGAAGGGATACTCATCTTTTGGAATAGTTTTTGCTAAATAACTGACAAAAGTACTTATAATTCTTTTTTGTGAAAATTATTAGACTGTTTTAATATGTATATCGAAGTCAAATTTTGTTAAATAGCATGTATTACATCTAATTAATTTTGAGGAGAGTAAAAAAGTAAGTAGTTTTGATAGTATCAATTTAAAAATTTAAATGATGAAAAATTTAATAGCAATTCTATTTGTAGGTTTAATAAGTTTTGGATCTTTTGCTCAGGAAAAGAAAGTAGCTAAGATAGAGTTTAAGACCACAGTTATTGATTACGGAACGATTGAAAAAGGTTCTGATGGTGTTAGAACATTTGAATTTACCAACACAGGAAATGCGCCTTTGGTAATCTCTAATGTAAAGTCTACTTGTGGGTGTACAGTACCAAAAAAGCCAAAAGACCCTATAATGCCTGGTGAGACTGGTGAAATTGAAGTAAAATACGACACTAATAGAGTTAACCCAATTAGAAAAACTATTACCGTTTTTTCTAATGCCGAAACTCCAACAGTTGCACTAAAAATTAAAGGTTTAGTTATAGATCCTGATAAAACAAGTGTTTTAGAGAAGAAAGAAAAAAGTATGATTGAGCAATAAACTCAGTTATGTATAAATTTTATGAGCTCTCAATTTGAGGGCTCATCCTTTTTAAAGGCATTATCTAACTTAAACCTAAATGTTTTCACCTCTCCATAACGCTCAACTTTTAGCCTTATTGGTTTTCCTGTTTTGCCAAACAAGATTTCATTTATTTGGCTCAGTTTCATATTAAAAACTTCCTTTCCATTAATACCTAATAAAATATCACCTACTCTAAGACCAGATGTATATGCGTTAGAAGATCTGCGTAATTCTACTATTCTATACATTGGTTTCAATATCATTCTATGACTAATTGAGAGGTCAATTTTCACAGAACTTAAGTTATCATTAACACTATAACCATCGGTTTTAGGCAGTTTTATCTGCTCTTTTGCAAACATAGTTCCATTGTACTCTAATACTATTCCACTATTGTTATATGTAAAGGGGTTTTTATAATGGTGATTCTTTTTTAAATGCAATTTCTTATTGGTATAATCAATAAATAAATTGAACCGTTTTAAAACATCTCCACCAATACTACCATTTCTATCTTTATAAACTTTACTAACATCTATAGATAAAGAATCAGGATACGCAACATTCACATTTTCTAGAGTAAAATTATTTAATCGAAAACTCTTTACCTTAGATCTTTTTCCATAAACCGAACCGCTTAATCCTTTACCAAGATAATCTGTAAAAAAAAGTGAATCACTAAGCATTATATCTTTTGTTCTATTTTCAAATAACCATAAAGCATCACTACTTCCTGTATCCATGAGCAGTTTCACTTCTTTAGAACCAGTCCCCAAGATAATTTCAGCGTCTAAATACGGTTTATTTTTATGGATTTCTATCGGAATAGATTGCCATTGCTTTGATATTTTAGGTTTAAAAGATTCAGGCTTATGCAACCTTATATATTTAGAACTGTAATTAATTTCTACAACAAAATCTTTAAATATATCATACCCAATAATTCCATGTACAACTACGCCCAATCGAGGGGTGAAATTTATGTCTGTATCAAAAACCACATATAAATCTTGATTATTCCCTATTGCATCTCCAATCTTAAATCTGTTGTAGCTAGACTTTATGGCTTCTATCTTTCCATCAGCACCTAAACCATGAAGATAGAAGGTTTTTGTATTTTTTAAATCGAGTGAATCATTTGCTGTTAAATTGAATAATATAGGTTTACTAACACCCGTATCTAAAACAAAAGATAATTCAACTCCATTAATTTCAATCGGAATAATAATTAAGTTAGCCGCAAACTCAAAATTAATTTTCTGGCTTACTTTATCTTTTAAATAAAATTCACCTTGCCCAATTATTAGCCAACTATTTAAGAATAATGAGAGTAAAATTATATGTGCGCAAAGTCTTTTCAATATTGATTAGATTTTAATGAATTTACAAATCTTTGCTTAACTACATATTTTCAGTATTATTTTTTGTAGAAACTTTAAGAAATTTCGGAACTTAGCACTTTAATTTTTTTACCATGCCTAAAATTTCTGAGAAAGGTATTAATATGCCTGAGTCACCTATTAGAAAATTGGTGCCATATGCTGAAGAAGCTCATAAACAAGGAAAAACTGTATACTACTTAAACATAGGACAACCAGATATTAAAACCCCTACTATTGCCTTAGATGCAGTAAAAGTACACTCATTGGATATCTTAGCGTATTCAAGATCTGAAGGATCTGAAGAATACAGAAAGAAAATCGCAAAATACTATTTACGTAACAATATTGATGTCACACACAATGACATCATTGTAACAACTGGTGGTAGTGAAGCATTATTATTTGCTTTTGGTAGTATTATGGATGAGGATGATGAAATAATAATCCCTGAACCTTTTTATGCCAACTACAATGGTTTTTCAACCGCATCAAGCGTTAGAGTTGTTCCTGTAATTTCTAAGATAGAAGATAACTTTGCTTTACCTCCTATTGAAGAATTCGAAAAACTAATCACACCAAAAACCAAGGCTATTCTTATTTGTAATCCAGGTAACCCAACAGGATATCTTTATTGTAAAGAAGAGATTAGTAAATTAGCTGCTATTGTCAAAAAACACGATTTATTCTTGATTGCAGATGAAGTTTACAGAGAATTTGTGTACGATGGCATTGAACATTATTCAATTCTTCAGGAACCAGGATTGGAAGAGCACGCTATTGTCATAGATTCCGTTTCTAAACGCTACAGTATGTGTGGTGCGCGTATTGGTTATTTGGTTTCAAAAAATAAAGAAGTTATAAAAACTGCCTTAAAATTTGCACAAGCAAGGTTAAGTCCGCCAACATTAGCACAAATTGCCAGCGAAGCGGCTCTAGACACTCCTCAAAGTTATTTTGATGATGTTAAGGAAGAGTATGTAAAGCGAAGAAACACATTGATTGAAGGCTTACAAAAAATTCCTGGTGTAAAAGTAGCCAAACCAAACGGTGCCTTTTATTGTATAGCGGAACTACCTGTTAAAAACTCAGATGATTTTGCACGCTGGTTATTAGAATCCTTTGAATACAACAATAACACAGTCATGGTAGCTCCTGCAGCAGGTTTTTATTCAACACCTGGTGTTGGGCGCAATCAAATTAGAATTGCTTATGTTTTAAATGAAAACAGTCTCAAAATAGCTATTAAAGTATTAGAAGAAGCCTTAAAAGTTTACAAAGACTAATGGTTATTGAACATAATGTTTCGCTACAACCTTTTAATACCTTTGGCCTAAATGCTAAAGCAAAGTCGTATTGCAATATTACTGATGAAACTGTCCTTACCGAAGTTTTAAAAACCAAAAAAAATCAACCTTTATTTATTCTTGGTGGTGGAAGCAATATGTTGCTTACCAAAGACATTGAAGCCTTGGTACTTCATATTAGCTTAAGGGGAATTGAAGTAGTTAATCAAACAAATAACACTGTTCTTGTTAAAGCCAAGGCTGGTGAAAATTGGCATCAGTTTGTGCTATGGTGTTTGGAACATAACTATGGTGGTATTGAAAATTTATCACTAATTCCTGGTAATGTAGGCACTTCACCAATCCAAAATATTGGAGCCTATGGTAAAGAACTCAAGGATGTTTTTGAAAGTTGTGAAGCTATTAGTGTTAAAGACCAAGAAAAGAGAATTTTTACAAAATCAGATTGCAAATTTGGCTATAGAGAATCCGTTTTTAAGCAAGAGCTAAAAGATGAATATATAATAACTAGCGTTACATTCAAACTAACAAAATCAAATCATATTCTTCACACGGATTATGGCGCCATTAAACAGCAACTAGAAGCGTTTAATATTACAGAACCAACCATCAAAGATGTATCTAATGCCGTAATAGCCATTAGGCAAAGCAAATTACCAGATCCAAAAGAAATTGGTAACAGTGGTAGTTTCTTTAAGAATCCTGTGATTTCAATGAATCAGTTTAAAAAACTACAAGCCAATTTCCCAGAAGTACCATCCTATAAAGTTTCTGATGATTTGGTAAAAGTACCTGCTGGATGGCTTATAGAACAAGCTGGTTTTAAAGGCAAACGATTTAATGATTATGGTGTACACAATAAACAAGCCCTTGTTTTAGTTAATTATGGCAATGCCAAAGGGAGCGATATTTATAAGTTAGCACAATTAATTCAAATAACCATTAAAAGAATTTTTGATATATCAATTGAAACCGAAGTAAACATCATATAAAACAAAAGTCGTAATGAGGATTACGACTTTTGAATTTAGAATAATCTTATGAATATGTTATTAACCAATCTCTCTGAAAAAATGATTATTCTAACTTTATAATGCTAAATACTTTTTTACTGTATTTAACTATATTTACGTAAATAAATCCATTTTGGATCATTTAAAAATCTAAAAACCAAGGTTTTAACATTTTGAGCGTTACACCAACCGAACAGAAAATAATCGATTTATTAGACAAAGGCGACAAGCGTGCGTTAGATTTGTTGTACGAAAACTATTCTAACAGTCTCTATGGTGTTATTTTAAAAATAACCATAAACGAAGAGGTTGCTCAAGATGCTTTACAAGAAACCTTTATAAAAGTTTGGAAAAATGCCCATAAATATGATTCTAGCAAAGCCAAACTATTTACTTGGTTATTTAGAATTGCCAGAAATACAGCTATAGATAAATTACGTAGCTTCAATAATAGATATCAGAAAGAAATCCAAATCGATACCTCAAACGTATATATCTTACCATCAAGCAATTTAAACCAAGATGTTTTGGATATTAAAGAGCAAGTTGGACGACTCGAAGAAAAGTATCAAATTGTGTTAGATGCCCTATTTTTTCAAGGCATGACGCAACAGGAAGCCAGTGAAGAACTAGATATTCCGCTAGGTACCATAAAATCGAGATTAAAAATTGGACTTCGTGAACTTAAAAAAGTTTATGATCCTGAATAACTTTAATTATGGAAACAAAATTACATACCTTTTTAAATTCTAACCTGCTAAATAAATACTTGGTGGGCGAAGCGTCTTTAGAAGAAACTAAAGAAGTAGAATTTTTTATTAGTAATTATCCTGAAGCAGCTCAGGCCTATGAAAAGCTTCAGAAAAATTTAGAGATAATTGCTAAAGCTGGTGCTGTTGACGTTCCTAATCATATTTTAGGAAACATATTAGAAGCTTTGGATGAAAACAATCATACCAAAGTAATTCAATTAGTTCAGCATAGAAAAACACCTTGGTACAGTATAGCGGCAACTGCTGCTGCTGTATTATTTGCTACATTTTCTTTATTCCTTTACCAAAAAAATCAAATCCTATTAGACGAGAACAATGTTGTAATAGATGAGATTTACGACCTAAGGAGTGATATAAAGAAGAATAATACCATGCTATCAGAGCTATCAATAGAATTAAATAAATTAAACGACCCAGATGCCAGAAAATACATCATTAATGGCAATGATAGAGCTAAAGACCTTAAAACGGTAGCCTATATAAACCCTGTAGAAAAAACATCAATGATAGATGTTATTAAATTACCAGAGTTACCTGAAGATCAACATTATCAAATATGGGCAGAGTTACAAGATAGAATGGTTAACTTAGGCATATTAGATGAATCTGACCGTAAGTTAATGCAAATTCCATACATGGAAGATGCGTTAGCACTAAGCATTAAAATTGGTAGAGACGGTGACGAAACCAACGAAAACAATACTGAGGTTGCTGAAATTTCGTTAAAAGACAACTAATTGCACGTTTATAATAAAAAAAGAGGCGCAGTTTACGCCTCTTTTTTTGTTCATACGTTTAACACTATTCTTTTTCAAAGAATGTTTTATGTATTATACCACCAATAATAGCACCTACTATTGGAGCAACCCAAAACAACCATACCTGAGACAGATATGCTCCCTCGGCAAAGATTGCTTGGCTTAACGATCTAGCTGGATTTACGGATGTGTTGGTTATTGGAATACTAATAAGATGAATTAAGGTTAAGGCTAAACCAATAGCAATTGGTGCAAAACCCTTAGGAGCTCTTGCATTAGTGCTTCCTAAAATAACCAATAAGAAAAATGCTGTTAAAACCACTTCTACAACCAATGCAGACATCATATTGTAACCATCAGGAGATAGCTCGCCATAACCATTAGCAGCAAAACCACCTACAGTTTCAAAACCAGATTTACCTGAAACAATTAAGTAAAGTGACGATGCTGCTACAATAGCGCCAACAACCTGTGCTAAAATGTAGCCTAGTAAATCTTTAGCTTCAAACTTACCACCAGCCCAAAGACCAAGAGACACGGCAGGATTAAAGTGACCTCCAGATATATGCCCAACAGCATATGCCATAGTTAAAACCGTTAGACCAAAGGCTAATGATACGCCTACAAATCCAATCCCTAAATCTGGTATTCCAGCAGCAAAAATAGCGCTACCACAACCACCAAATACGAGCCAAAATGTTCCGAAAAATTCTGCAAATAGTTTTTTCATAATTGATAATTAATTAGTTAGAAATAAATTTAAACATTTTTTAGATACAAGAACAAGATATTAAGTCACAATAAGAGATTTACACAAATAAATGTAAAAGCATTATCTTTGCACTAAATTCTAAGTAAATGAAATTATTACTCCTCACTTTAGGAATGTTAGCTTTGGCTGTTGCCGGAATTGCAATAAAAATATGGGCAAAAAAAGACGGTAAATTTGCTGGTACTTGTGCCAGTCAAAACCCAATGCTAAACAAAGAAGGAGAAGCATGTGGTTTTTGCGGAAAAACACCAGATCAATTCAAAGACTGTAACGAACCTCAACATTCTTAAGTTTTAATGAGCTTTTCTTTAGTACTATTTATAACTTTTATAGTTATTGTTAGTATTCAAGCTATTTACTATTTAGCTTTTCTTTTTTCATTTTCAATAAACCGCACAGAAACCAAGCTTAAAAAGCATATACCTCTTTCTGTAATTATCTGTGCAAAAAATGAAGCTAAAAACCTTAAAAAAAATCTTCCAACAATTCTAGAACAAGAATATTCAAACTTTGAAGTTGTTTTAATCAATGATGGCTCTACCGATAAAACTCTGAAAGTTATGAAGGAATTTGAAGCCTTACATAACAATATCAAAATAGTAGATGTCAAAACTAATGAAGCCTTTTGGGGAAACAAAAAATACGCATTAACACTTGGGATAAAAGCTTCTAAAAACGATTTTCTTGTTTTTACTGATGCCGATTGTAAACCCAACTCTAATAAATGGCTGGCCGAAATAAGTAGTAAATTTTCTAATCAAAAAGCTATTGTTTTAGGTTATGGTGCTTATTCCAAAAAGAAGTTTTCTCTATTAAACAAGCTTGTAAGATTTGAGACTATTATTACTGCCTTACAATACTTTTCATATGCTAAATTAGGACTTCCATACATGGGTGTTGGCAGAAATATGGCCTATAGAAAGGAATTATTTTTTAATAACAATGGCTTTAATAGTCATATGGCTCTAAAGTCTGGTGATGATGATTTGTTTATAAATGAAGTAGGAGATAGTACAAACACTGAAATCTGTTTTACAAAGGAAAGTTTTACCATTTCAGAACCTAAAACTTCCTTTAAAGACTGGATATTGCAAAAGCGAAGACACGTAAGTACTGCCAAATTCTATAAAACAAAACATAAAATCCTTTTGGTTTTATTCTATATATCTCAGCTTTTATTTTGGATTTTAGGAATAACACTTGTAATTATTGGCTACAATATACAATGGGTGCTGGCACTTATTGTATTACGCTTTGCAATTCAACTTTTATGCTTTGGTTTCACCGCTAAAAAACTAGATGATGCTAATCTCATCACTTTTGCGCCTTTTCTAGAATTATTTTTAGTTACCACACAATTAAGTATCTTTATTGCTAATCTTATATCTATACCTAAACATTGGAAATAACAGACGCAATTAACAGAGCCAAACAAAATGACCAGATTGCGTTTAATTTTTTACTAGATACATTCTGGAACGACGTATATTCTTTTCAGCTTATGCGAACACAAAACGAAAATGATGCTGAAGACATTACCATTCAGACATTTTCTAAAGCTTTTGATAAGATTGTTACTTATGATGAAAATTATAAGTTCAAAACATGGCTCATTACCATTTCAAAAAACATTCATATAGATTTGGTAAGAAAACAGAAAAAGGCTATTCAGAATACATCAAAAGACAATGAGGATAATTATTTAGATATTATAGATGACTCCCCAACTCCAGAAGATAAAATCATCACAGAACAGAATCTTGCTAAATTACTTAGAGATATTAAAAAGCTGAAACCTAATTATCAAGAAGTAATTAACTTAAGATACTTTCAAGAGTTGAGCTATAAAGAAATTTCAGAAGAACTTAATGAACCTATTAACAATGTTAAGGTAAAACTATTGAGAGCTAAAAAGCTACTAGCCGCCATTATTACTAAAACATAATGCTGTCTCACATAAAAAAATTAGGACCCGGTTTACTCTTTGCTGGTGCAGCAATTGGTGTTTCGCACTTGGTACAATCTACAAGGGCTGGTGCTGATTTTGGTTTAGGATTATTATGGGCTTTACTACTAGTTCATTTGTTTAAATATCCTTTTTTTCAATTTGGCCCTAGATATGCAGCAGCCACAGGTGAAAGTTTGTTAGATGGTTATTACAAGTTGGGCAAGCCAATTTTAATAGCCTATTTCATTTTAACTTTTGCCACCATGTTTACAATTCAAGCAGCTGTAACTATAGTAACAGCTGGCTTGGCCAATTCGCTCTTTGGTGACATCTCCTTTTTAAATTTTGGGATTGAAAGCATAAGTAGTGTAGAAATATGGACAATCATATTACTCTTTATATGTCTTCTTATTCTATTAATTGGAAAATACAACACCTTAGACAAGCTTATAAAAGTGATCATAATTACACTTACCATTAGCACTTTGGTTGCTGTTTATTTTGCTTATACTGAATTTGACACAACTGTAAATTTCAATCAAGTACTACCAAATAACAAAATCGAAATTGCCTTTTTAATTGCCTTTATGGGTTGGATGCCTGCGCCTTTGGATATTTCTGTCTGGCATTCTATTTGGGCGTTAGAGAAGCAAAAAGATAAAGGCTCGTTTACCCCAAAAAATGCTTTATTAGATTTCAACGTAGGCTTTTTTGGAGCCATTCTTTTGGGTATCGCTTTTGTCTGCTTAGGCTATTTTATAATGTACGATTCGGGAAATAGTTTCAGTAACAAAGCCGATGTGTTTTCTAATCAACTCATCGAACTATATACTAAAAGTTTAGGTGATTGGGCTAAAATTCTTATTGGCATTGCTGCTTTTACCACAATGTTCAGCACTACCATTACCACGTTAGATGCTTCACCAAGAGCTATGAACAAAAGTCTAGAAATACTTAGAAATAAAACCTATAAAAAAGGTTATCTCAATTGGATACTAGTTTTGACCCTTGGTACAATAATTATCTTTATAGCCCTAGCTTCTGAGATGGGATTACTCATTAAAGTGGCTACTATTCTATCTTTTGTAACCGCTCCATTCTATGCCATTATAAATTATAAACTGCTTTGTAGTAAACACACACCAAAAGACTGGAAACCAAGTTTAAGCATGCATATTCTGTCCTGTCTGGGGGTTGCTTTTTTAATAGGATTTAGTATTTGGTATTTAAGCACTTTGTAGATTGAATTTATCTTTGATTTCATAATCAAAAAGAAAACTGCAATCCATAATGTTTTTAATGCCATCCAACTCGCATAACGTCGCAACCACATGGCTTAACCCATTAAATAAAATGTCCTGATTTTTATAAAAATCCGGTTTATGGCAAAAGGTCTTACCTAAACGGTAACCACACCCTTCTAAAAATGAGGCTTCAATCTTAAGTAATTCTGTTGGTGAATAGCCATTAAAACGTCTTCCTAAATTTTGATGTACTAAGCCGACATAATTAAGTTTTGTAGAACCATGTACATTAGTCATATGTTTCCAACTATCGTTATTATCTAGAATGTTACCTACGGCACATTGCTTACAATCTTCAGGATTTAGTGTGTTATTATGAAAGGCTTTATAAAGTTTTTTTAAAGCCTCGTCAAATCTTTTACTTATAGTATTCATGGACTTTCTTTTTCGATACAAAAGATAATAAAATCCTTATTTATATTCAACTATTAAAAAAACTGCAGTGGTTTTACCAATATTTAATACTTCGTGAATTGTTTTTATATCATTGGAAAAGCTATAACCTTCAGGTACTTCAACTTCGCGAGCACCAGTTGTATCAGTAATTCTGAATTTACCACCTGATAAGGTATAACCAAAATGTGGATTATGATAATGCTTTTCGTGACCAACATTTGGAGGAAACGTACATTTCAAAATACGTACGGATTTATTTTCTTCAAGAATTTCGCACACTTTTTTACCCTTCCAACCTGCTTGTAAAGGATCTGGCAGCTTCTCCACAGGTTTACAACTTAAAACCAAAAGACATAAAACTGTAAAATACAGGTTTTGTAATACACAATTTCTCATTCAGCTAAAGTTATAGAATTTTTGACCATGTATAACAAATTATAATTTTTATACGTTCTAGTGCTTATGAAGAAAGTAATACTTCTCTTATTTATCATTGGTTTGGTTTTCTTAGCTTTTTACTTTAAACCAGTAGAAAAAGCGTATGATACTGTAAAAGCGGTTATTGAAACCCCTAGTTTAATCAACAAGGATAGTTTAACAATCAAGTCTAGAGTTAATATCCCTGCAGGATTCAGACGTGTGGAATATCCTAAAGGCAGTTTTGAAGACTATCTTAGAAATTATAAGCTCAAAACCTTTGGTAGTAAAATCATAAATTACGATAATACAGAATATTTTTGGCAACTTGGACACATCGGTATATTAGAAATACCTGTACCAAAAAATGGTTTGCAACAATGTGCGGATGCACTAATTAGGATTAGAAGTGAATATTTATGGGACAACAATAGAAAAGATGACATTGGATTCAACTTTACTTCTGGCGATTACTGCTCATGGTCAACATATGCTGAAGGTTTTAGACCAAAAATCAACGGAAGCAACGTAAGCTTTTATAAAACGGCAAACGAAAACCACACAAAAGACAACTTTTACAAGTACCTAAATCTTATTTATACCTATTCTGGCACGTTATCACTTTACAACGAACTAAAACCCGTAAAAGCCAAAGATCTAAAAATTGGAGATATGCTTATAAAGGGTGGAAGCCCAGGACATATCGTTATGCTCTGTGATGAAGTTATTAATGATAAAGGGGAAAAATTATTTCTTCTATTTCAGGGCAATACACCTGCACAAAGCGTTCATTTGGTAAAAAATCTATCGGATTCTAAGATTTCCCCATGGTATAAATTAGAAGACGGTGCCTCAACTCAAGTTTCTAATTACACTTTTAGTAGTGCAAAATTTGTTCGATTTAAGTAAGCATCTTGTATCTTTGTCATATGAGCAAAGCACTTACAGAACAAGAACTTCATAACTTGGCAATGAATCACGTTGGTAAGGATTTAGAGTCTCGTGGTTTTGAATTTATTGCAATAAATAGTAAGCTAAAACGTCATCCTCAATTTGTTTGTATTGATAAAAATAGTCAATACTATTTTGTGGTTGTGAGGGCTATTATGCTTCCGGAAAACCCAAATAATTATGATGTGGTATGGATGGAAACCTTTAAGAAACACGCCTATGAAAAAAACGCAAAAGTGTTGTATGCTGGAGTTGGACTCGGGAACCCTGAAGGTGAAAATTTACCAATCTATCTCAATGAAGAATACCTCATTGAATACAATGGCATTCAGGTTATAGACATGAACTTAAATTAGGCATGAAAAACTTACTACTCGGTTTAACCCTTATTCTTTTTACATCCTGTAAACAAGAACAAAACACTGATAAACTTTTTAAATTGTCAGGACCAGTTTTTGGCACAAGTTTTAATATTCAATATGCGGATACCGACAATACGGATTACTCTGAACAAATAGATAGTTTATTTAATGATGTAAATCAATCCTTATCGACTTATATTCCAGATTCAGATATTTCTAGATTAAATCGAAATGAAACAATTGTGGTAGATCATTATTTTATTGATGTTTTTAATACCTCTAAATCTATTTATCACGAAACCAAAGGTGTTTTTGATCCAACTATAGGCAACGTTGTCAACGCATGGAATTTTGGCGCCGAAACCAACAAATTTTTAACCGACAGTACTACTATTGATAGTCTAATGCAGTTTGTAGGTTTTAGCAAAGTATCGTTAAATAACAATACCATTATTAAGCCCAAAGCTACTTATTTAGAATTCAATGCTATTGCTAAAGGCTATGGTGTAGATGTTATAGGTGAATTTCTTGAATCAAATAATATCAGCAATTATTTAGTAGAAATTGGTGGAGAAATAAGGGTAAGAGGCAAAAATATTGAAAAAGATTTACCATGGAAGGTTGGGTTAGACGAACCTCGTTTTGATGGCCAACAATCTGTTTTTAAAGCTTTAGAATTAAAAAACGAAGCGATGGCCACGTCTGGAACTTACAGAAAGTTTAAGATTGATGAAAACGGAAACAGATATGCCCATATTATTAACACCAAAACAGGCTATCCAACAAAAACAAATATTTTGAGTGTTTCGGTAATCGCAGCAGATTGTATGACAGCCGATGGCTACGCTACAGCTTTTCAGGCAATGGGAATTGAAAAAGTGACCTCTTTTTTAAAATCACACCCCGAACTTAAAGCCTATTTTATCTACGAGGACACCGACAAAACATTAAAAACCTTAAACCTCAATAATTTTCCTGAATAAGAAAAGTGACCTAGATATTACCAGCGTGTCTTATAATCGCTATTAACTCTTATTTATATATTAAGCCGTGCCTTTTTTTCGTTTTTGGTGCGGCTTTTTATTTTCTCACTACAGGAATGATTTCAGCTTTAGCCAAACGGTATTTGTCTATTTCAGAATCTGACAACGTAGCTGTATAATCTATCTCTTTAACTTCAAAACCTATGCTTCTAAGTTTATCAAAGTAATCTCGACCATAAATTCTAACATGGTCATACTGCCCAAATATTTTTGCGCGTTCAGCTTTATTGGTAATGGAATCATCTTCAAAAGTAGTTTCTCGTCTCAAATCCTGTGGTATTTGAAAAATACCAAAACCACCAGGTTTCATAACACGATATAGCTCTTGCATTGCCTTTGTATCATCAGGAATATGTTCTAACACATGATTGCAAAAAATAACATCATAAGTATCATCTTCAAAAGGAAGATTACAAATATCTGCTTTTACATCTGCAATAGGAGATAATAAATCCGTAGTAGTGTAATCTATATTTTTGAGTTGTCTAAAGCGTTTCAAAAAGCACTGCTCTGGTGCAAAATGAAGGACCTTGTATTGTTTAGAAAAAAAATCGGTTTCATTTTTAAGGTACAACCAAAATAAGCGATGTCGCTCTAATGACAGTGTTGAAGGAGATAAAACGTTTGGTCGTTGTTTTCCATAACCGTAGGGTAAAAATGTCCTGAAGCCTTTTCCATCAATTGGGTCTATATATCTTTTACCTCTTAAAAAAAAAGCTAGAAGTGGCCTCACAACATAGCTTAACCTTATTAATAAAGGTCTTGGAAAAAGGTTTAGGAAAAATTTAAAAATCGACTTCATTTAAAGCACTAAAGCATTCTGTCTAAATCTATCCTCTTCATTAGATGTAATTCCTAAGGCTTTGTGGACATAAGCAAAAGTTGAAAGTATCTCGGGTTTTCCGTCAACAATGGCAACATCATGTTCAAAATGCACACTTGGCTTTCCATCTTGTGTTACAATCGTCCAACCATCTTTTAGTTGCTTTACTTTATGGGTGCCCATATTAATCATAGGCTCAATAGCAACAACCATACCCTCAATTAACTTTTTACCTCTACCTCTTTTACCATAGTTTGGCATTTCTGGATCTTCGTGCATTTTACGACCAATACCATGCCCTACAAGTTCCCTTACTACACCATAACCTTCAGCCTCACAATATTGTTGTATGGCATAACCCACATCGCCTACTCTATTTCCTACTCTCAGTTGTTCTATCCCTACGTATAAAGACTCCTTAGTAGTTTTTATTAATTTTTTGGTGTCTTCTGAAACGTTACCAATCTCAAACGTATAAGCATGATCTCCGTAAAAACCATTCATTAATGCACCACAATCTACAGAAACAATATCACCGTCTTTTAATGGGATATCTGTTGGCAAGCCGTGAACTACAGCTTCATTAACACTACAAAGTAATGTTGAAGGACAATCGTACAACCCTTTAAAACCTGGCAAAGCTCCATGATCTCTGATAAATTCTTCAGCAATTGTATCTAAATAATTGGTAGTCACACCTTCTTTGACCTCATTGGCAAGCATACCCAACGTCTTAGATACGACCAGTGCACTTTGGCGCATTAATTCAATTTCTTCCCTTGTTTTTACAATAATCATGGTCTTCTAAATTAGGTTGCAAAGATAGGTATTTATAACGATTAATTAATTTTTGAAAAACATGATAAAAGACAGTTTTTTTCTATCTTTTCAGCAGTAAGTTTGTAACCTAAAATTTAAAAAATGTTTAAAAGAGTAAGTGCGGAAGAAGCAGTAAAAGTTATTAAATCTAACGATAGAGTTTACATACAGGCAGCAGCAGCTGCTCCACAACAATTAATCAATGCTATGTCGGCAAGACACGAAGAGTTACGAAATGTTGAAGTTTGCCATTTACATATTGAGGGAGAGGCACCATATGCCAATCCAGAATTAAAAGATAGTTTTCACGTTAACTCTTTTTTCTTAGGTAAAAATGTGAGGCATACATTACACTCAGGAAACGGATCTTATACACCAGTTTTTTTGAGTGAATTACCGACTTTATTTCATAGAAACATCATTGATTTAGATGTGGTTTTAATTCATGTTTCAGAACCAGACAAACACGGTTATTTATCGTTAGGCGTTTCTGTCGAAGCTACTTTAGCCGCTATTGACAACGCTTCAATAGTTATTGCACAGGTAAATAAAAAAATGCCTCGTACCCATGGTGCTGGTATTATACACTATACCGAAATTGACTACTTTGTAGAATGTGATGATGAAATCCCGGCTATTAATGCATCTGAACCAACTGAGATTGAAAGCAAGATTGGCGACTATGTTGCAGGTTTAATTGAAGACAGAAGTACACTACAAATGGGAATTGGCAATATCCCAAATGCGGTTTTATCAAGGCTAACTAATCACAAAGATTTAGGCTTGCATACAGAGATGTTTTCTGATGGTGTTATAGATTTAATATTGAGTGATGTTATTAATGGTAATTATAAAAAAATCAATAGAGGTCGTGCTTTAACTACCTTTTTAATGGGCTCAAGAAGGTTATACGACTACGTAGATGACAATCCATTTGTAGAAATGAGAGCTTCTAACTATACAAATAATGCCGCATATATAAAACAAAACCCCAGAATGGTCGCTATAAATTCAGCGATCGAAGTTGATGTTACAGGACAAGTATGTGCTGATTCTATTGGTTCTAAGATGTATTCTGGTGTTGGTGGACAGATGGATTTTATAAGAGGTGCATCTCTTAGTGATGGCGGAAAAGCTATCATTGCTTTACCTTCTGTAACTCGTAAAGGTGTGAGCAGAATAGTACCAACACTAAAACCTGGAGCTGGTGTTGTAACAACGAGAGCACATGTGCATTATGTAGTTACGGAATATGGAATTGCTAACTTATTTGGAAAGACAATAAAACAACGTGTAAAAGCTTTGGTGAACATTGCACATCCTGATCATAGAGAAGCTATTGAAAAAGCATATTTTGAATTGACTTAAATCACTATTTAAACCATCCAAATAAGCCACCTTTACCTTTAGATTGCTTAATATTTGGCTTTTCATTGGTTATCATCTGATAGATTTCACCCCAACCAAGGATGCCTCCAATATTTCTGTCGTCTATAAATAAGTCGGCATGGATTTTTCGACTTCGGCTGTAATCAAACTTTTCTTCTGGGAAACTTGCATTAACAGCATAGAACTCTATGCCATTTTCCTTACAAAAATCTACAGCTTCTTGGAGCCTTGCACCAGTTCTATAAGTCCATAGTATGAGTCTGTGTCCGTCTTGTTGTAAACGTTTTAAAGTTTCAAAAGCAAAGATTCTTGTTTTTCCAATTTTTGGGTAAGCATCTTCTACTATGGTACCATCAAAATCTACTGCTATTATTAATCTATCCTGAAAATTCATGCCATCAATCAATTAGGGGGCAAAGTTACAACAATGTGTCATTTATACAAGACTATGTTGTGTCATAGCTTCTGGTTGTTCTATACCCATTAATTTTAAAATGGTAGGTGCAATATCACCTAAAATACCATCTTTAATTTCTTTAAGACCTTTGTCTATTAAAATGATCGGCACTGGGTTAGTTGTATGTGCTGTATTTGGTGTTCCATCAGGATTTATCATGGTTTCGCAATTTCCATGATCTGCTATTAAAATGGTAGTGTAATCATTTTCTAAAGCTGTGGTAACAATATCTTTCACACACTCATCTACAGCTTCACAAGCTTTAATTGCGGCTTCCATAACACCTGTATGACCTACCATATCACCATTTGCAAAATTTAGGCACACAAAGTCTACCTCTCCTTTTTTAAGTTCTGGAACAAGCGCATCTCGCAATTCGTAAGCACTCATTTCTGGCTTTAAATCGTAAGTAGCGACTTTGGGTGAATTTCTTAAAATTCTTGTTTCTCCTTCAAAGGGTTCTTCTCTTCCACCTGAAAAGAAAAAAGTAACATGAGGATATTTTTCAGTTTCAGCAATTCTAATCTGTTTTTTGCCATGCTTTTCTAAAACCTCACCTAAGGTATCGGATAAGTTATCTTTATTGAAAATGACATTAATACCCTTAAAGTTGTCGTCATAATTCGTCATGGTTACATAGTGAAGATTTAACTTGTGCATGTTGTATTCATGAAAATCTTCTTGCGAAAGTGCTTGCGTTAACTGACGTCCTCGGTCTGTTCTAAAATTGAAGAAAATAACAACATCTCCATCTTTTATCGTTGCCACAGGCATATCATTATCAATAACCACAAGTGGTTTAATAAATTCGTCCGTAACATCTTCTTCATAGCTTTGTTCAATGTCTCTAAGAACATTCGTAGTCTGTATTCCTTGACCATGAACAACAGCATCATAAGCTAGCTTAACACGTTCCCAGCGTTTGTCCCTATCCATAGCATAATAACGGCCTATAACAGTGGCTAACTTACCTGTAGTCTTAGCTAAATGATCTTCTAATTCTGAAATAAAGCCATATCCAGATTTTGGATCTACATCTCTTCCATCAGTAAAAGCATGCACAAAAACATTTTTTAGGCCAAAATCATTTGCTGCATCTAAAAGTCCGAAAAGATGTTTTATATGTGAATGCACTCCACCATCACTCACTAAACCAAGTAAGTGAATATCCTTTCCATTAGCTTTAGCATATTCAAAAGCATTTTTAAGGACTTGTTCTTCTTGAAGTGTTTTATTTTTAACAGCTAGGTTAATCTTTACTAAATCCTGATACACAATTCTACCAGCACCAAGATTCATATGCCCTACTTCGCTATTTCCCATTTGCCCTTCAGGCAAACCTACATGTAAACCATCTGTACGTAAACTAGCGTTAGGATATTTATTATATAACGAATCAATAAATGGAGTATCTGCATTATCTATGGCAGAGACTTTTGGATTTGGTGATTTTCCCCAACCATCTAATATCATTAAGATTACCTTCTTGTTCATGTTGTTTTGTTTATTACCTCAAATATAAGGCATAGTATACTACTATAATTCTGGATTAAAAAAATTTTAAATGTTATTTAATTTTAAAACTATACAATGTTGATTGTTAAATAGATAAGTGTTTTTATGAAAGCCTTAACAGATTTGTTTTCAAAACGTTAAATGTATGTTATTTAAAATTTTAAAGTGTAACAGAAAAGAAATAATGTCGTCTCTTTAGTATAATCAAAAAACAAATCAATTAATTTAAAATCTTTCATCATGAAAAAAACAGCAGTAGTTTTGGCCTTGGCATTGGGCTTTTCAATCACAAATTTAAATGCAACAAACGATGTTTTAACTTCTACCAAAAACGAAGTAACCGTAAAAACTTTTGAAGTAAGCCCTCTTTGTAAAGCTGTAGCCACAGGAGATGTGGAACTTACAAAAACTTTAATCAATCAAGGTGCTGATGTTAATGCCAAATCTAATGGTATGAGTCCTATTCATTATGCAGCAAAATACAATCGCGTAGAGTTAATTAAAGTATTAATAACAGCTGGAGCTGATGTTCATAAATCTTGTGATATGGGATATACGGCATTAAACCATGCAGAACTTTCTAAAGCCGAGGATGCGGCACAGTTTTTGAAACGATTTAAAAAGAAATAGTCTAATTAAGGACAATTATTTGAGTTAGTTAATTGGAAATGCGTCTTAATATTTAAGACGCATTTTTGTATTTTCTAATAGCTTCTCTAATTTTTTCAATCCTATTTTCAGGGTCTGGATGTGTGCTCTGAAATTCTGGAACACGATTTGGACCAGCAGCAGCTTTTAGTATTTCCATTACACCAATCATTTCTTCAGGATTGTAACCTGCATTAATCATAAACTTTACGCCCAATTCATCACTCTCCAACTCGTCTCCTCTCCCATTTTTGAGGAGTTCGCCTTGTCCCATTTGCTGGGCCACACCACCCATATCTATAGCAGAACTACCCATTGCAATAACTTTCCAAAAATTTGCATTAGTAATGCGTTCATTAGAATGTCTACCCAATACATGACCTATTTCGTGACCTAAAACTCCAGCGAGCTGATCTTGGTTTTCTAATTTAGAAAATAAGGCATAAGTAATAAAAATCTGTCCACCTGGCAACGCGAAAGCATTTATAGTATTTTCATCTGCCAACAAATGAAAATCATATTGATAGGGTGTATTTTTAGCAACGCTACTATTCACAAGTTTATTACCAACATTATCTACCAAAGATTGGTATTGGTTATTAGGGTGCAAACCCCCATGCTGTCTGGCCATATCAGGTGCACTCTGTAATCCTATGGCAATCTCTTGATCTGGCGATAAAGATATTGCTTGCTTTTTGCCAGTGTAAGGATTTATTTCTTCTTGACTACATTTTCTTATAAATGCAAAAGCCACCACAGCCAACGCTATTAAAATTCTGACTTTAAAATTACCTCTTCTCATGATGATTATCTTAGTGTGATAAATTTACAAAAGTTTGACTCATAATTTCTTAAAAAGTCATCGCTTATAGTTTCAAGTTTTAAAAAACATTAATTTTACAGCAATAAAGAATTGAGATGAACTACGAATTTAAAATACTACCTAATTCAGAACTAAAGTCTATAATACCCTTAGTATATGAACTAAATCAAGGTAAAATAGATAAATCCGTTTTATCATCACGGTTTAATGAGATAAAGAATCAAAACTATGAATGTGCTGTTATAACACTCAATAATGAGATAGTTGGTGTTACGGGTTTATGGTTTTGCACCAGGCATTATTCTGGAAAATCTGTAGAAATAGATCATGTTTATATAAAACCAGAGCACAGAAATAAAGGTTTAGGTAAATTGTTTATGAGTTGGATTCATAATTATTGTAAAGAAAAAGGTTATGAATCCATAGAGCTAAACACTTATGTTCAGAATTACCCTTCTCATAAATTTTATTATAACGAAGGTTTTCAGATATTAGGTTATCACTTTCTAAAAAAAATATAGGCTATTTTAAAAATCCTAAATCGGAATTTGTTGGGATTTCATAGGGCTCCTTACCGTATTCAAAAATTCTGGCATCAAGGTTACCTTTTAAAGTTAGGTTCTCATCTTTTACTTCTACCCAACTCCCTTCTCTAAGGCCAATGACTGGTTGTGTGTTAAAAGCATGAAATTCTTTTATTCGTGTCTCCCTAGTTTCACCCATGTGTTTACTATTTGGATCTGGGTCTAAATAGTGAGGATTTATATTAAATGGCACCAAGCCTAAAGTCTTAAAGCTTGGCGGATAGACTATTGGCATATCGTTAGTTGTGTTCATGGTAAGACCACAAATATTACTCCCTGCACTTGTACCTAAGTAAGGAACACCATTATTTACTACTTCTTTTATTGAAGTTAAGACATCATTTTTATATAATTGATTTACTAAAACAAAAGTGTTTCCGCCTCCAGTAAAAATGCCTTTAGCATCTTTGATCGCTTTCTTAGGGTCTTCAAATGTGTGAATACCTCTTACTGTCTTACCGATTTTTTTAAATGGATCAGCAACCTTGGCTGTGTATTCATCATGCGATATACCGCCAGGTCTTGCATAAGGAATAAATAATATTTCGTTCACAGATTTAAAGTGAACTTTTAATTCATCTAAAAGATATTCTAAAGGACCAGTCCCATGAACTGTAGAAGTACTTGCAATTATGATTGATTTCATATTACAAATTTAAGATTTATAGTTTTAAAAGACATAATGACTATTTCCTACTTTAACAAAGATTTATTAACCCCTTTTTATGAAAATTGATGAATAAGCACGAACTTTATAATTCAATAACACCAACATGAAACATATAGTACTTATAATAATCTGCTTTTTTACTATTTCCATTTACAGCCAAGATGTCGAAAGGATTTCTGTGAATGGTAGGATTTCCGTAGCTTCTGAGGATAAAGAAGGCGTTACTGTTTATAATTCCTCATCAAATAAGGGTACAATTACTGATGAAAATGGTGATTTTGAGATTAAAGTGGCTCTAAATGATATACTAGAGTTTGGTGCACTTCAGTTTAAGGATTTTAAAGTCACTATTACTGAAGACATCATTAAATCTAAAAAGCTTACGGTTATTCTTGTAGAAGAAATCAATAAACTAGATGAAGTTGTTATTTTACCATTTGGATTAACAGGAAATATTAACACTGACTTAGAAAATGTTAGAACCTACAATGTTAGCTTAGATTATGTCTATTTTGGTTTAGACCACATCGAAGATTTTGAATTCTCGGCAGATTACAAAACAAAGGCAGACAATTTAGCTTTTAATGAAAATAACCCACGAGTAGGTAATATGCTTAACCTTGTTAACCTCGCTGGATTTATAGTAAGTCAGATTGTAGACATTGAAAGTGAAGATAAAACCAATGCAGAGAAAGCTATCAATAAAACACCATTTAAAGAAGCCTTAGATAAATATAGTGTTAATTACATCCATACCAATTTCGACATTCCACTAGAGCAAGTAGACGCTTTTATAGATTATATAGAAAACGAAGGTATAGATGAAGAATTACTGGCTAAAGATAAAGAAATGCTATTCTTAGAGCGTATTACGCAACTAAGTAAATCTTTCCTTAAAGATAAAAGTGAGAAAGACTAAACTCTTATTTAGTCTTGTAGCGTTACTTTCTGTTTTTTTGTTGCAAGCTCAGCGAACTGAAATTAAAGGCAAATTAATTGCCAATGACGATGTTGAAGGCATCCACATATTAAATATAACGGCATCAAAGTTCACTATTTCGGATGAACAGGGCGAATTTACCATTATTGCCAAAGCAACAGACACATTATTTGTTTCGAGCTTAATTTATGTGAATAAAGAAATTATTATTATGCAACAGCAACAAGACTCTAATTTGATTGAAATTAAATTAGAAGAAAAAGTAAGCGAATTAGATAAAGTTGTCGTTGGTAAGATACTTACCGGAAGTCTGGAGTCCGATTTAGAAAACTCGGATGCCAAAACCGAAATCAACTTTTATGATCTTGGCATTCCTGGCAATACTAAATTACCATTAACCCAAAACGAAAAAAAACTTCATGATGCCGATGCTGGACCTTGGGGATATGTAGGTCTTGGTTTTGGTGTAAATTTTCACAAGATTCTCAATAAAATAAGTGGAAGGACAAAAAAGCTAAAAGATATTGTTGAGTTAGATGATAGGGATAAATGTATCAACACATTAAGGATTAATTATGAGTCTATAATATTTGAAAACGATACACTTGCCAAAAACTTAAGGGACGAATATTTCTTATTTTCTCAGGAAGATGAGAACTTTTTAAGTTTGTGCAAAGAGGATAATCACATAAAACTATTAGAGTTTTTACAACAAAAATTAAAAGCTTACCGAGAGAACCTTAATAGTTCTGATAATGATTAACTTTGGAATACTTTTTGGTTTAGGATTAAAAAAATAGAATCTTTTTATGAAATCGATATATATCATTTTAACGTTTTTAGTTGGCTCAATACTAATTTCTAGTAATACGAAGCATGATTATTATGTAAGTGTTACAAACATTGAATATGCCAAGGAGCAGAAATCCATTCAAATTATTAGTCAGGTCTTTATTGATGATTTTGAAACGTTAATTCGCGAACGTTATGACGAAACCATAACATTGGCTCAAGCAGATGAACCAGAAATTGTTGATGAGTACATGAAGCGTTATTTAGAAGACAAACTAAAAGTTTCAATTAACAAAAAAGCTTATAATTTTAACTTTATTGGCAAAGAATACAAAGACGACATTGTCTATTGTTATCTAGAAATAGAGAACATAGGTGATATTAAATCTATAAGCGTTATTAATCGCATCCTTTTTGATGTTCTTCCAGATCAACAGAATATTGTAAGGTTAAAATTATTAGGCAAAAACAAAAGTTTCTTACTTATCCCTGATAAAGATAATTGCATGTTAAACTTTAACTAAAAATTCTGTTGTAGCGGCATAAATTCTCTATTTTCGGAATCATTTTTAAATAACACTAATTACAATGAAAATTTTCAAGTACGTATTTGGTGCAATGCTTTTTGTTTTTGCAAATACTTTTGCACAAGAAGACACTAAGCCAGAGCGCAAACCTGGTCACACCAACCAAAACAAATTCAAACAGTTATATGATGAATTTGCGACTCCAAACATGTTCAGAACTGGTTCTGGAGCACCTGGTCCTGCTTACTATCAACAACAGGCAGACTACAAAATGGACATAGAAATAGATGATGTTAATGCCAAATTGTATGGTAGTGAAACTATCACTTACACCAACAATTCGCCAGACGAACTTACTTATCTATGGGTACAGTTAGACCAAAACATGAGAGCTAAGGACTCTAAAACACCTTTAATTAATAGTTCTGGTATTGGCCCAGCAACCTCAGCTTCAAGAGCTACAAGCACATATCTAAATGAACCATTTGATGGTGGTTTCAATATAGAATACGTAAAGGATATTAATGATAAAGATTTGGCCCACACCATAAACCGTACTATGATGCGTGTAGAATTGCCTAAACCAATGAAGAGTGGCGATAAGTTTTCCTTTAAAATAAAATGGTGGTACAATATTAATGATCACGTAAAAGATGGTGGGCGCTCTGGTTACGAGTACTTTGAAGAAAACGACAATAGAATATACGTTATGGCACAGTTCTATCCACGTATGGCTGTATATAATGATGTTGAAGGTTGGCAAAACTCTCAATTTTGGGGAAGGGATGAATTTGCATTACCATTCGGTAATTTTGATGTTAATATTACAGTACCTGCAGATCATATCCTAGACGGGACGGGTTATCTAACCAATAGAGAAGAAGTCTTTACTAAAGAGATGATGAATCGCTACAATCAAGCAAAAAAATCTTTTGACAAACCTGTAATGATTGTAACAGAAGATGAAGCTCGTAAAACTGAAAAAACAAAAAGCGATAAGAAAAAAACATGGAAACTTTCAGCGCAAATGGTAAGAGATTTTGGTTTTGCAACGTCTCGTAAATTCATTTGGGATATGATGGCTGTAAAAATCGGCAACAAAGATGTCATGGCGGTTTCTTTGTACTCTAAAGAAGGTAATCCTCTTTGGGAACAATGGTCTACAAGAACCGTTGCAAGCACATTAAAATCTTATTCTCGAATGACTTTTGATTACCCTTACCATAAGGCAATTTCAGTTCATGCACCAATGGGTATGGAGTATCCTATGATTTGTTACAATTTTGGTCGTCCAGATGAGAATGGCAACTATTCCGACCGAACTAAATATGGGATGATTAGCGTTATCATTCACGAGGTTGGGCACAATTTTTTCCCAATGATCGTCAATAGTGATGAGCGTCAATGGACATGGATGGACGAAGGTTTAAACACTTTTGTTCAGTATGTAGCTGAGCAAGATTTTGGTGAGTGGAATCCAACGGCTTTATCACCAGGTCACGACAAATATCCTTCGCGTAGAGGACCTGCTCAAAATATTGTAAGGTATATGGGAGGTGACCAAGATTTTATCGCACCAATTATGACAAAAGGTTTAAACACCTATCAATTTGGTAGCAACGCATACAGTAAACCAGCTACAGGTTTAAATATCCTTCGTGAAACGATTATGGGACGCGATCTATTTGATTATTCATTTAGAGAATATGCAAGACGTTGGATGTTTAAGCATCCTACACCTGAAGATTTTTTCAGAACAATGGAAGATGCTTCAGCTGTAGATTTAGACTGGTTCTGGAGAGGTTGGTTTTATACCACTGACTACACTGACATAGGCATTAAAGAAGTAAAGAAATTTGCAGTAACAAATAATCCAAACGAAGAAGGAAAAAAACTCGCAGAGCGATTTAATATAGATCCTAATGCACTAGTGTACTTTATTGGCGAAGGTGATGAAGGTTATGATGATGCTATAAAAAATGGTCAGTCCATGGAAGACCTTCCTACAGTAAAGGAATATATTATGGATAATTTCACTCCAGAGCAACAAAAGAACATGAAGAAATCACCAAAGTATTTCTATCAGGTAACTTTTGATAAACCAGGTGGGTTAGTAATGCCTTTGATTGTTGAATACGAATATTCAGATGGTTCTAAAGAAAAAATTACATATCCTGCCCAAATCTGGAGATTAAATGATAAAGAAGTAAGTAGAGCCATAGCTACGGATAAAGAAATAGTTTCAATAACTGTAGATCCAGACTTAGAAACAGCAGATATTGATACATCAAATAATTCATGGCCTCGAGAGGTACAGGAAAGTGATTTTGATAAGTTTAAGAACAAAATAAAAGATTAAGGAAAATTAATTTTAAAAATTAAAGCCGACTTTAACGAGTCGGCTTTTTTTATTCAACAAAGTCACTCTATATTTGCACTGTGATACATTTAGCTAAATTATTATTTATCGGCGGAACCGAAATTATTTTTATACTATTTATTGTAGTATTGGTTTTTGGTGCCGATAAGTTACCTGAAATTGCAAGAGGCTTGGGTAAAGGCATGAGAACTTTAAGAGATGCTACAAACGACATTAAGCATGAGGTTACAAAAAGTGCCAAAGACAGCAATATTATAGATACTGACACTACAAAAGAAATTCAAGAAGAGATCAATAAAGTTAAAGATGATCTTGAGAACTTTACAGGTTCTGTAAAACGCAACATGTAAAGTATATAATTCCTTGTTTTTGTATTAATTTTTTAATACATCCTCAATAAATAACGTTTTTTTGTAGAATAATTTAATATATTTAGACAATCACTAACTAATCTAAATTATATTAAATGAAAAAAAAACTTTTCAGGCTAATGCTATTATCATTAATAGTTTTAGTATCATGTTCTAAAGATGATACCAATATTGAAAACCAATCAGAAACTATCCAATTTCCCGAAGATCCACTTACCGTTGAACAAATTAATGCAAAGATTTCTGAGACCATAGAAAATACTGGTGATTTCGATTGGAATGCCGTAGACGAACATTTTCTATGGAGTGCTGTTGTACATGGGCAAAATGTACTAACCATTGGGTATGGAAATCCTAATCAAAGTTTCAGCGAAACGGAAGACCCTATTTTACAATCAAAAAAAAGTGCATTAATCAGTATTGTGATTGATAATGAAGCTGTTGAAAAGGAAGATTTAAAGTTGGTAGAACACGACATTATTACCGTAATAGATGTAGAAGTCACAAAAATTGAAACCATAATTGAGCTAAGAAAAAGTAACTATGTCCGCTATTTAGAGCCAAATGGTTATAATCACTACTCTAATCTCATTGCTAAAAGTAGCTCTGGTTGTGATAAAAATCCTGATAGTATAAATTCTGCACATTACACAACTACAAGTCCTAATAATGCACAAATTTCATGGCATTTTAGTGAGCACAATATTCCTCAAGCTTGGAATTACAGCACAGGGTCTGGTGTAACTATTGGTCTTATTGACACTGGTGTTTCCGCATCACAATATTTATTAAACTCATCTGGATTTAACGATGGAGCCTCTACAGGTAGATTTGTTCAAAAATATGGAACGTTCATTGATTCTGCATGGTGGTGGAGCAGCAACTATGATGGTCCACATGACAAATGCGGACATGGTACAGCAATGGGTTCTACTATGGCAGCACCAAGAAATAATGACGGAATGCCTGTCGGTGTAGCATATAATGCTAACCTAGTTGCTTACAGAGCAACTGAAGACGTATTACTAAACGATTATCATGAAAGAAAAGGGGTGTCTATGGCATTAACACAACTAGGCAATAGAAGTGATGTTAAAATAATTTCCATGTCAATCGGTTATGTTTGGTCAATAGGAAATATAAAAGATGCTGTTAAATACGCTTACAGTAAAGGAAAATTAATTTTTGCTGCTGGAGGAACTTCAACGAGTTTTACCAATGGATTTGGAGTAATATTCCCTGCAACAATGAGCGAAACCGTTGCTGTTACAGGTGTTGATGACGGATCTAATTATGAAAGATGCGACACATGCCATAGTGGTGATAAAATAGACTTCACCATTATTATGGAAGGAGACAACAACACTAGTAAAGCACCTCCAGTCTTAGGATTTAACACAGGTCAAAGAAGATACACAGGTGGCTCATCTGTAGCAACCGCAACAACTGCTGGCATAGCCGCCTTGATTTGGTCTAGATATCCTAGTTGGTCAAGAACTCAAGTGTTAAATAGATTGAAGCAATCGTCAGATTTTTACCCAAGTAAAAGCAGTAGCTTTGGCTATGGAAATATTGATGCTTTACAAGCTGTACAATAACCAATCAAAAACTGAAAAGAGCTTTGCAAATTAACACAAAGCTCTTTTTTATTTCTTTCTACTAATGGTCAATCCATCCCGTATTGGCAATACAACTGTTTCAATACGATTATCTTCTTTTAAAAGCCTGTTATAGTCTAAAACAGCTTTAGTAGAAATATCTTTTGCGTTAAGCTCTTCTACTACTTTTCCATGCCATAATACGTTATCTGAAAGTATTATGCCACCAGAATTTAACTTATCTATTATTAAATGAAAATAATTGCTATAGTTAGGTTTATCAGCATCAATAAACACTAAATCAAATGAAGTTTCTAAACCAGGAATAATGTCTAATGCATTTCCTGTGTGTTGAATTATTTGATGCCCATATTCGGATTTGTCAAAATACTTTCGTTGAAAATCATAAAGCTCTTCATTTATGTCAATGGTATGAATAACACCATCTTTTTGTAACCCTTCGGCTAAACATAAGGTTGCATAGCCTGTAAAAGTACCCAGTTCTAAAATCGATTTAGGATTTACAAGTTTAGAAATCATGCTTAGCACTCTACCTTGGTAAGGACCACTAAGCATGATAGGTTGTAAAACCTTCTGGTAAGTTTCTCGCGTTAATTGTTGCAATAATTCAGGCTCTTGCTCAGAATGTGATACTATATAATTGTCTAGGGCCTCAGGCAGAAAATGCATCTAAAAAAATTAGGACGTTATTCTATTGATTAAAGTTGTCTTGGCTTGCTCATCATCACCACATAACCATTGGATGACATTATCTTCCCAAATGGCATCTCTTTCGGCTTCGTTTATAATATTTCGCTCTATCGCTAGATCTAGTATTTTTCCTGGATATGACGATTGTTTGGCACTCTCCATTTCTCCTAGTGGATAAGGATCATCTAAACCTATCAGTACCTGTTTAGATGTTTGATTTTTTATCAACAACTCCAACGAACCTGTATCGTGTACTAACGTATCAAAGAATATATTTTTATGCCCTACAGCCTTTCTAGGGTGTCTTTTACCCTCAAATAAATCTGGTCTTCCATCAAACCCTTGGATTCTTCTACCAAGATTTATTTGAGCTAATTGTCCACCATGAGCAAAGCAGACTCGCATATTTGGATACTTTTCATAATAGCCATTCAAAGTTAAAAAATGATAGGCATCGGCACATTGTGCCAACATCCATATTAAGTGAAAACGCCAAGACGTATTTTCTAGCTTAATAAACTTTTCACCATCATAAGGATGAATTTCAACTGCTAGATTATATTTATCTGCTAATTCAAAAATTGGTTCATTTTCTTCATCGAAAATACAACGCCAAGTCCCAATAGTATCCATATAATGTGTTGGTAAACACAACAAGCGCATTCCTAAAACCTCTACACAACGTTCTATTTCCCAGCAAGCACCACGCACAAAACCAGGATGCACCACAAAACCCGTAGTAAATTTACTCGGATGGTCATGCTGAATACGAGCATTAAAATCATTCTGAAATCGCAAGGCTTGTTTCATTTCCTCAAGACGCAAACCATTGCCATAGAGTTGAGACAAATTTAGGACTACGGCATGGTCTATTTTAAAATGCTCCATCCAAGCCAATTTCTCATTCAAGAAGAAACTAGAATCCGTAATTGGTCTGTTCCAATCTTTTTGAAGCATGAATTTTCGGTCTTTATCGACCCAAAAAATGCCTTTATCTTTCATAAAATCAGGAATCTCTTCTGGATAAGGTAATAAGTGCGAGTGACCGTTTATTCTTAGTTTGCGTTTACTCATCTCTTTTAGGTATTACCGAACTTTAGTTTAGGTAATTGTTTTGTGTTGAGTTAGATATTCTTTGGCTTATTTCTTAAATGCACCTTTTTTGACCATATCTTTATAACGGTCAAAAATGGCAGGCATATCAGTTTCTATATTATCAAGCATAAACTCTTCTTCATAAATCAAACTCGTATCCTCATCAGAGTACCATTGCAATTTATCCTTTACACCTTCTGGTCTTGGATATTCTATAACCAAACCAACTGTGTTTGCACTTCGCTGCGGAGAATGTGGTACTTTGGGTGGCAAGACAAAAATTTCACCTTCTCTTATATTAATATCCTTTGACTCACCATCTTCAATCACTTTTAAAACCATGTCACCTTCAATTTGATAGAAAAACTCAGGTGTTTCATTATAATGATAATCTTGTCTGTCGTTTGGTCCACCAACAACCATAACAATAACATCAGCATCTTTCCAAACCACTTTATTTCCCACAGGCGGCTTCAGTAAATGACGGTTTTCTTCAATCCATGCTTTAAAATTAATAGGCGGAAGTAATTTGCTCATTGTATACTTTTTTTGGGCGTTACCCTATCGGGTCAGGCTTTACGCTATATCTTTTTTACTTGTTTTAGATACATTTTGCTAATGCTTCGCAAAACAGTCAAACTGACGTAAAAAAGAATGTCGCTTCAATCCTTAACGCAGATTCATCAATTCAATAAAATTAAGAATAATATTTTTGAAATATTAGGCTTATAAACTTTTTGTTCTTCCACCATCAACAGGAAGGTTAATTCCGTTAATATAACTCGCTTTTTCACTTGCCAAAAAGGTGATTGCTGCAGCTAGTTCTTCTGGTTTTGCAAAACGTTTTGCAGGTACAGCGCTTTTCATAGCATTGGCAGATTCTTCTTCAGATTTACCAGTTTTAGCACTTTTGTTTTTAATGATTTCGGTTAGGCGCTCTGTTGCTGTTGCACCTGGTAAGACATTGTTTACGGTAATACCAAATTGACCAAGCTCATTTGCTAATGTTTTACTCCAGTTTGCTACAGCGCCACGAATGGTATTGCTTACACCAAGTCCATCTAATGGCTGTTTTACAGATGTTGAAATTACATTAATAATACGTCCAAACGCTTCATCTTTCATAAACGGAACTACAGCCTGTGTTAACGCATGATTGCATTTTAAATGCTGTGTAAAAGCGCCTTCAAATTCTTCAATTTTTGCATCAAAAATAGGTCCTCCAGCTGGTCCGCCAGTGTTGTTTACCAATACATGAAATCCGTGATTGTTTTTAATGTAGCTTTCAACTTTTTCTTTTAACTCCATTGGATTAGAAAAATCGGCAACGATATAATCGTGATTTCTGTGTTTAGGTAATTCTGCTAACACCGTTTTTAGCTTGTCTTCGTTTCTTGCTACAAGTGTGATATTTGCACCTTCTTCAGCTAAAGCTAGAGCGGTTGCTTTACCAATACCTGCTGTGCTACCACAAACTAGTGCGTATTTATTGTTTAGTTTTAAATCCATAATAACTTCCTACGTAGGCAGGAATCTTTTTAGTTTATATTGTTAAATGAGATTCCTGCTTTCGCAGGAATACCATTAATACTTTATACATACATTTTTAGCCTCAGTAAAAAAGCGTAAAGCTTCAAATCCACCTTCGCGACCAACTCCGCTAGCTTTAACGCCACCAAAAGGTGTACGTAAATCGCGCATCATCCACGTGTTTACCCAAACAATACCTGCTTGTAGTTGGTTACTCATTTGCATGGTTCGTTTTAGATTATTCGTCCAAAGTGTGGCGGATAAGCCGTATTTTACTTTGTTAGCCATCTCTAAAACTTCGTCTTCAGTTTTAAAGGGCATAATGGTAACGACTGGACCAAAAATTTCTTCTTGATTAACACGACAATCATCTGTTTTTACTTCGATAACTGTTGGTTGTAAATAGAAACCGTTTTCGTAACCTTCAACAGTAACTTCTTTTCCGCCACATAAAATAGTTCCACCTTCTTCTTTAGCAATTTCGATGTAGCTTTTCACCTTTTCTAGATGCGGTTTTGAAACCAAAGCACCTATATTAGTCTCTGTTTCAGAAGGATGACCAACTTTTAAACCTTTTACTTTTTCTACAAAGTCTGTTTTGAATGTCTCATAAATAGATGCTTCCACAAAAATTCGGCTTCCACATAAACAAATCTGACCTTGATTAGCAAACGACGAACGCACGGTTGTATTCAACATATCGTCATAATCACAATCGGCAAAGATGATGTTTGGGTTTTTTCCGCCTAATTCTAAAGATAATTTTTTAAATAGTGGTGCGGCAACTTTGGCAATATGTGCACCAGTTGCAGTGCCACCAGTAAAACTAATGGCTTTGATGCTTGGATGCTCTACAATAGCTTGACCAGTCGTAGTGCCTAAACCGTGAACAATATTTAAAACGCCTTTTGGTAAACCAGCTTCGTTACAAATTTCGCCTAACAAATAAGCCGTCATTGGTGTAACTTCGCTTGGTTTGGCAACGACGCAATTACCTGCGGCGATTGCTGGTGCTATTTTCCAAGTGAACAGATATAAAGGTAAATTCCAAGGACTAATGCAGCCTACAACACCTATAGGTTGGCGTAGTGTATAATTTACCGCATTTTGACCGACGCTTTCGTGGCTTTCGCTAGCAAATTGTGTAATGGCATTACCAAAAAACCTGAAATTACTTGCTGCTCTTGGTATATCGACCATTTTGGCGAGACTTACTGGTTTTCCGTTGTCCTTACTTTCGGCTTCTGCAAAACGGTCTAAATTGGCTTCTAATAATTCTGAAATTTTAATTAGAATTCTGCTACGTTCTTCTAAAGTGGTTTGACTCCAACTAGGAAAAGCAGATTGTGCAGCTTCATAGGCTTGCTCTACGTCTTCTTTTGATGAGTTTGGGATTTGCCCATAGACTTCACCGTTTGAAGGGTTGTAGTTGTCAATCCATTGATTGCTTTCTGGGTTTACAAATTCACCGTTTATGTAGTTTTTGATGTTCATTATTTTTAATAGATGTTAGAATCAAGACTCAAGAATCAAGACAGCTTAGTCTCGTGTCTTAGTTCTTTAATCCCTTTTGATGAATGCCATCACCTTTATCTCAACCAATAAATCAGGATGTGGTAATTGGTGTACAGCAACTGTTGTTCTCGTTGGACCTGTTTCCTTGTCAAAAAACTCAGCGTAAGCTTTGTTGTAACCAGCAAAATCGTTCATATTTACTAAAAAGGTGGTGACATCGACCACATCCCTTAGACCTGCCCCAACCGTTTGTAAATTTTTATCGATGTTTTTTAGAACTTCTCTGGTTTGAACTTCGATATCTAATTTTTTGGTATTCATTTCGTCAATGAGTTCTACACCTGCAATGGTATTGTCTGCACGTCTAGAACTGGTTCCTGAAACGAAAATGAAATCGCCTACCACTTTTACGTGTGGATATGCACCTCTAGGTGTTACTTTGGTCCCTTCGCTTGTATTCATAATTTTTTTGTCTTAATGATGCATCGTTTTTGCAACGTTGTCGTCATCAATAATGTTGTTAGTTTTTTCTTGTACTACTTTTAATAAAATCGAAAGATCATCATTTAAATCAATCTCGTTATCTGCAATCATGTTTAAAATGGCTTTGTCTTGTGCACGACCTTTGGTCATAGCTTCATGATAGCCAATATTTTCATTAAATGTTACCATCGAGTATTTTGAAAAATATTGCTCTGGGAAATGCTTTTCTAGTTGCATTTCTAATTGGCGTTTTTTCTTGAAAATTGGATTAGCAACGTGATCTCGCATTTCGTAATAGTTCTCTTCGGCTAATTCACCAATAGCGTCTGCATCTGCTTTTCTAACCGATTGGTAGGTTTTAAAAATGGTTTCCCAATCTCTTTCATATTTGTCGATAATGCCATCTAAAACTGCTACATCTTCAAAAGAAGCATTCATTCCTTGACCGTAAAACGGAACAACAGCATGTGCCGCATCCCCTAAAATTAAGGTATTACCTTTGTAATGCCAGGGTGAACATTTTATAGTCCCTAAAGCACCTGTTGGATTATTGGCAAACTCATCTGCAATATTTGGAATTAGCGCTAAAGCATCCGGAAATTGCGCTTGGAAAAAGGTTTTTATTTTGTCTTCAGTATCTAAATCTTTGAAATTATACTCACCTTCTTCATGACCTAAAAACAAGGTTACGGTAAAGCTTCCGTCTAAATTTGGTAAAGCGATAAGCATATATTCGCCTCTTGGCCAAATGTGTAAATAATCTTTGCTGATTTGATGACTTCCATCTGCTGCTGCAGGAATCTCTAATTCTTTATAACCGTGAGTTAGGAAATTTTGTGAAAAACTGAATAAGAATTTACGCTGTAAAAAGTAGCTTTTTCTTAATTCTGAACCTGCGCCATCTGTTCCAAAGATAACATCTGCTGTAATTTTAAAGGTTTCTCTTGTGTTTCGGTTTTTAAAATGAACCGTGTTTGTGTCTAAATCTACGGTTTCGCATTCAGTATTAAAATGAATGGTTAGATTATTGTACTTATCGGCTTCTGTCAATAACATTCCGTTTAAATCGCCCCTTGAAATTGAATTGATGTATTCATTGTCGCGACCAGAATAGTTGGATGCAAAGGTGTTACCTTCCGTGTCGTGCATTAGTCGACCTTTCATTGGTATGCATAGTTCTCTAGCTTTGTCTTCAACACCAGCTAAGCGTAAGCCTTTAAATCCGCGATCGGATAAGGCTAAGTTTATTGAGCGACCAGCTGAAATATCGGTAAAACGAAGATCTGGTCTACTTTCGTAAACGTTAACGTTATATCCTCTTTGCGCTAATCTTAAAGCTAGAAGCGAACCGCATAATCCTGCACCTATTATTACTATGTTACCAGCCCCTTCTAAATCTTCCCCAGAAGGGAAGACTTTCTCAGTGTTGTTGTTATGTGTTTTGTCTATCATGATTATAATAATTAGTTCCTTCTCAAGTCTGTGCTGAGCGCAGTCGAAGTAGTAAGGCTAGGATGGGCTTTAATTTAAAAATTCCTTCAACTTTTCTACCATTCTAAACACATCCTCAAAACTATTGTAAAGTGGAACTGGCGCACATCGAATAACATCAGGTTCGCGCCAATCACTTATAACACCAGAATCCGTTAATTTTAGAAATAATGATTTATCTGCATTCAACACTTGAATTGAGAGCTGACAACCTCGTTCTTCAGGATTTGATGGTGTGATGATTCTTATAACATCCTCGCCAAGTTGTTTCAACAAAAATTCAAAATAGCCTGTCAATTTCTTAGATTTCTCTACGAGTTTATCCATACCTACTTCATTAAACATATCTAATGAAGCCTTAATTGCTGCCATGGATAAAATCGGAGGATTGCTTAATTGCCAGCCTTCAGCACCTGGTAAAACATCAAATTCCTGGCGCATATTAAAACGTGTTTCCTTATTATGGCTCCACCAACCTGTAAAACGGTTGAGGTTGTTATCGTAAGCATGTCGCTCGTGCACAAAACATCCCGACAAATTTCCTGGTCCAGCATTTAAGTATTTGTACGTACACCAAACTGCAAAATCGGCATTGGATTCGTGCAAATTCAGCTCTACATTTCCAGCACCATGCGCACAATCAAAACCAACCACACAGCCATAACTATGACCTAATTTAGCGATTCGTTTTAAATCGAAAAACTGCCCTGTGTAATAGTTAACTCCGCCAATCATGACGAGTGCGATTTCGCTTCCATGTACTTCAAGAATTTGCTCTAAATCCTTATAATTAAGCAACTCTTCACCTACTCTAGGCTCCCATAACAATAATCCTTCCTTATCATCAAAACCATGATGTCGTAATTGTGACTCAACAGCGTATTTGTCTGACGGAAAGGCATCACTTTCTATTAAAATTTTATAGCGATCCTTTGTCGGTTGATAGAAGGATGCCATCATAAAATGAAGATTTGCCGTTAACGAATTCATGGTCACCACTTCAATTGGTTTTGCTCCAACTAATTTAGCTGTGGCTTCCACTAAAAATTCGTGATAAGGCATCCAGGGATTTTTAGCATGTGTATGCCCTTCCACACCAAGATTTGCCCAATCTTCTAATTCTTGATTTATGTATTCTTTTGTGGATTTTGGTTGTAATCCAAGCGAATTACCACAGAGGTAAATAAGCTCATTTCCATCTTTGTCTTTTGGAATATGAAATCGCTGCCTGTAGTGCGATAATTTGTCTAATTCGTCTTGCTGTTTGGCGTAATCGAGACCTGATTTATAGTCGGACAATGTAAGATTGATTTTCAGTTTGTAACAAAAATAAGGATTTAAAATGAGGGATTAAAGGTGTTTTTAACCATTAAAATTTTAAGTATCTTTAAAGAGAAAGAAACCTAATTTAGATTCTAGAAAAAAAATAAAATAGATGAGCAAGACAAAAGAATATTCTAACGGCGAAGTCACCGTTGTATGGGAAGCTGAAAAATGTATTCACTCTGCCATGTGCGTAAAGGGTTTACCAAATGTATTTAAGCCAAAGGAACGACCTTGGATAAAAATTGATGCCTCAACAACTGACAAGATAATTGAAACCGTAAAAAAATGCCCTTCTGGTGCACTAAGTTATTACATGACCGATAGTGAAGATAAAACTTCCGAGACGTTAGAAACTAAAGTTGAAGTTTTAGAGAATGGGCCACTTTTAGTCTATGGGACACTTAAAGTTACCCACAAAGACGGCAAACAAGAAATCAAAAATAAGACTACGGCGTTTTGTCGTTGTGGTGCTTCACAAAATAAACCTTATTGCGATGGAGCACATATTAAGCAAGATTTTAAAGGCTAAAAAAAGCACTTTAGCTTGAAAACTAAAGTGCTTGAATATATAGACGCCAAATGGCGGGAAATGTAAGCTATACGTTTTAAGTCGGTTTGACCACGCGAAACTTACATTATAGATTACAAAAGTAATGCCAAAATTTTAATTCTCTTTATTCAAGCGTTATGCTTACACCTGTGAAATTTAAGTTCCAATTGCCATTATCCTTTTTATGATCTATCGCAATCTTAATACCGTTGAAATTCTGATAATTTTCAAAGGTATTACTTAAGGATGGCTCTGGTGAATTACCCTGTCTATACGTCCATTCTTTAATTAAATAATTTTCATCATAGTAAATATCGTACGCATCTCCTGGCGTATAACCACCTTCATCAGGATAGGTAATAGTTATCATATCCAATTGTTCTTTGTTAATTGGCAATTCTACTTTTTTAGGCTCAGAAATGGTTGCAGACGTATCCCAAACTAACTGAAATGGCACTAAAAGCCAGTATTTATCATTTATGAAAGCCCTGTCTGCATTGGCTGGTACACTATCCAAATTTCGCCTCGAATATTTTATTTCCTGAGTTCCTGCACTCATGTAAACACTATCCTCTTTCGGATACCACACCCAAGACCTACCACTACCCTTAATAGTATCTCTATCAACTTTAAAAGTAAATTCTACTTTTTTTACATTGTCCCAGTTTTCAATACCGTGAGCAATGGCTATCTTTTCGGCAATACTCAATTCTATTACTTTCTCTTCAGTAGTAGTTTCTTTCTTTTCGGATTTGCATGATGAAAGAATTAGCAGACATATAAAGCTTAGGTAAAGCGGTTTCATATAAAAAGATGTTTTAAATTACATCAAAATTAAGGCCCATCCTAACCTTCCCAAAGGGAAGGAACAAAAAGTTATTAAGAACATGGAAGATTTTGACAACTATTTTAAAACTAATAAAGATACCTGGAACAAAAAAGTAGCTGTACATGCAGAAAGTAAGATGTATGATTTAAAAGCCTTTAAATCTGGGAAATCTTCTTTGATGCGATACGAATTAGAAGCTTTGGGCAATGTTAACGGTAAATCCTTATTGCATTTACAATGCCATTTTGGTCAGGACACCTTGAGTTGGCAACGCATGGGAGCACAATGTGTTGGAGTGGATTTGAGTGATGAAGGTATAAAACTCGCCAAACAACTCAATGACGAATTACAGCTTGATGCTGAATTTGTATGCTGCAATGTTTTAGACACTTCAAAACACGTTTCAAAAACTTTTGATATTGTATACACGAGTTATGGTGTTATTGGTTGGTTGCCAGACTTAAAACCTTGGGCAAAGATGATTGCAGAGCGCCTAAAAGTTGGTGGTACGTTTTATATCGTTGAATTTCATCCAATTCTTTGGATGTTTGATTATGTAGATGGAAAACCAGAAATGAAATACCACTACAGTCAAGATGAAGTGATTTATGAAGAATATGAAGGGACTTATGCTAATCAATCTTCAAAAATGGTGAGTAAGGAATATGGCTGGAATCACGGCTTGAGCGAAGTGGTAAACGCACTTATTGAAGCTGGATTACAAATAGACTATCTTAATGAATATGATGAGAGTCCTTACGATGTTTTTCCTGATTTAATTAAAACAGAAGCCGGACTATATAAAATGAAAGATCAGTTATTTCCTATGATTTTTGAGATTAAAGTGACTAAAACATAAGATGTTTACCAAAAAAGTGTTCTGTCAATCAGAACTCGTTTCAGATTCTGAAATAAATTCAGAATGACAGATTTTAAGTTTTTTAATAGATACTTAATTAGTGCTTTTAGTATTTCTCTTCATCCTTTAGTAACTCAGGAAATTTTGCCTTAAAACGATTTAATCGTGGTATAGAAACGGCTCTAACATAGCTTTGGTTAGGATTACGTTTTTCAAAATCCTGATGATAATCCGAAGCCTTATAAAATTTTAAGAATGGATATACCTCCGCAGCTATTGTTGCATCCAACTCTTTAGCCAATGCCGCTTTCTTGTCTTCTATAATTTTCTTTTGCTCATCATTTTGATAGAATATGATTGAGCGGTATTGCGGTCCTTTATCTGGTCCTTGACCATTAACTTGTGTTGGGTTTTGAGATCCAAAATAAACGTCGACCAACGTAGAAAAACTCACTACTTCCGGATCGTAAATGACCTCAACAGCTTCTGCATGTCCCGTAGTGCCTGAATGGCTTTTTTCATAGGTAATGTCATCGGTATGACCACCTGAAAAACCACTGTAAACTTCTTCAACACCTTTTACACTTTGGTAAATCGCTTCTACACACCAAAAACAACCGCTTGCAAAGTAGGCTTTTGCTTTCCCATCTTCCATTGGAACCTCTACAGGTTCTGCGTTGATGATTTCTTGTTGTTTAGAATTGGTTTGAGCCTGATTATGGCAACTAAAGCAAAGACTTATGCTTAAAATTATTAGTAACTTTTTCATTTGCTAATATTTATTTGTTTTTTAAGGTCAGATGGAATACCCAATTTATCATTTTCGTTAGTTCGCATATTCTTTTTCTGGGTATTTCATGACTTTCTTTTTTCTTTTTCTATAGACGTATAAAAATACAATTCCTTAAAAAGAAATCTTTTAAAGTTTTATTAAATAAAAAAAGTCCTCACAAATTTATGAGGACTTTTTATTATTGTTTAATGGTAATTACTTTGCTAGTTTAGCAAATAACTTATCCATTTTTTCTTTTTCTTCTTCTGCCAAAGCAGCATCTACCAAAATACGACCACTGTGCTCGTCAGTGATTACTTTTTTACGAGAAGCTATTTCCACTTGAATCTGAGGTGGAATAGTAAAGAAAGAACCACCTGAAGCTCCACGCTCAATTGGCACAACGGCTAAACCATTCTTTACATTATTTCTTATTCTGAGATACGCTTTTACTAAGCGCTCTTCGATTTTATTTTGATACTCTTCAGATTTTTCTAAAAGTGCTTCTTCTTCTTTTTCAGTCTCTTTTAAGATAGCATTTAACTCACCTTTTTTATGCTTAAGGTGCTCTTTACGATCTTTTAATCGCTCTTTAGTTTCAGAAATAACTTCCTTTTTCTGCTCTATTTGAGCTTTAAATTCTTTAATATGCTTTTCAGCAAGCTGAATTTCTAATTCTTGAAATTCAATCTCTTTAGTTAATGAATTATATTCTCTGTTATTTCTAACATTATTTTGTTGCTCACTGTACTTTTTGATTAAAGATTTAGCTTCTTCGATTAGATTTTTCTTTCCTTTAATCTCATCATCTATAACAGCAAGGCTATCGTTTAATTTCTCTAGTCTGGTATTCAACCCTTCTACTTCATCTTCTAAATCTCTAACTTCTAAAGGAAGTTCACCTCTAACGTTTCTTATTTCATCTACTCTAGAGTCAATTAACTGTAAATCATAAAGCGCTCTTAAACGCTCTTCTACAGTAGCTTCAGCTTTTTTCGCCATAATTATAAATACTTTACCGGATTTGTATTTGTCTTTGATAAAACGACTGCAAAATTAGTAATTTTTTTCGAGAGATAGTCTACTAAAAATGATTTTGTGAACTGTTCGCTCTCATAATGACCAATATCTGCCAATACAATGTTATTTTCCGCACTAAAAAAGTCATGATATTTAAGATCAGCAGTTACTAAAAGATCAGCACCGGCAGCTTTAGCAGCGCCAATGGCAAAACTACCTGAGCCACCTAAAATTGCGATTTTCTTAATAGGTTTATCTAATAATTTTGAATGTCTAATACATTCAGTATTCATTTTTTGCTTTATATATTTTAGACATTCAATCTCATCCATCTCAATTTTAAGCTCACCTATCATTCCCATTCCTATATATTGATTGGTATTATCTAGTGTGGTAATTTCATAAGCCACTTCTTCATATGGATGAGTGCTGAAGAGCGCTTTTAATACTTTAGATTCAAGATGTTTTGCAAATACTACTGAAATAAGAGTTTCATTTTCGGTATGTAGTTCACCTTTTTTTCCAAGTGTTGGATTTGACTCTTCGTTACCTCTATAGGTTCCTTTGCCTTCAAGATTGAAACTACAAGAATCGTAATTACCTATATTACCAGCACCAGCTGCAAATAAGGCTATCCTTAATTCATCTGCTTTTTCATTAGGTATGTAGGTTTGCAACTTTTTTAGTGTGCCTGATTGTGGAATTAAAATCTTTTTATTCTGTAATTCTAACTGATCACAGATTATGGAATTTACACCTTGAAATGCATTATCTAATGCTGTATGAATTGAAAAAATGGCAATATTATTTTGAATGGCTTTTATCACCACACGTTCTACATAGGTCTTACCAGTAAGCTTTTTTAAACCTTTAAATATTATTGGGTGAAAACTAACAATGAGATTGCAATTTTTTTCGATAGCTTCATCAACAACGGCTTCAAGTGTATCTAGAGTAACCAAGATACCTGAAACTGTTTGATTTTTGTCTCCAACCAGAAGACCTACATTATCAAAATCTTCAGCGTAGCTTAGAGGTGCTAAATCGTGTAGTTGATTTATTACATCTTGTACTGTCATAAGTGCATATTTGTTTCAAAAATAATATATTTTAGTGCTCATGAAATTTATCCGTATCATATTATTTCCTATTGTACCGATTTATTTTATTGTAACCTGGCTTAGGAATTGGCTATACGATAAAGGTATTAAGTCTTCAAAATCGTATGATATTCCTATCATCTGTGTTGGCAACCTTAGTACTGGAGGTACCGGAAAAACACCAATGATTGAGTATTTGATTCGGTTATTAAAGGACGAAAAATCCGTTGCTACCCTTAGCAGAGGCTATAAACGTATAACTGAAGGCTATGAGCTAGCTGACCAAGGTGCTACTACAGATACCATAGGCGATGAACCTTATCAATTTTACAGAAAATTTAAGGATATAAAAGTTGCTGTTGATGGAAACCGTCAAAATGGTATAGCACAACTATTATCATTAGAGGACAAACCAGATGTTATTCTCCTAGATGATGCCTACCAACACAGAAAGGTAAAAGCTGGCTTTAATATATTATTGACAGCTTATTATAAGCTTTATAGTGATGACATTGTTTTGCCAACTGGCAACTTGCGAGAACCTAGATCTGGTGCCAAACGTGCTGATATTATTGTTGTGACTAAATGCCCTTCTGGTATTACTGAAAACGAAAAAAACAAAATTTTCCAAAAACTTAAAATAGAACCATACCAACAACTTGTTTTTAGCTCCATAGACTATGCCGAAAAGGTGTTTTCCACAGATTCTGAAATGATATTAGAATCTTTACCAAAATTTACACTTGTAACTGGTATTGCCAATGCAATGCCTTTGGTTGATTTTCTAATTAATAAGGGATTAAAGTTTGATCATTTGGAGTATCCTGATCATTATAGTTTTAGACCAAACGATATAGAAGAATTGGCAAAAAAAGATTTGATTATAACAACTGAAAAGGATTACGTTAGGTTGGTTGATAATGAAAATTTGAAATCAAAGTTATTTTATCTTCCGATAGAAATAACAATTGATAAAAAAGACGTTTTTGATGGTGCTATTACATCTTTTGTAGATTAAAAGAAACTAGATACCACTTCCTTACCGGAAAGCACATCATATAACTTTCCTTCAAAATCTTCTTGCTTGAATGGCTTAGAAATAATATCGTTAAATCCAGCTTCACCAAACTCATGCATTTTATCTTCTAGAGTAACAGCCGTTAGTGCAAAGATGACTAAATCCTTATTGAAAGTTCTAATAATCTTAGTAGCCTCTAAACCGCTGATACCTGGCATGTGAATATCCATTAAAACAACATTATAATCTGTTGATTTCACTTGTTCTACGGCTGCTTCACCATTGTCAACCACATCACAATAAAGTCCCATTTTATTGAGAATCTTTTTGGTTATCATCTGGTTGATTTTATTGTCCTCGACAATTAAAATCTTAACATTGCTTAGATCCAAATCTTCCATCCTATTTGATTGTTTAGTTTCTTCTACTGTTGGTGTGTCAACTTTGTCAGCTTTCTCTAATGGAATCTCAAAGAAGAATGTTGTGCCTTTTCCAAGTTCACTCTTCAAATAGATTTTACCTTTAAGAATTTTGATAAGTCCTTTTACAATAGACAAACCAAGACCTGTGCCGCCATATTTGCGGTTAATCTGCACAGAGCCTTGGGAGAAGCTCTCAAACATTTGATCTTGTTTCTCTTTTGTAATACCAATACCATTATCTTCAATTTCGAAACGTAAGGTGTACTTATTATCCTTTTGGTCAATTTTGTACGCTCTTACCCAGATGTCACCATCTTTTGTGAATTTAATGGCATTACCAAGTAGGTTAATTAAGATTTGGGAAATCTTTAATTGGTCACCGTTATATGTCTCTGGCAACCCATCTTCATAGTCAAAATGTAATTTTGTGCCATTATCTTTAGCAGAATTGCCTAGGGCAGACATTACATTTTCTATTTTATTTTTAAGGTTGAATATCTCAGGATCGAGTTCAACTTTATTCGCTTCAATTTTATTGATTTGAAGAATATCATTGATAAATGTTAACAAATAATCCCCTGAAAACTTTAGCGATTTTAAATGTGGTATTTGATGTTCCTTAGGGTTTTCATCCAACAACATATTGGTCAACCCTGTAACTGCGTATAATGGAGTTCTCAACTCATGGGTTACAGTAGATAAAAAGTTAGCTTTTGTTTTTGAGGCGAGCTCAGCTTTTTCTTTAGCAACAATAAGCTCATCATTTTTTTTGTGAAGCATATTGTTAGTTTTTAACCTAATGTTATTGTTTTTGTAAAGTGATAAGGTTAGTAACGAAAGGATTGTAATTAAAGCAATACTTAAGATTGTCGTTATTCTTGTAAAGTTACTTTCTGCACTTACTTCGTCTATTTGAGCTTTTAATTGGGCATTCTGGTCATCTTTATATTTATTGATAAATTGACTTGAAATTCCTGGTGATAAGTTCTCTCGCTTAACATTTAATATCGAATCTGAAAGACGTAAATGCTTGGTTATATTCTCTAAAGAACTTTTATAGTCACCTCTTTTTTTGTGTATATCACTTAATGTAAAATAAGCTTCATTAATATTTTCAATAATATTGTATGCACTTGCAATAGAAAGTCCTTCTTCTACCTGGGACAAAGCCAAGTCATTATTGTTAAGAGCGCTCGATACTTTACCAGATTGAATTAACGCACTACTTAAAACTCTCTTTTGTTCATACTTTTTGGCAATGATAATCGTCTTTTCTAACTGTGTTTTAGCTTCTTCATATCTACCAAGTGCTATATAAGCTTTTGCTTCATTTAAGGTAACCTCAGAAATGTATTCTTCCAAATCTTCTTGCTCAAACAAGTTTCGAGCAGATTTGTAATAATCTAAGGCAAGTTCATACTTTTCGTTGGTACTATAAACAACACCTTGAATGTTATAACTAACGGCAAGATTTCCGTAGTCGTTGTTTTCGCGTTGTATCTGTATTGCTTTCCCAAGTGCCACATTGCCCTTATCGGTTTCACCAACTAAGTAACGTACCCTGGCAATTTTAGTAAGTGTTGTTCCTTGACTTATTTTGTCTTCAATAGTAGTTGCAATCTCATAAGCTTTGTCAAGATTGCTTAAAGCATTATAATAATCACCTCTATCGCTCTCTAATTTTGCTTGATTAATACGTTCCTCAAAACGTAAAGCAAGCATATCTGCATCTTCTACGACCCCCTGTTGTGAGAAAAGCAAACTTGAAAAACATGCTAAAAAAACAAATATGTGATATTTGATTCGGGACATTTCAGCTCTATTTATTTCAACAAATATAATTATTTATTCGATAAAAGTGCTTTTTTGTCCGATAAATTGCAAATTAAATCTAAAATTCTTGAACTGTAGCCTGTTTCATTGTCGTACCAGCCCACTATTTTTACCATGTTTCCGATAACAGAAGTCATCTGAGAATCGAAAATACATGAGTGTGGATTACCTACGATATCTATTGAAACTATTGAGTCTTCCGTATATTCTAAAATGCCTTTCAATAAGCTTTGAGAAGCTTCCTTGAAAATAGAATTCACTTCTTCTATGGTTGTATCTCTTTCGACATTGATAGTTATATCTGTAAGTGATCCATTTGCAACAGGAACTCTAATGCCGCAACCACCTATAACATTGGATAAGTCTGGAAAAATTTTAGTTAAAGCCTTGGCTGCTCCTGTTGTAGTTGGCACAATAGATTGACCTGCAGCTCTTGCGCGTCTTAGGTCTTTATGCGGTTGATCGTGAAGGCTTTGATCCGTAGTATAAGAGTGTACAGTAGTAATGTATGCTTGTTTGATACCAAAATGTTCTTTGATTAATGCTATCATAGGTGCAGCATTATTTGTGGTACAGGACGCATTAGATACGATATATTCTGTACCTTCTAAGCTATTATGATTAACGCCTAAAACTATGGTTTTGATATCATCTTCTACTGGAGGAACAGACAATATCACCTGTTTAGCACCATTATAAATATGATTTAGAAGCTCTGATTTAGTTTTAAACTTTCCTGTAGATTCAATAACGATATCTGGATGAACACTTTTCCAATTTATTGCCTTAGGGTGACTTTCATTAAATAAAGGAATGGAAATTCCATCTACTACAATATTATCTGTATCAAAAGACACATCATTAGGAAGCACACCATGAATGCTATCATATTTAAGAAGATGACTAAGTGTTTTGGCATCTGCTAAATCGTTTATAGCAATAATTTCAATATTGGGATTATTTAGCGCTAATCTAAAAACACGTCGGCCTATTCTACCAAATCCATTTATAGCTACCCTAATCATTAATTGATATGTTTCTGAGCCTTGTATGAAGATCTCACTAGCGCACTACTTTCAACATGTCTAAACCCTAATTCTAATCCGATTGCCTTATATTCATCAAATTCATCTGGATTTATAAATCTTTGTACAGGCAAATGCTTTTTTGTTGGTTGTAGATACTGACCAATAGTAACCACATCTACATCATTAGCTCTAAGGTCGTGAAGTGTTTCAATAACTTCTTCTCTTGTCTCTCCTAAGCCCAACATTATTCCTGATTTGGTTCTGCGCTGTCCCTGCTGCTTTAGATATTTTAAAACACCCATACTACGGTCATACTTTGCTTGTATGCGCACTTCTCTGGTTAAGCGACGCACGGTTTCAATATTGTGCGAAACAACTTCTGGAGTTACTTCAACAATTCTATCGATGTGTCTTTCTATGCCTTGAAAATCTGGAATTAATGTTTCTAGGGTAGTTTCAGGATTCATTCGTCTAACAGCCTTAACTGTTTCTGCCCACATAATGCTTCCCATGTCTTTTAGATCATCTCTGTCTACGCTTGTTAAAACCGCATGTTTAATTTGCATGAGCTTTATTGAACGTGCTACTTTCTCTGGTTCATCCCAATCCAAAGTTTCTGGTCGACCTGTCTTAACACCACAAAACCCACAAGAGCGTGTGCAAATGTTACCTAAAATCATAAAAGTTGCAGTACCTTCTCCCCAACATTCTCCCATATTTGGACAACTTCCAGAAGTACAAATAGTGTTTAATTTATACTTATCTACTAAACTTCTTAGTTCTGTATATTTTTTTCCAGTAGGTAACTTAACCCTTAGCCATTTAGGTTTGCGCTCTGGCAGTATATTTGAAGCAACTTTGGTTTCCATTCACTTTCCATTTTCTAAATAGCAAAGATACGAAGTAAATAATTAAAGAACTGTTATAATAATCTTAGTATTGGATGTATTAAAGAAACATAAATACAAACAAAAAATCCTATTCAAAATAATTCTGAATAGGATTTTATTTATAGTGTACTTTAGTGTTTACCCACCAAAGTCATCGAATCTAATATGTTCATCTGGGATACCGAAATCTTCTCCCATTTTTTGAACAGCTTGATTCATTAATGGTGGTCCACAGAAATACAATTCTATATCTTCAGGTGCATCATGATGCTTTAGATAGTTATCTATAACACAATTGTGAATAAAGCCAACAAAACCATCACCTTCTTCATCGTTAATATCTTTTTTAACTTTCCAGTTATCTTCTTCTAGAGGCTCTGATAATGCTAAATAGAATTTAAAATTAGGAAAGTCTTTTTCTAAGGCTCTAAAATGCTCTAAATAGAATAACTCGCGCTTAGACCTACCTCCGTACCAATATGTTACTTTACGACCAGTTTTTAAGGTTTTAAAAAGATGATATAAATGTGAGCGCATTGGAGCCATACCAGCACCGCCACCTACATAAAGCATTTCACTGTCAGACTCATTGATGAAGAACTCACCATAAGGTCCAGAAATAATAACTTTATCACCTGGCTTCTGCGCAAAAATGTATGATGAGGCCACACCAGGGTTTACATTCATCCATTGGTTTTTAGAACGATCCCAAGGTGGAGTTGCAATACGTACGTTAAGCATAATCTCTCTACCTTCTGCAGGATAGGAAGCCATGGAATAAGCACGCTCTACAGTTTCATTGTTTTTCATTACTAAAGGCCAGAGACCAAATTTATCCCACTCCGCCTGAAACTTATCAGGAGTTTCGTGTTCTTCTGGATGCGCAGTAATGTCGATATCTGAATATTTAATTTCGCATGGCGGAATTTCAATTTGGATGTAACCACCTGCTTTATAATTCATATCCTCAGGAATCTCAACAACAAACTCCTTAATAAAAGATGCAACATTATAGTTACGCACTACGGTTGCTTCCCATTTTTTAATTCCAAAAACTTCTTCAGGAATAGTGATTTCCATGTCTTGTTTCACCTTAACCTGACATGCTAAGCGAGCGCCATGTTGCAATTCTTTTCTAGAGAAGTGCGGAGTTTCTGTAGGCAATGCCTCACCACCACCAGCTAGTACGTGGCACTCACATTGAATACAAGTTCCACCACCACCACAAGCAGATGGTAGGAAAATTTTATTGTTACCTAATGTAGACAGTAAAGTTCCTCCCGAAGCAACTTCGATTTCCTTTTCACCATTAATCTTAATCTTTACAGGACCAGAAGGTGATAGTTTTTGTTTTACAACTAATAATAATGCTACTAATAACAATGTTACCAATAAAAAGGCTCCAACAGTTGCTATTACAGTTCCGAGTGTACTTGCGGCTAATAATATCATCATGCTCATCAATTACTTGTTTGTATTTTCTGCTAATTCTAAGTCGGGCTCAACCTTAACTTCTTTTTGTTTCACGTCTTCTTTAATCACCTCAATAACAGCTGATTTATCTTCTGTCTTTCCTTGATCATCACCTCCTGTTAACATTCCACCAAAACTCATAAATCCTATGGCCATAAGTCCTGTTATAATGAATGTAATACCTAAACCTCTTAATGCTGGAGGTACATTACTATATCTTATTTTCTCTCTAATGGCCGCGATAGCTAAAATTGCCAAAAACCAACCTATACCTGAACCTATACCATATACCGCAGATAAACCTAGAGTTGGAATCTCTCTAGATTGCATGAACAAAGAACCACCTAAGATGGCACAGTTTACAGCAATTAGTGGTAAGAATATACCTAGAGAGTTGTATAGTGAAGGCGAAAATTTCTCAACTACAATTTCTACAAGCTGTACCATTGTTGCAATGGTAGCGATAAACATAATGAATGATAAGAAACTTAAGTCATAGCTTGCATACTCTTCACCTAACCAAGATAATGCTCCTGGCTGCAAAATATACTGATCCAATAACCAGTTTAAAGGTACCGTAATGGCTAATACAAATATTACTGCAGCTCCAAGGCCAACAGCTGTTGATACTTTTTTAGATACGGCAAGGTAAGAACACATCCCTAAGAACGTGGCAAATACCATATTATCTATAAAAATTGATTTGAAAAATAATTCTATGTGTTCCATTTTGTATTTAGTATTGAGTTTTGAGCAGCTAGTATTGAGAAATCTCAAGTCTCATATCTAACATCTCATTACTATTTAATCTTCTATTAATGCTTTGTTTTTAGTACGTTGTACCCAAATAATAATACCCACTACTATTAGTGCCATTGGTGACAGTAACATAAAACCGTTATTCTCATAGCCTAAAGCATATAAACCTGTCTTGTCAATTGGGTCACCCAATACAGGGAAACCTAATAAAGTACCCGACCCTAATAACTCTCTGAAGAATCCTACAATTACAAGTATAATACCATAACCTAATGCATTGCCAATACCATCCAAGAACGATCTCCAAGGTCCATTTCCTAATGCAAACGCTTCAAAACGCCCCATAATAATACAGTTAGTTATAATCAATCCTACAAAGACCGAGAGCGTTTTGCTTAGCTCATATGCAAAGGCTTTTAAAACTAAGTCTACTATAATTACAAGTGTAGCAACCACTATCAGCTGTACAATAATTCTAATTTTTGAAGGAATAATATTTCGCATCAAAGAGATAACAACATTACCTACACCTAGTACAAATAGTACAGAGATAGACATCACAATTGATGCTTCTAACTCTGCAGTAATTGCGAGAGCAGAACAAATACCTAATACCTGAATTGTAATTGGGTTATTATCTGCTAATGGGTCTAATATTAATCTACTGTCTTTTCCCATGTTCTATTGCTTTTTTAAAGATTTAAAGTAAGGCACATATAATTTAAGGTCACTCTTAATCATTGCCGTTACACCATCGCCAGTAATTGTAGCACCAGCTATAGCATCCACCTCATTATCTGTTTTATTTTCGTTTTTTGGATCTGCATTTCCTTTAGCAACAGTAATACCTTTAAACACACCTGCTTCTGAAAGTAAATGTTCTCCGTAAAAATCATCCATAAAGAAACGTTGCTTAATATTAGCACCTAAACCAGGTGTCTCACCTTTGTGATCAAAGTATGCACCTTTAACTACCATATTCTCATCCATAGCAACATATCCCCAAATAGCATCCCATAATCCTTTACCGTAAATTGGAGCTACATAAACTTTTTTTCCATCTTTATTCCCTACAAAAAGTGGTAATTGTCTTGGTTCCCCATCCTTAGCGTTGGATTTCTGCTTTTTGATGTCTATAAGGTATGGCTCTCTGTTACTGTTTTCAGCCATATATTCATCACGTGTTTGACTTTTTAAAACTTTACCATTGGCATCAACCGTGATAACTAATTGCTCTGTAATATTTTTTTTGAATTCTTCAGGTGCTATATCTGTAGACACAAAAACTGCACTAGAGCCTTCATTATTATTTACACCCATGGCGTAAAGAATATTCTGCTGCTTTTCCAAACGCTCATTTTCTGATATTGTTGGTCTTAGTGTAGACGCCACATATGCTAATAGTGCACCTACAATGACAACCATTCCGATGGCGAATATTACTGTGTATGAATTTTTTTCTGTATTAAGTGCCATGTTTATGCTGTTTTAACTTTAACACGTTTCATTCTTTTCTTCACATTTCCTTGTACCACATAGTGGTCAATAGTCGGTGCAAATACATTCATTAATAAGATTGCTAAGAAAACACCTTCTGGATATGCTGGGTTAAATACGCGAATCATAATTGATATAAAACCAATTAAGAAACCGTAAATCCACTTGCCTTTATTAGTTTGTGCGGCAGTAACTGGATCTGTTGCCATATATACGGCTCCAAATAAAATACTACCTATTATTAAATGTTGCCAGAACGGCACACTCATTAAACCAAAGAATTTACTAGACTCACCAATCCAACCAGCATCAACCACACCATTAAAAATAAGTCCCATCACCAAAGCACCAATAACAGTACTCAACATGATTCTCCAGCTTCCAATTTTGGTAAAGATCAAGAACAATCCACCAATGATAATTAAGAATTTTGAAGTCTCACCAACCGAACCTGGAATTAATCCCCAAAACATATCCCAAAACTCATATCCTAAAGTACCTTTATTTTGAGCCAAGCTGCCTAATATTGTCTCTCCTGAAATCGCATCTAAATTCTGACCAGCAGCAATAGCTTGGTCTCTTTCTACTGCCCCATGCACCCATACTTTATCTCCAGACATCCACGTTGGGTAAGCAAAAAATAAAAATGCACGTATAGTTAATGCTGGGTTAAGGATATTCATACCTGTGCCACCAAAAACCTCTTTGCCAATAATGACTCCAAAAACTACAGCTACAGCCAACATCCATAATGGAATATCAACTGGAACAATTAATGGCACCAACATACCAGTTACCAAGTAGCCTTCTTCAACTTCATGTCCTTTAATGATTGCGAAGATAAACTCAACAGCCAAACCAACACCATAAGATACTATTACAAGTGGTAACACTTTCCATAGACCAATAACAAAGTTGTCCCAAGTCCAGAAAGATGCACCTAAAAATCCATCTGCTGATTCTATTAATCCTTGTGCTAAATAGTGTTGGTAACCAGCATTAAACATACCAAATATTAAACATGGTACTAAAGCCATGATTACTATATTCATAGTACGTTTAAGATCGTCTGCAGCCTTTATATGAGTACCATTGTGCGTGGTTTCATTTGGCATGTATAAGAAAGTAAAAAGGGCATTAAATCCTGGAATCCACTTTTTGTCCTTATTCTTCTCCTTAAAATTGTGTAAATTTTGTTTTAAACCCATCTTGTAATATTTTTCATTTCGTTCCTCAATGAATAATTATCCAATTTCTTTAAGCATTAAATCTAATCCTTCTCTAATTATCTTTTGATGTGGTTGTTTAGACACACAAATAAATTCTGTTAAAGCAAAATCTTCTGGTGCAACTTCGTACATACCAAGCGCTTCCATTTCGTCTAAATCACTATACATACAGGCTTTTAATATTTGCATTGGGTAAATATCTAAAGGGAAAACCTCTTCATAACTACCTGTTACTACAAATGCACGATGCTCTCCGTTTGTATTGGTGTTTAGGTCATACTTTTTCTTAGGGTTTAACCAAGAAAAAGTTAGTGCTCTAGACGTTGAAATCTTATTGAATACTGGTTTATTCCAACCGAAGAATTCATAATCATCACCTTCTGGAATTACCGTGATCACATTGCTATAGTAATCTAAAGCTCCATCTGGTGCTATCTTCTTACCTGTCAATACATTTCCTGAGATGATTCTGTCGTTACCGTCTTTTTCTACACCATTGTCATAAACCATGGTTGCAACTTCAGAACCTATTTTTGTTCTAAAATATCTAGGCTTCTTAACAGATGAACCCGCTAAAGCAACTACACGTTCTGCATTAAATCTTCCTGTTAACAATAACTCACCTATTATTACTAAATCTTGCGCATTTACTGTCCAGACTACTTCCCCTTTATTTATTGGATCTACCTTGTTTATCAGAGTTCCAACATTTCCAGAAGGATGAGGACCAGAAACTTTGTGTATTACTGCGTTTTCCATATTAGCCAATGGCGAGTTGGAACTACCGACTGAAATGTGGACTTTACCTTCAGTAAGCTTAGATAATGCCGTAACTGCAGTTTGCAACTCAGCTTCTTTACCTGCTAATGTATAATCCAAATCGGCTGCTAATGGCGCACTTGCATAACCAGAAATAAAAATTCCTTTTGGCTTGCTATTCACTTTTGCCACAATATCATAAGGGCGTTGTTTAATAAAAGCCCAACATCCTGAAGCTAACAAATGTGCCTTAATTTTTTCTGCATCTACAGACATATCAAACTTACCATGGTCTACGTAGGTTTGTTCTTTGTCTGCAGTAATTTTTATAGCGTCGATACGACGTCTTGGCCCACGTTGTATTTCTGTAATCTCACCAGATACTGGTGAAACAAATTTCATATCCTCAACATCCTTGTTATAAAATAAAGTTTCACCTGCTTTGACATGCGTACCTTCTTTAGCAACAAGTTTTGGGATAATACTGTGGAAATCTTCTGGTCTGATATAATAAAAATTGCTAATGATAGCATTTTCGGTAGTTTTCTCGGCTTCGCCAACTAATTTTATATCTAAACCTTTTTTTATTCTGATGTCTTTTGACATATAGTTAAAGATTAGTTATCTAAAAATCCGTGCAAATTTAAGAATTAAAGAGGAATATATTTTCAATTTAACATCAACATTTTTATTTATAATCATTATAAATAACACTTATGCGTTAAGGCATAGAATTTGATTATCTTTGATACCATTCATATTTTCAATTTATGATATCTAAGAATATTTATTATACTCTATTTTTTTTCATTTTACAGTTAACTTCTTTTGCCCAAGTAGGAGAAGTAAGTCCACCAGATTTTATAAAAACCATTACCTTTAAAAGCAACACTACGCAAGGTCAATTACCTGTTTTAAAACTTGGCGAACCTTTAATCTTGGAATTTGACGCACTTAATGCAAATGAAGAAGATTTTTATTATGTGATTGAGCACTTCGATTTTGATTGGACTCCATCAATTCTAGCAAAAGCAGAATATTTAAGAGGTTTGGATAATCAACGTATCTTAGAATATTATAATTCCTTCAACACCTATCAAGTTTACTCCCATTATAAATTACAAATACCCAATATCCAAACAAGAGGGCTTTTAAAGAGTGGCAACTACATGATTTCTATTTATGACGAGTATGATGAACTTATGTTCAGTAGAAAATTTATGGTATATGAAGATTTGGTCAATGTAGGCGTACGTGTAAAACGCTCAAGAGATGTTAGAGTAATTGACGAAAAACAATCGGTTGACCTTACCATTTCTACCAATAGTATCAATTTTAACAATCCCCTTGAGACCATTAAAACCGTCATCATACAAAACAACAACCTTAACACATCAATATCAGATTTAAAACCTCAGTACACATTAGGTAACGAGCTTATATACCGTTATGATACCGAATCTGCATTTTGGGGAGGCAATGAGTTTTTATGGTTTGAAAATAAAGATGTAAGAATATCTAACGTTGGTGTACAATTTATTGACTTAAAGGACATCTATCAAAGTTACCTATACCCTAACGCTCCAAGAGCAGGGAGACCTTATACTTACAACCCAGATTTAAATGGCAACTTTCAGGTAACAGCATTAGACCGAACAGATGTTGATATCGAAGCGGACTATACAATGGTTCATTTTTCTTTAGCCCAAGATGAATTAATTGGAAAGGATATTCATGTTTATGGCAATTTTAACGCCTTCGCTATTGAACCGCTAACCAAAATGAAATACATTACTGAAAAGGGAGAATATGAAGTTAGCTTTAGATTAAAACAAGGGTTTTATAATTATAAATATGTTGTAGTAGATAGTGAAACTGGTGAGCTTGATGAAGGTACAATTAGTGGTAATTACTGGCAAACAGAAAATAATTATAAAGTATTGGTTTATTATAGAGATTTAGGTGCTAGATATGACAGACTCATAGGTTATGGTGAAGCAACTTCTGTAGATATTTCTAATTAATAAATCACTTGAGAAGGCACAACACTTTTAAAAGTATCATATTTTAATTTTTTATCTATTAATTTCCCTACACTTTCATCAAAAGTAAGGCTCTGCTCTATTGGCTTGGCATAAACATGAAGGCTTAATGCTCTACTGTTTTTACTATTCCTTAATCTATGGAAGCCGCTCAACTTGTCAGATTTTGTGACCTGTCCCTTTCCTAAAACATTTGTAGCACAGAACTCTAATTGCTCATTGTCGTTTAATCTATAAAAGTCTTCCTCCATTTTTCCTTCGAGCAAGTAGACCCAACAATCTTCACCATCATGATCATGAATGGCGGTTTTCTGGCACTTGTCCCAACAAATTAAAATAAGTTCAAAATTATCATCTTTATAAAAACAGTTTCTGGTATAGCATTGAGGCTCCCAATATTCAATTTCAGAAAAGTCTATATCTTCAAAACTAAAATTTAGTAGAATTTCTGTGTAATCTTCTTTAGATGATTTCGACAATAGACCAATTAGTGTACGTATCTGTTCCTCTGTTTTCAATATTTAGGAAAATAGTTCTTTAATACCGAAAAATAGGAATAAATTTATGCTATGCAAAATTTGAAATAAACTAATGCAGAACGATCTCGAAATATTTCTTCAACTTGCTAAACAACTACTACTTGAAGAAGAAAGCCATCCTGTTACTAAACCTATACCAACATCAGAATTGTACAACAAACTCGACTTGTCTTTAAATGCTGAAGGCATTGTTGATGATGAACTCATTGAGAGTTTAAAGTCCATCATAAAAAGCACACCAAAAACAGCTTCAAAATCTTTTTTTAATCAATTATTTGGTGGGCGAATAGGTAAAGCGACACTTGGTGATTTACTTTCGGTAATGCTCAACAACAGCATGTACACCTACAAAGTAGCAGGCCCTCAAGTAGGGATAGAAAAGCAAGTTTTGAAAAACATATGCAAACTAACTGGTTACTCAGAGCATAGTGATGGCACTTTTGCACCTGGTGGCTCAATGAGTAATATGATGGCACTTATTATGGCGAGAGATGCTAAAAATGAAGCCGTCAGGACTCAAGGTATTTCATCAAAAATGACACTCTACACATCGGTAGAATCCCATTATTCTATCACAAAAAATGCGGCCTTAATTGGAATTGGTCGTGAACAAGTGAGATTCGTCAAAACCAACGATAGAGGAGAAATGTTGGCAAATCATTTAGAAACTCTGATTAAGATTGATATTGATAACAACTACACACCTTTTTTCATCAATGCCACTGCTGGCACTACGGTTCTTGGTGCTTTTGATGATATTGAGGCTATAAGTAAAATCAGTAAAAAACATAAGCTTTGGCTTCATGTAGATGGTGCTTATTGTGGCGGAGTTATTTTTAGCAATACCTATAAACACTTGGTTAAAGGAGTAGAACATTCAGATTCTTTCAGTGTTAATGCCCACAAAATGTTAGGCACACCTCTTAGTTGTTCTATTATTGTTACAAAACATCCAGAACAACTTCACCATTCGTTCTCTAACGAAGCGGATTATCTCTACCAAACCGATGGAGATGATTTTAATTTAGGTAAAACTTCGATGCAATGTGGCAGACGTAATGACGCCCTTAAAATATGGGCACTTTGGAAATCTGTCGGCACAAATGGCTTAAAGAAAATCGTGGATAAACAATTTGAAATGGCACAAGTTGCACGAGACTATATAAAAAACAACAAGGACTATAAATTATACAGTTTTGAGGATTCTATTTCGGTTTGCTTTAATTATAAAGATATTGATGCCAAAACACTATGCACTGCCTTGTATGAGAATTCGAAACTAATGGTTGGTTTTGGGTCTTTTAAAGAAGAACAGTTTGTGCGTATGGTTACTATTAATAGTCTATTGGAAGAAAACGATATTATAGCATTTTTTAAAACTTTAGAAATGCACGTTAACGATAAAATGTTAAAAATATCCACCTCTTAGCCAAAATATAAGGCTTCAATGAAAATTTATTTTATTTTAGCAAATACAACACTAAAATAATCAATGGTACAACAAGTTACAAGCGGTATTAAGATTTCCGTAGAAACCAATTTTGAAGGCACTTTTTATAAAAATTATAAAGTGCACTTTGCTTTTGGATATAAAGTAACGATTGAAAACCAAAGTAAAGATTCTGTTCAGTTACACTCCCGTCACTGGAAAATACTTGACGCCCTCAATAATGTTGAAATTATTGAAGGTGAAGGTGTTATAGGAAAAAAGCCTGTTCTTAAACCTGGCGAAAAACACACTTACAACTCTGGTTGCCTTTTAACCTCACCTTTTGGCGCTATGCAAGGCCATTACAATATGGTGAACTTTACTAAAGCCAGTAAGTTTAAAGTATATATTCCTTCTTTTAAATTGAGTGCCCCTTTTGCGCTTAATTAGAATCGTACCTTCAGCTACTCAAATTATTGTATTTTTATCATACTTATCTTTTAAAGCTTAGATAGTGACGAAATTTTATCTCACATATATTTTCCTTATTTGTTGTTGTATTGCAGGAATGGCTCAGCAAGTAAAAGTTGATAGTACTAATATAGCTTTCAAAGCTAAACTAATGACAATGCATAGACAAGGCATTACTGATAGCACTAAGCTAATTAAAACAATACAATCTCAAAAAATAGAGTTTACTGAAAACACATCTGAAAATATAGTTTTAATGAAAATCCACTTTGATCAAATAGTTTACTCAAAGGACAATACTGCTCATTCTTGGTTTGGAAATTGTAATTATTACCTAGCTTATAATCTAAAAAAAGAAAAATTCTATAGAATTGGAGGATTTGATTCTAATGATGTTGTTGAATTTATCGACGACATACAAGAATACTCTTTTAGCACAGAAGACGAGTTATTTCTATTTAATTTGGAAACATTTGGCGATTTTGATATGAGTTGTTTGTTGTCTTATTACTACATGAGTGAGAAAAAAAGAAAAAGAAAAGGTTACAAGTGTTTTGATAGATGTTCAGAGGTGATTTTTACCGAATGGAAAAATATGATAACTGACAAAAAGCAAAACAAACACTAATCTATATTTTTAACAATTCAAATCTATAAACTTTACCCTCTTGTTTTATATTAAAAAAAAGACAATTAGAGTAATGCACAAACTGATAGTCTTTTGAAATATCGAAACTATCATCATTCACTTTGTAAATACCGTCACAATCCATATTTCCATAGGGTGAAATTCTTCTAAAACGGTATTCTGAATCGTGTCCTAAATCGTGTAATTCAAACCAGGCACCTGCAGCAATACCACTTAACCATTGTGCATGTACTTCTTTAACATCATTATGTTTGGGCTCTAACGTTCCAACCAAACTTGGATCATAGCCTTTGAGCCTGTCTAAAAACAATCTTCTATTTTCTCTACTAACTGTGGATTTAAATTCATTTATATTGCCTTTTTCATTCACTAAATAAACAAAGTCTTCAGTATCTGCAATTACGACATTACCAATAGTACTTGGTGTAAACCATTTAGATCGAATGAGTTTTTTCCTAATCTTCACATCCGAAACACCAGCGATTAAAGCATCGGTTACAAACCTAGCACAATTACAAGCCTCTTTTATAAAAGCTGCATATCTAATAAAACCCTTGGCCTGCATGTCATCAATATGACTTCTGGCTAAGTCATAATTAACTGAATTACAAACCGACGCATACAAATGACCATCACCATGAGTTAATTTGGGATTGACAGCTAAAAACTCAAGGATTTCCTCTAAGTTTTTTATGTCATCTCCTTCTACTCTAGCCTCAATAGGAAAATGCAATTCAAAATCCGTTTCTCTACCTCTAACACGTCCATTGGGTTCTGAGGTAATGTATCTTCCAAAATCATGATATTCTAAAACACCTGTGTTTTTATGAATTAAAACCATGGCCGCATGTCCAGCTCTCACATGGCTTTCGCTTCCAATTGAAAGATATTTTAAATATTTTGAATACCACTCATCTGCATGAGATACAATAGTTTCAGGATAAGCAAGGGTTAAAATAAAGGCATCATTTTTCAACATGAAATTGATTAAAAATTTCAGGCAGCAACTTACAAAAAATTATACTTGTTTTCTCGGCAGAACTGTAATGATTGTAACCAAGATTCTGTCATAAATATTGTACCTTTGCACTTTAAAAATTTAAACAAAAACAATCATATTATGTCAAAAGGATTCTTTAATGTACCCGTCGCTGTTAACGAACCTGTAAAGTCTTACGCACCAGGTTCACCAGAACGTAAAGCTGTAGCAGAGACCTATAAAGCTATGTTTAACAGCAAAGTAGAAGTCCCTTTATATATTAATGGAAAAGATGTAAAAACTGGCAATACCAGAACTATGTCTCCTCCTCACGACCACCAACACATTGTTGGTGAGTACCATTTAGCAGAACAAAAACATGTTGAAGAAGCGATTGCTACGGCTTTAGAAGCTCGAAAAACATGGTCGCAATTACCATGGGAACAACGTGCTGCAATTTTCTTAAAAGCAGCCGAATTGATTGCTGGTCCTTACAGAGCAAAAATCAATGCTGCAACTATGATTGCACAGTCTAAAACCATTCACCAAGCAGAAATTGATGCAGCATGTGAGTTTATAGACTTTTTACGTTTTAACGTTCAGTTTATGACTGACATCTATATGGAACAGCCAGAAAGTACAAGCGATGCCTGGAACCGTGTAGAATATCGTCCGCTTGAAGGTTTTACTTATGCCGTTACTCCTTTCAACTTTACAGCAATTGCTGGCAATTTGCCTTCTTGTATGGCATTAATGGGTAACGTTGTTGTTTGGAAACCAAGCGATAGCCAAATATATTCAGCAAAAGTCATTATGGATGTCTTTAAAGAAGCGGGAGTACCAGATGGCGTCATCAATGTTGTATTTGGCGACCCTGTAATGATTACGAATACAGTACTATCTAATCCTGATTTTTCAGGATTACACTTTACAGGCTCTACATTTATTTTTAGAGAGTTGTGGAAACAGATAGGTAATAACATTCATAACTACAAAACCTATCCAAGAATTGTTGGAGAAACAGGTGGTAAGGATTTCATAGTAGCTCATAAATCTGCTAATGCTAAACAAGTAGCTACTGCGATTTCTCGTGGTGCATTTGAATTCCAGGGCCAAAAATGTAGTGCAGCTTCTAGAGCATACATCCCTAAAGGAATCTGGGCAGATGTAAAAAAATATGTTTTAGAAGACATCGCTTCATTCAAAATGGGCTCACCAGAAGACATGAGCAATTTTATCACTGCGGTAATTCATGAAGGATCGTTTGATAAGTTAGCTAAATATATAGACCAAGCAAAAGCTGATAATGATGCCGAAATTATTGCTGGTGGAAATTATGATAAATCTAAAGGATATTTCATTGAACCTACAGTAATCGTTACGACCAATCCTAAATACACTACGATGTGTACAGAACTGTTTGGCCCAGTAATTACCATTTATATCTATGAAGATGAAGCCTATTCCAAGACTTTAAAACTTGTTGATGAGACTAGCGAATACGCCTTAACTGGTGCAATTTTAGCCACTGAGCGTTATGCTATTGACGAAGCTACTAAAGCATTACAAAATTCGGCTGGTAATTTCTACATCAACGATAAGCCAACTGGTGCCGTTGTTGGCCAACAACCATTTGGTGGTGCCAGAGCATCCGGAACTAATGATAAAGCTGGTAGTGCTCAAAACTTATTGCGTTGGGTATCTCCAAGATTAATTAAAGAGACATTTGTAACTCCAACAGACTACAGATACCCTTTCTTAGGATAGCCAATATAACAAACTGAATTACAAATCCTTAAGAGCCTAGTGCTTTTAAGGATTTTTTTTGCTTTTGATAGAATATACTATTGAATTTGACAATTGCCTTTTAAAACTTTGTATCTTTTGAGTCTAAAACCAAAAACTCCCTCAATATGAAGAAACTCTACATTTTCATTGTTTTAATCCTTCCTTCTTTATTAATAGCCCAAACCTCTTTCACCTCTAGTATCACACCAGACTTATCAGCTTATGGTGAAGCGGCCAATTACCCCGGAGAAGGAGAATATCAGATTTTTCTAGATACTGATACTGGAGTGCTCGATAAACCCATAATCGTGGTTGATGGTTTTGATCCAGGTGATTCAAGAGATATTCCTGGATTATACAGTTTATTGGATTTTACGGGCAACTCTGGCGCACAAAACTTAGCAGATTTAGTAAGAACTGAAGGTTTTGATGTCATCATATTAAATTTTCCTGTGTATGTGAGAGCAGCTGATGGTGCAACAGTAGATGGTGGGACTGATTTTATTGAGCGTAATGCTATGCTTCTTGTAGAGCTGTTAGGCATTATCAATGCTGCCAAGGCTGGTAACAGCCCTGAGCAAAATGTCATTATTGGTCCAAGCATGGGTGGATTGATTTCAAGATATGCTTTAAATTACATGGAATCTAATGGATTAGATGCAGACACCAGATTATATATGTCTTTTGATTCTCCGCATCATGGAGCCAATGTACCTATTGGCTTACAACACCAGTTGAACTTTCTTGCCAATAATGGCACCCAACCGATTACAGAAGTTCAGCCGCTTATCAATTCGTTTTTGAAGTCTCCAGCGGCTCGACAATTGTTAATTGATCATTTTGAAGCCCATCTTCAGTCGGGAAGTACGGTAAATTTTGACCCGACACTTACATTGCCTCAAGCTCACCCTTTTAGAGCGCAATTTGAAAGTAATATCAATAGTTTTAATACTTCAGGTTTTCCTGAAAACACAAGAAATGTTGCCATAATTAATGGTAGTGGCATTGGTAGTTCGTATTTTGCTTTAGGCAATAGTGGACCTACAGTAAGCAACAGTTATACTGTGATTAATGATAGTTTTAGTGTTCCTGCTGGTGCTTTTACTGCGATTGTTGACGTTGAAATCTATTTTACACCAGCGGCTGGCATAACCTCTAGTGTTAGTGACATTGGCATTTCTCTGTTTGGTTTTGAAGTGGAAGGATCTAATGCCAATAGCCAATCCTTTTCATATTCTGATGGTGTGGACTCTGCACCTGGTGGACTTTTTGATTTAGCAGCTTTAACTGGCGGTATAGCCTCTGGTGGTGGTACGGCAGGCGATTTTGTAAATGCTTTGCAGATAGATAAGTTTAGTTTTATTCCTTCTGTTAGTGCCTTAGCTTTAGAAATTACAGATAATGAAATAGATTGGCATCACGATATCAATCTAGCAGGTCGTGGCACCACAAACATTACGCCTTTTGATAATACGTTTTTACCAGATGATAATGAACCTCATGTACAGTTAACAGAAGACAATGTTAATTTCGCATTAATAGAAATCTTAACACCTCCATTAGGGATTTCAGACAATGAGGTAATTACATTTCAACTAGAAAGTAATCCTATAAAAAATGAAATTGTACTCCTAACGCATACGGAATCAAATGCATTGATACAAATTGTGGATGTTTCAGGAAAGGTGGTTTACAACAGTTCTAAATTTTTAAATAGACGAACTGAAATACCAGTAAATCTAGATTCAGGATTTTACATATTGAATGTAACTACTGAAAATAACACTAGCTTCACAACAAAGTTCATTGCTAACTAATCTAATTATAGCACATAAAAAAGCGCTTCTAAACGAAGCGCTTTTTTAATTATGCTTTAAGGGCAAGTGAATCACTTTTTTAGTGTCAAAGAAATCTTCTTCAAAATAATCTGATAATAAATATGCTTTAACAGTTGTATACTGCCTTAGTTCTTCAGTTAAATCACCACCTTTTAGATATAGAATCCCATTTTTTAATTCATTTCGTTGTTTTTTAGCGGTTTTACCTTTTACCCATTTGGTGAACTCAGGCATCGCTGTTACCGCTCTACTTACAATAAAATCGTAAGTTTCATCAATAGCTTCCACTCTACTGTGTGTTGTTCTCACATTAGTTAATTCTATTGCTTCACAAACCGCATTAATAACTTTTAATTTTTTATTAATACTATCTACCAAATGAAACTGACAATTGGGAAACATAATAGCCAGAGGTACACCAGGAAAACCACCACCTGTACCAACATCCAAGATTGAAGAGTTGTCAGCAAACTGAATTACTTTGGCTATACCCAAAGAATGCAAAACGTGCCTTAGGTACAATTCATCTATATCCTTACGAGAAACTACATTAATCTTAGAATTCCATTCTTTATAAAGCGCCTCTAAAGCTGCAAACTGTTCAATTTGTCGCTCTGTTAAATCAGGAAAATATTTTAGAATTAAATCCATCCATTTTAATTTGTGCAAAAATAACTATTTTAGTGTGCATAAATTAACGTCTTAGCATAAGGCAGCATTTTATTTATTAATTATCTTTGGCAACTTATAATGAAAGCAATCCCCTTTCGTTATATTATAAAAAAACAGATTTATGGCTCAACAAACCTTATCATTCTCTCGTATTGACTCGGCAAAGTTTTTTAGGACTTTAAATAAACGTGTAAACAATTATTTTAAAGAGAATAACATCAAAAGAACAGGTAATTGGCAACTTTGGGTAAAGACAGTTGTTATGTTTGCAATGTTTTTAACACCCTATTTTTTATTGCTTACTTTAGATATTCCTACTTGGGCTCAACTGCTATTAACAGTGGTAATGGGTATTGGTATGGCAGGAGTTGGTATGAATGTAATGCACGATGGTAATCACGGTTCTTTTTCAAACAAAGAATGGGTAAACCGCTTAATGGGAAGTAGCATATATATCTTAGCTGGAAATGTTTACAACTGGCAAGTACAGCATAATGTACTTCATCATACTTACACCAACATCCATGGCCACGATGAAGATCTAGAGGCAGGTAGAATTTTAAGATTTTCTGAGCACGCTGAATGGCGCAAGCATCATAGATTTCAACACTATTATTCTATTTTCCTTTATGGATTGCTTACTATCAATTGGGCTATAACTACTGATTTTCAGCAGATGAAGCGCTACATGAAGCGTAAATTATCTTATGGTAAATTACCTAATCCAATTGTAAACTGGAGTAAATTGGTTATTTCTAAATTGGTTTACGTTGCTATGTGGATTGTTTTACCAATTTTGATAACAGACTTAGCTTGGTACGAGGTTCTTATTGGCTTTTTTATCATGCACTATGTAGCTGGTCTAATCCTAAGTGTTGTTTTTCAGTTAGCCCATGTTATGGACGAAGCTGAAATGCCTATGCCAGAAAAAGATGGTACTATGAAAAATACTTGGGCAATCCATCAGCTAAAAACCACTGTTAATTTTGGTGCAAAAAACTGGTTGGTAAACTGGTACACTGGTGGTTTAAATCATCAGGTAGAGCACCATATTTTCCCAAACATTAGCCACATACACTATGGGAAAATTGCTAAAATCGTAAAGGATACTGCTAAAGAGTTTAATTTACCTTATAAAGAATACGAAACCACAAGAAAAGCAATTGTTGCGCATTTTAGATTCTTAAAAGAAATGGGCATGCGACCAGCAATGCAAGCATAATTCTATTATAACTAACACATGAACCAACTTTCTGATAGAATTAATAATCTATCGACTTCAGCAACCCTAGCTATGGCCGCTAAGGCTAGAGAACTCAGAGCAGAGGGCAAAGATATTATTGGATTGAGTCTAGGCGAACCAGATTTTAATACGCCCGATTTTGTAAAAGAAGCGGCTATTAAAGCTATAAATGACAACTACAATAGCTATACTCCTGTTGATGGCTATGTAGAACTGAAGGATGCTATTATAACCAAATTTAAACGCGATAACGACCTTAACTACACAAGACCTCAAATTGTGGTATCCAATGGAGCAAAGCAGTCTCTATACAATATAGCTTCAGTGATGCTAAATGACGGTGACGAAGTTATTTTACCATGTCCTTATTGGGTGAGCTATGCCGATATTGTAAAACTAAACGGAGGTATTCCTGTTGAAGTAAAAACAGATATTTCTAATGACTTTAAGATGACCGCTGAACAACTTGAAGCGGCTATTACTCCAAAAACAAAAATGCTTTGGTATAGTTCTCCTTGTAATCCAAGTGGTTCTGTTTACAGCAAAGAAGAACTAAGAGCCATTGCAGATGTTTTACAAAAACACCCAAACATATATGTGGCATCAGACGAAATCTACGAACACATCAATTTTATTGGAGGTCATCATAGTATGGCACAGTTTGAAGATATGTATGACCGAACTATTACTGTAAATGGTGTTTCTAAGGCTTTTGCAATGACAGGTTGGAGGATTGGTTATATTGGCGCACCAGAGTGGATTGCAAAAGCTTGCAACAAAATGCAAGGCCAAGTCACTAGCGGAGCAAACTGTATTGCACAGCGCGCAGTGATTTCTGCCTTAGAAGCTGATCCTTCTCGCATAAAATATATGATTGATGAGTTTAAAGAACGTCGTCAGTTAATTTTAGGCTTATTAGAAGGCATAGAAGGTTTTAAAACCAATAAACCAGAGGGTGCTTTCTATGTTTTTCCTAATGTGTCTGCCTATTTTGGAAAAACTGTAAAAGGAAAAACCATTAATAACGCAACAGACATGTCTTTATTCCTGTTAGAAGAAGCATTAGTCGCTACGGTTACAGGTGAGGCGTTTGGCAATCCGGATTGCATACGTATTTCTTATGCGGCATCTAAAGAAGAGATTATTGAAGCAATTAAAAGAATTAAGGAAGCTTTGAATTAAGTCATGTCTCATCAAATTTTTTGAATTATTTCTTTTAACTTGAACAAATTGAGTTATAAAATAAAAGAAAGACTAATAATAGGAGGGGTTTTTATAACACTTATTGTAGGTGGATTTCTTCATAACAAATCTCATTTTGATGAACTTTCTGAATTTGGTAAAATTACAGAAGCTACGATAATTAGTTTTAGATACAGAAATGATGCCAGGTATAATTTAACTTTCGAATATTATGTAGAGGGTAAAAGGTATATAAGTTCTGATGCTGTTTCATTTTTTAGATGCAACGAAACAGATAATGACAACAAAGGTTGCATCGGCAAAATATTTAAATTAACATACTCTAGCAAAGATCCAAATATTTGCGAAATTGACTTAGGTAGGTATAACTGGACTAAGGGTTATAGACCCCATTAAAAACCCTTGGTAAATTAAAGAGAAGCTATAACCAGAGCTTGTGTTATAGCTTCTTTTTAATGATACCCGTAGCACCTAAACCAAAATTTATTTAATAGGTTAATAGCTGGATAATACCTCCTTTAGCATAAAGAAACGCACTAACTAGAACAAAAAACAGTATTATTGTTACCACTACTATTTTGGCCATTCTAACCCTATGCTCTTCTCTTATTTGTTTAGCTATATTACTAAGTTGTTTCTTAGAAGCTTTTGGCAAGTTATATTCTGTCTTATTGGCCTTACTATAACTACCTAAAGTATTTCTAAGCTTTTCTCTTTTAGAAAGCAGATTAAGATTATTCTTAATACTTGTTGACATGTAACTTGCAGACATCGCTTCTTAGTTTAAAATTAGAGTATAGATTACCAGCATTGTACTGATGCACATTGATGGCAGAATATAAAAGACATAAAAATGTCAGTTAGAGGTCAAAAAAGTAAGGTGTATGTTTTAGAAAATAGCGATTAAAGCCATCACAAATACAGACAATTTTAAGATTGCTGCTAGGTGATCTACCTTGCTAAATTGTGAAGACTTGATACGTTGTCTAATTCCGAAAACAGATTTTGTGTTAGACTTGCTAAAGTTGTGTTTCACAATTGATTTGTAATTAGAGTTTAACAAACCGTTTGTTGTGTAATGAGACACCACAATGGGTTCTGGCACAGATTCTAATTCTTGATTTAATACTAATTCCATGATTGATAATTTTTAATTGGTTACGTAAATACGACGCCACACAAATAAAAATGTTACAGGCTCTATTACAACAATCATTTGATTTTGAGTATCTAAAACTTAAAAAATACAAGTAAAATTATAGGCTGGCTAAATTTTAAAAAAACTTTAAAAAAATTAAAATTCTATCTGTTTCTCCAGAAAAAAGGAGTCAGTATTATCAGTACAGTAAACAATTCCAGTCTACCAATCAGCATTAAAAAAGAAGCCCACCATTTACCCAAAGGTGGTAAGGCCGCATAATTATTTACAGGCCCAAAGTCCCCCAATGCAGGTCCAACGTTACCCAAACTAGAGGCAGACAATCCAATCGCAGATTCAAAATCCATTTGAAACATAGAAAACCCCAAACCACCAATAATAAATGATAACATATACAAAATAAAAAATCCTAAGACGTTAAAAACAATGTCTTTAGAAATGGATTTTGTATTATACCTAACAGGCAAAATAGCATTTGGATGCAATGAGCGTTTAAACTCTAAGAATCCATTCTTTATTAAAATTAAGTGCCTTACCACTTTAACACCACCAGAAGTACTACCTGCTGAACCACCCAAAAACATTAGCCCGAAGAAAAATACAGTTAAAAATGGTGTCCACATGGTGTAATCTGCTGAGATAAAACCTGTTGTTGTTATTACTGTCAACACCTGAAATAAGGCATGTCTTATGGCACTCTCCCCTTCACCCAAAACCATTGGATGGGCAATAGTGGACTGAGACACATCTGCTCTAAAGTAAATTATAAGAGCTGCTATAATAGTAAAGATGGCTATGAATTTAAAGTATAGTTTAAACTCTTCATCTTCTAAGATTTTGGAAACTTTACCTTTAAACAGATAATAACTCAATACAAAATTAGTACCTGCCAAAAACATAAAGAAAATAATGATATACTGAATAGCTGGATTATCATTCCAGTAGGCTACACTAGCATTTTTAGTTGAAAAACCACCAGTAGACAACGTACTTAACGCATGATTAATCGCATCAAAAAAGGACATTCCGGCTACTTGTAATAAGATTGTTTCAGCTACTGTATAACCAAAATAGATCAGCCATAATCGTTTTGCTGTATCCGTAATTCTTGGATGTAATTTATCTCCACCAGGACCTGGTGCTTCTGCTGCAAAAAGCTGCATTCCTCCAACACCTAAAAGTGGTAAAATGGCAATTGCAAGCACAATAATTCCCATACCACCAATCCAATGCGTCATACTTCTCCAAAACAAAACACCTTCAGGCAAGACTTCTATATCATTAATAATACTAGCACCAGTAGTCGTATAACCCGATATGGTTTCAAAAAAAGCTTCAGTAAAAGTTGGTATAGCTTCTGTGGCCATGTAAGGCAGAGTTCCTGTGAGTGACATTACTATCCAACCAAAGGCCACAACTATATAACCTTCGCGCTTGTTCATTTCTTTACTATGATTTTTGGTGCCATACATAGCAACACCACCAATAAGTAAGGTAAACAAACTCGCCAAGAACAAATTTAAGGTTACTCCATCTTTGTAAATAAGACTAATTAAGGCCGCTAGCATCATAAAACCGCCATTGAAGAGCAATAACAGTCCAAAAAAATGGAAAATGATCTTATAATTTAGTCGAATTCTAGACATAGCTCTTCTTACGAGAAAAAGGTTTCAACTTCAGATATAGAACGTGGCAAACAGCAAACCACTACCCTATCACCAGCTTCAATTTTAAAGCTTCCTAGTGGAATCATACCTTCACCATCTCTAATTACACCACCAAATATAGCTGACCTTGGAAAATCCAAATCCTTTATCTGTTTATTGGTGATCTTTGAATTTGGCTTAACAACAAATTCTAACAGTTCGGCATTCATATTGGTAAGCTTGGTCATAGCCACAACCTCACCTTTCCTAATATATCTAAATATGTTATTTGCTGCTAACAGTTTCTTATTGATGAGGGTATCGATACCTATAGATTGAGAGAGCTGGTAATAATCCATATTTTCAACTAAAGCAATGGTTTTTTTAACCCCTTTTGATTTAGCCAAAAGACAGGACATGATATTGGTTTCAGAATTGCCAGTTACAGATATAAAGGCATCCATATCTGAAATGTTTTCTTCATCCAAGATATCAACATTTCTACCATCACCACAAATAATAAGTGCATCAGGAAGCCTATCTGCCAAATCTTCGGCCATGGACTGCCTGCTTTCAACAAGCTTTACGTTGAATTTACTTTTACAAAGATCTCTTGCTGTCTTAAAACCAATTTTACTTCCACCAAGAATCATTATGTTCTTGATTTCGGTCTTTACTTTTCCAGACAAGTCAAATAATTCCGCATCACCTCCTTTTGAGGTCATAAACACAACCTTATCATTTTCCTTAAACTGTGTATCTCCACGAGGAATAATGGTATACTGTGTTCCATAGCGTTGAATAGCAATAGGAATAAAGTGCAATTCTGAATAAATTTCTGCAGCTTCTTTTACTGTTTTTCCAACAAATTTTGCCGTTCTAGAAAGCCTTAAACCTAGCATGGTCAGTGCTCCACCTTCAAACTCGTAAGTATCATTAAAACCATACTGATTCAATAACAGCTCAATTTCTGATGCTGCCAAAGATTCTGGTGAAATCAATTCATCAATACCAAACTGCGAAAAACCGATAATGTCTTTTTCATCAATAAACTCGGTATTAGATATTCTAGCAATAGTACGCTGCGCACCTAACTGCTTTGCCAGCACACATGCCGTAATATTTGTGGTTTCTGAAGATGTAACAGCTATAAACAGTTCAACCGACTCTATGCGTGCCTCTCTAAGAATAGAAATAGAAGTGGCATCGCCTTTAATGGTTTTTATATCTAAATGTTCACCAGCATAGGTTAAGCTATCTTTCTTTGTGTCAATAAGGGTTATCTCTTGCGACTCGTAGGATAATAATTTTGCTAAATGAAATCCTACCTCTCCAGCACCTGCGATAATTATTTTCATTGTGTTTTATTCAAAATAAACATACAAATATATGGATTAAGTTTCAAGTTGGTAAGTGCCTAAATTATTTAAATTTAAAGTTGACCGGGAGTATGATTCTATTTTAGTCTTCATGAATAATATATTTAAAGCACTCGCAGCTTTAAGTACTTATAACTTCTCATTATATTTGCCAAAAATTTTTGATGGCTGAAAAAGTTAAACCATATAAGAATAGTGATGCTTCTAAAAAAGAGCAAGTCACCGAAATGTTTGATACCATTTCTAAAGAATACGATGGGCTTAATCGTGTTATTTCTTTTGGCATAGATGTAAAATGGAGAAACAAAGTCGTTAAAATTGTTAGTAAAAAACAACCTGAAAATATCTTAGATATTGCTACTGGTACTGGTGACTTAGCCATTAATCTTACCTCAACCAATGCTAAAGAAATTATTGGTTTGGATATAAGTAATGGTATGCTAGAGGTTGGTAGAAAAAAAATAGCTTCAAAAAAACTTGAGAATATTATCTCTATGGTTATTGGAGATTCTGAAAACTTACCTTTTGAAGAGAACACTTTTGACGCCATCACAGTTGCTTTTGGTGTCAGGAATTTTGAAAACTTAGAAAAAGGGCTATCAGAAATACTAAGAGTATTAAAGCCAAATGGAATTTTTGTTATTTTAGAAACGTCGGTACCAACCAATCCAATTTACAAATTTGGTTATAATATGTACTCAAAATTTATTTTACCAAGTATAGGTAAATTATTTTCGAAAGATAAGATAGCTTATAATTACCTGAGCGAATCCGCTTCTGTATTTCCTTATGGTGAAGCGCTAAACAATATTTTGAGGAAAATTGGGTTTATTAATGTCGAAGACAAACCACAAACTATGGGTGTGGCAACAATATACACAGCATCTAAAGCATAATTATGAAGAAAATCCTTGTTTTCTTAACATTTTTAGTAGTATTTCAATCTGCAACTGCACAACTATTTACTAAAGAAAAAGTTGCTAATAATATTGACAATTTAGACCAAAAGTTTTTGTCTTGGGGCTATTTTTTAGGATTTAACCAATACGATTTTAAGTTTGATTACAATGAAGATTTAAGTGATATACTAGTAGACAAAACCTTCGGATTTCACCTAGGTCTCATTGGCGACATGCGAATTAACAACTACATGAATCTAAGGTTAGAACCAGGAGTTTTCTTTACCACCCGAAATTTAATGTATGACGAAAGCTATTTTGTTGGTACAGATTTCAATGATTCGGATTTACTTAGAGAAGTAAAATCTACGTACATACATATTCCGTTATTGTTGAAAGTCTCTACCAAGCGAATCAATAATTTTAAGCCTTTTATTATTGGCGGATTTTCAACTGCTTTAAACCTTTCAAGCAATCAAGACAACCCAGATGATAATAGTGCTGGTGAGTTTAGAATGAAGAAAAACACCTATTTCTACGAAATTGGTTTTGGTATAGACTTGTATCTACTTTACTTTAAGTTCACACCTTCAATACGTGGCATTTTTGCTATCAATGACGAGATTGTTAGAGATGCTGACCCAAACAGTCCATGGACTGGCAATGTTGCTAAAATGCAAACCAGAGGTATCTTTATAAACTTTACCTTTCAATAGTACGTCTTCTAAATTCGCTCAAAACAATAGCCGTTGCGTTAGCCACGTTTAGACTTTCTGTGTCTTTACTATTCCCAAATTGAGGGATCGTTATTTTTCTATCTATTATTGAAATTATTTCCTTTGAGATACCGTTGGCCTCATTTCCTAAAACAATAATACCTTCATTCGGCAATTTCGAAGTATAAATGTTTTCCCCATTCATATAGGTTCCAAAAACAGTTCCTTTATAGTTTGAAATGAATTCACTTAAATCCACATATAAGATATTAACCCGTGTTAGAGAGCCCATCGTAGCTTGCACTACTTTAGAGTTGTAGCAATCCACAGTATTTGGACTACAAATCAAGTCCTTTATACCATACCAATCACAAAGCCTAATGATAGTTCCTAAATTTCCTGGATCTCTTACATCATCTAGTACTACAATTAATCCTTTCTTATCCGCTTCAACCGACTTTGGAATTTCAAAAACTGCTAAAGCTGTATTGGGATTTTTTAAAGACGTTATCTTATCTAAATCATTTTTAGAGATTTCTATAGTTTGATTTTCGGGTGCATCAAAAATCTGTTCTGTAGTATACAGTCGATTAAGTTTAAAATCAGAATTGAGGAATTCTACAATCCCTTTTACGCCTTCAACAGTAAATAGTCCTAACTGTTGCCTGTATTTTTTTTGATTTAAACTTTTAATTAACTTTATTTCTTGCTTTGTAACCATTAAAATGTCTTTACATTTGCTTAGATTAAATACAAAGTAAACCTTTTTTGGACTAATTTTTGTTTATAGCAACCAATATCAAAAGATCATACATCAAATAAGCTTGCAAATTCAATCTTCAATAGTATCAAAATTTCATAAAGCACTGCAATACTGTCTGTTATTGGTTTTTGTCATGGTTCTTAATTCATGTGATGTTGTGAAACGTGTTAAATCCAATGAGTATTTAATTACTAAAAACACGATTATTGAAGACGATAAGGTTAACAAGGAAGAACGCGTCAACAACATTATTCTTCAGAAAACCAATTCTGGCATGAATAGTTTATTGGGTTTTCCTTTAAAGCTTCATATTTATAATTTAGCCAGACCTAATATAGACTCAATTATAGAAGCCAAAGTATTGAGTGACTCTTCTAAAGTACGATGGAAAACAAAGCTACTATCTAAAAAACAATTTGATCAAGAGATAGAAGCTAGAAAGAACTTTAATAGCTGGTTAAAACGTACAGGAGAAGCACCTACAATTTACAACAAAGACAAAACAGAAAAAACTGCAACTAACTTAAGAAAGTACTATTACAACAAAGGGTGGTTTGATAATGAGGTAGTTTTTGAAGTTACTAAAGACAGTGCTAAAAGAGCTGAGGTAACGTACAAGGTTACTAAAAATGAACCCTATCTTTTAGATTCACTAAGGCCTATTATCAGTAGTCCTTTAATAGATTCCCTATATCCAAAATTCATCAAAGCCACACTGCTAAAAAAAGGCGAGCAATTCAATTCACAAAATTATGAGGATGAACGCGAACGTATCAACACCTATTTAAGGAATGCTGGTTTCTACTACTTTGGCCAAGACTACATAAGGTTTGAAACTGACACTATAGACACAAACCATAAAGTCAATACAGATCTCATCATTGGAAACAGACAAATAAGAACAGAAGATTCCACAAGAATTGAACCTTTTAAAATTTTTAAGATCAAAGAAGTCAATATCTTCACTGACGAAAATTTTAAGAATCAGAATAAAGCCATTTCAGACACCACAATCTATAAAGATTATAATCTATATAGCAAGGAAAAACTTAGATTCAGACCCAAGGCACTTACTGATGCCGTTTTTATTAACAAAGGAGATATTTATACAGATTTAGCACGCAGTAGATCGCTACGCTACCTCAATGATTTACAAATGTTTAGATATCCAAGTATAGAATACATAGAAAATCCTGAGGACACCACACTAACAGCCAACATATATCTAGAGCCAAAGAAAAAATATGCGCTTAGTTTAGATGTAGATGTATCGCAAAGTAATATTCAGACCATTGGTTTTTCTGTAACTCCTGGTTTAAAAATTAGAAATATTTTTAGGGGTGCAGAAACATTGGAAATAAGTGGTATCGCGGCAATTGGTGCTTCAAAAAACAGAAGCGATGATGTTAGTGCTTTTTTTGATATTAACGAGTTTGGTGGCAATATTAGGTTAACTATTCCAAGATTATTCACTCCTTTTAATACAGATAGTATTATCCCAAAATACATGTCGCCAAATACAGCAATAAATCTTTCCACGACGAGCCAGCAAAATATTGGACTCGACAAACAAACATTATCAGGACTTTTGAGTTATAATTGGTCGCCTTCAAGGACGGTATCAAATGCCCTAGAACTTTTCAATGTTCAGTTTGTAAAAAATCTAAACACCAGTAATTACTTTGGGGTTTATACAAACTCTTACAGCAGGCTCAACGATATAGCACAAAATATAGGCTATGTTCCTTCAGATGAAAACTTATCGATACCTACAGGAGCTAATGAATTTATTGATGATGTCCTTAACGGAAATACAAGTTTAACCAACTCTGATGAAGATTTTATTACCGTAAATAATATTGAAGAGCGAAAACAACGATTAACGGAAAACAACCTTATTTTTTCATCGAGCTTTGATTACAAAAAAGATAAACGCACCAGTATTTTTGATAACGACTTTTCAATTTTTAAGTGGCGTGTTGAGTTAGCAGGAAATCTGCTCTCTAACCTATCTGAAATATTTGGTGCATCAAAAAACAACGATGGAAATTATGAAGTTTTTGGGGTAGTGTTTTCTCAATATTTCAAAACCGAAATCGACTATGTCAAATATTTTGACTTAGGTAGAAATAATGTCTTTGCCTTTAGAAGTTATGCAGGTATTGCAATTCCTTATGGCAACTCCAATAGTATCCCATTTGCCGAGAGTTTCTTTGCCGGAGGTCCAAATGACAATAGAGCATGGACGGCCTATAACCTTGGGCCAGGAAGCTCAAGTTCTACCAATGAGTTTAATGAAGCAAACTTTAAAATCCATCTTAGTGCAGAACAGCGTTTTGGGCTCTTTGGAAACCTAAGAGGTGCTCTTTTTGTTGATGCAGGCAACATCTGGAATGTTTTAGATAATGTAGTAGATGATAGAGCAACCTTTACAAATTTTAATTCCTTAAAGAATATTGCTATAGGCTCTGGATTTGGTCTACGCTACGATTTTAACTTTTTTGTACTGCGTTTTGATACTGGTTTTAAAACTTACGACCCGTCTCAACAAGAAGGTAGCCGTTGGCTTAGAAATTACAACTTCAGAAATGCTGTGTATAATATTGGTATTAATTATCCTTTTTAAAATTACCTCACTCCACCTAAATCGTTTTTGGTTTTTTATCTTCTAAAACACTCCAAAAGATGCCTAAAATTATGTATTTTTGATATCTAATTTTCAATCATAAAGTCATGAGTCACAATATCAAACCTGGCGTTGCTACAGGGAGAGAAGTTCAGGAAATTTTCAAATTAGCTAAAGAAAAAGGATTTGCCTTACCAGCTGTAAATGTTATTGGTTCTAATACCATTAATGGTGTTTTAGAAACCGCTAAAGCTTTAAATGCTCCAGTAATAATTCAGTTTTCTAATGGAGGTGCACAGTTTAATGCAGGGAAAGGTTTAGGAAACGAAAATGAGAAAGGTGCTATTGCAGGTGGTATTGCAGGCGCCAAACATGTACATCAATTGGCCGAAGCTTATGGGGTTCCTGTAATTTTGCATACTGATCACTGTGCAAAAAAATTACTGCCTTGGATTGATGGTTTATTAGATGCTAGCGAAAAACATTTTAAAGAAACTGGAAAACCACTTTACAGTTCTCACATGATCGATTTATCTGAAGAGCCTATTGAAGAGAATATAGAAATCTGTAAGCAATACTTAGCCCGAATGAGCAAAATGGGTATGACCCTAGAGATAGAACTTGGTATTACTGGTGGTGAAGAAGACGGTGTTGATAATAGTGATGTAGATGCCTCTAAATTATATACCCAACCAGAAGAAGTGGCTTATGCCTATGAAGAATTAAGCAAGGTTAGCGATCAATTTACCATCGCTGCTGCATTTGGAAACGTTCATGGTGTGTACAAACCAGGTAATGTAAAATTAACCCCTAAAATCTTAAAAAACTCGCAAGAGTACATTACAAAAAAATACAATGTTGGTCATAATCATATAGATTTTGTTTTTCATGGTGGCTCTGGCTCTACAGTAGAAGAAATAAGAGAAGCCATTGGCTATGGAGTTATAAAAATGAATATTGACACTGATATGCAATGGGCTTTCCTAAGTGGAGTTAGAGATTACATACAAGACAATCATGACTACTTGCAAACCCAAATAGGTAATCCTGAAGGTGACGATGTCCCAAACAAAAAATACTACGATCCAAGAGTTTGGCTGAGAAAAGGAGAACAAGCTTTTGTTGAGCGCCTTAAAAAAGCATTTGAAGACTTAAATAACGTAGATACGTTATAATAATGCATTCCATATTTTCAGACCTATCAAGACTGTCTTATAGTTTTGATAGGTTAGTTTATTTTAACAATTACATTAAACAACTGCTTTTGAGTTTAATTAATTAGTAGTAATTTTGCTTCAACTAACTAATAGCATTAATTATAGAAATCTTTTTAATCTATGATTAAAACTGCCCTAAGCGTTGTCAAAGGGTTTAAAAAATCAATTTTATATGGCTTGGTTTAAAAGAAAAGATAAAGGAATCCAAACGTCTACAGAAGAAAAAAAGGATACTCCCAAAGGGCTTTGGTACAAATCTCCTACAGGAAAAATAATAGACACTAAAGAATTAGAACAAAATTTTTATGTTAGTCCTGAAGATGGTTATCACGTAAGAATAGGGAGCAAAGAATATTTTGAAATTCTATTTGACGATAAAAAATTCACGGAATTAGATGCTAATTTAACCTCTAAAGATCCATTAAAGTTTGTTGATACAAAAAAATACCCAGACCGTTTAAAAGCGGCACAAACTAAAACCAATCTTAAAGATGCCGTACGTACAGCGGTTGGTAAATCAATGGGAGAAGATTTAGTTGTAGCTTGTATGGACTTTAGTTTTATTGGTGGATCTATGGGGAGTGTTGTTGGCGAAAAAATTGCAAGAGCTGCCGACTATGCCTTAAAGAAAAAGATTCCATTTATGATTATTAGCAAATCTGGTGGAGCTCGTATGATGGAAGCGGCATTTTCATTAATGCAACTAGCAAAAACCTCGGCAAAATTGGCTCAGCTAGCAGATGCTCAAATCCCTTACATTTCATTATGTACAGATCCAACCACAGGTGGTACAACAGCATCTTTTGCAATGCTAGGGGATATTAATATAGCAGAACCAGGTGCTTTGATTGGTTTTGCAGGCCCAAGAGTTGTTAGAGATACCACAGGACAAGAATTACCAGAAGGTTTCCAAACTTCAGAGTTTTTATTAGAACATGGTTTCTTAGACTTTATATCGCATAGAAAAGATTTAAAGAAAAAGGTAAACCAATATATAGATTTAATAAAAAATCAACCTTTAAGACATTAGCACTAAAAGAGACGAAATCATCGTCTCTTTTTTTATCTTTATATTCCATTTTGAACATTAAATCACTGATCATGAAACCCGATTTCTTAAAAAACACTCTAGCGCTGTTATGTTTTTTTTGTTTTTCATGCGAAAAAGAAGACCCTGTTAATCTGCTTGTTGTAAGCGATGATTTTTCGTCGTTAATTACAACAGATACAAACAGTTTTATAGACGGAAATAGTCGCTTTTCGAGTAGCGCAACTTTAGACATTACAAGCAATGAGACAATTGCCGAAAATGAAAACTTTATAATCGATTCTAGAGTAAATAAACTTAGTTATGAAATAGCAAATTTTTCTGGCAGTGCAGCAACCACGATTAACAATGCTACTATTATAATTGGTGGAACTAGAATAGATATTGGAAATATTGAGATTCTAGATAATTTGAATACGGAAAACTATATAGTTGATCGTTTTCTCCTAAATAAAATTGCCTCTGATTTTAGAAATACCGTTGAAGTCAATACCTTATTTACTGGCGAATTAAATGATAACTCTGTAAGCTTTGACCTAATTATAAAAGCTAATCTTTCAATGGGCATTGATGACCTTCAATACTAATCTTAAAAAAGCGAGCTACTTCGACTACGCTCAGTAACCGAAAGCTCGCTTTTTCACTCCAATCAACTAAAACAAAATCTAATTTAGCACTACAGGTATTTCTGTACCGTTGTTAAAAGTAAACGTCGCTTGGTTATCGCAATCGCCATCACCAAAATCGAAGATACCACCAAAATTTGTACGCTGTACATCAAAAGAGCCACTTACAAAGTAGGCACAAACAACCTCTCTTCTTAGTGGAACTAAAACTTCATACGTATGTGTATTGCCATTTACAAACGTCGCTGTCCAGTTCCCAGTGATTTCAAATACATTATCACTAAAAACACCACTATTAAAACCTTCTACCCACTCTCTAATTCTTGTTCCCTCTCTTGAAGCTTGTAATCCATTTGGCCAGATGACAGTAACACTTAAGCTATGAGTAAACTGTGGATTTCCATTTTCATTTGACAACTCTTTCAAAATAGAACGGCTGGCCATTACATTTTTAGCATCAAAATAGAAATCTACCAAATTATAGTTAATCATAATTTGCTGCGCTTCTGGGTTTCTGGTATAATCAAAAACAATCTGTCCTTGTATAAGATGTCCATTAACCATACAACCTTCTGTACCAAAATCTAATGTTACTTCTCTGTAATTTTGTTGCGCCACTACAGTGATTGTAACACATTCAGGAATATCTTTTGCATAAACTATATCATCAGTTACTCCACTTCTATCTGCTGTTGATTCTTGCTCCTCATAGGCATCAATGACAATGTCACCCAAAATGTTATCTATTTGGTCGATTTCAGCAGAACGCTTTACTTCCGTAGTATCTTGTGTTACATCTTCTGCTTCTGTAGCCTCTTCATTATTACTACAAGAGGTGAACACAAACCCTAAAACAAAAAGACTTAAAATGCCTTTTTTAATTACATTGAATTTTTTCATGATTACTTTTTTATTGTTAATATGATGTTAAGACCAAGACAATAACAAAAGGTTTAATTTTTAGAATATTTCTCGAAAAGAAATCAATTTAAGATTGTAAATCTCTAATTTTTACTATATTTGCCGCCTGAAAGAAAATCTTTCAAAGTACATAACAATCATTTACAATAATATTAGAATGTATTTATCTAAAGAGAAAAAAGAAGAAATCTTCGCAAAACACGGTAAAGGAAAGAATGATACCGGTTCTGCCGAAGGACAAATTGCGTTATTTACGCACAGGATTAACCATTTAACTGAGCATTTAAAAAACAACCGTAAAGATTATAACTCTGAGCGTTCGTTAGTAAAGTTAGTAGGTAAGCGTAGAGCTTTATTAGACTACTTAACTAAGAAAGATATCTTAAGATACCGTGCTATCGTTAAAGAATTAGGATTAAGAAAGTAAATTCTAAATAAAGACCACGCCTTAAGCGTGGTTTTTTGTTTACATATCACGTCCTCGAAAGCGTTTAATTTTCGAATTGAAGAAGCTACAACAGTTTTTCATTGGTCACAACAACAGCTACACAACAACACAACGACCATTGTTTAACATTGCTGATTATGCGCTGCATATCAGCTGAAGATTTAAAATTTTATGATTCCTAAAACTTACAAAGAGGTCATAGACCTTGGTGATGGTAGAGAAATTTCTATCGAAACCGGAAAACTTGCAAAACAGGCACATGGATCTGTTGTTGTACAATCGGGTGAAACCATGCTACTCTGTACTGTAGTTTCTAACTACGATGCCGCAGATGTAGATTTTTTACCCTTAACCGTTGATTACCGCGAAAAATTTGCTGCTGCTGGTCGTTATCCTGGTGGATTCTTTAAGCGTGAGGCGCGCCCTAGCACTGAAGAAATTTTAGTCATGCGAATTGTTGACCGCGTATTACGTCCATTATTCCCTAAAGATTACCATGCTGAAACTCAAGTAATGATTCAGTTAATGTCTTTAGACAAAGAGGTTATGCCAGATGCGCTTGCTGGTTTAGCAGCTTCTGCTGCTATTCAGTTATCTGATATCCCATTTGAAACTCCTATTTCTGAGGTTCGTGTAGGCCGAATTAATGGTGAATTTATCATCAACCCAAGCTTATCACAATTGGAGCAATCTGATATCGATATGGTTATTGGTGCTTCTGAAGATTCTGTAATGATGGTTGAAGGTGAGATGAGTGAGATTTCTGAAGAAGAAATGGTTGAAGCCATCAAAGTTGCTCACGAAGCCATCAAAGTTCAAATTGAAGCTCAAAGACGTTTGGTTGAAAAAGTAGGCAAAAAAGAAACCCGTGAATATGTGTCTGAAGTTGAAGACGAAGCCGTTCTTGAAAAAGTAAAAGCTTTTGCATACGATAAATGCTATGAAATTGCCAAAAGTTCATCATCAAAGCATGATAGAGGTTTGGCCTTTTCTGAAGTAAAAGAAGCCTTAAAGGCAGAATATACAGAAGAAGAATTGGAAGTCGTTGGTGGCTTGGTTTCAAAATACTTTAGTAAAGTACAAAAAGAAGCTGTTCGTAATCTAGTCTTAGAGGAAGGTATCCGTTTAGATGGTCGTAAAACTACCGAAGTTCGTCCAATTTGGTGTGAGGTAGATTACTTACCCTCTACTCATGGTTCTTCAATCTTTACACGTGGGGAAACTCAAGCTTTAGCAACCGTTACTTTAGGTACCTCTCGTGAAGCTAATGTTGTTGACAACCCATCATTAGAAGGTGAAGAACGTTTCTACTTACACTACAACTTCCCTCCTTTTTCAACAGGTGAAGCACGACCATTGAGAGGTACGTCTCGTCGTGAAATTGGACACGGAAACTTAGCGCAACGCGCATTAAAACGTATGATTCCTGTAGATTGCCCATACACAGTACGTGTGGTTTCCGAAGTTTTAGAATCTAACGGTTCTTCATCTATGGCAACCGTTTGTGCAGGTACAATGGCTATTATGGATGCTGGTATTCAGATGAAAAAACCAGTTTCTGGTATTGCCATGGGACTTATTTCTGATGGCGAGCGTTATGCTGTTTTATCAGATATTTTAGGTGATGAAGATCACTTAGGAGATATGGACTTTAAGGTCACTGGTACTGAAGATGGTATTACAGCATGTCAAATGGACATAAAAATAAAAGGTCTTAGTTATGAGATTTTAGTAAATGCCTTAAATCAAGCTAGAGATGGCCGATTGCACATACTTGGTAAATTAACTGATACCATTGCTACACCAAATGCCGACGTTAAGGCACATGCGCCAAAAATGGTAACTGCTAAACTACCAAATGATTTAATTGGTGCATTCATCGGCCCTGGTGGAAAAGTAATACAAGAGTTACAAAAAGTGACAGGAACAACCATTGTTATCAATGAAGACCCTATTACTGGAGAAGGTATTGTTGAAATTTTAGGTACCGATCAAGAAGGTATTGATAAGGTCTTAGCTTCAATTGATTCATTAACCTTTAAACCAGAAGTAGGTAGCATTTACGAAGTAAAAGTCGTTAAGATGTTAGACTTTGGTGCTGTTGTAGAATATACAGAAGCACCAGGCAATGAAGTTTTACTTCACGTAAGCGAATTGGCTTGGGAACGTACAGAAAATGTATCTGACGTGGTTAACCTGGGAGATGTATTTGATGTAAAATACTTTGGTGTTGATCCAAAAACCAGAAAGGAAAAAGTATCTCGTAAAGCAATTTTACCGAAGCCTGAAGGCTGGGAAGATAGACCTAAGCGCGATAACAACAATCGCAACAGAGACAATCGTGGACGCGATAACCGAAACAGAGATAATCGCAACAGAGACGATAGAAATCGAAGAGATCATAAAAGAGAAGATTAACACTCTTTATGTATTATTAAAAAGCCCATCAAATTTTGATGGGCTTTTTATTTATTAAGCTCTTAAAATTTCTAGAATGACATCAGTAAACTAGCAGAAAGTCCTGTAGCTTCTGGTACAAAACGACAAACGCCACCTACACAAACCAAACCAGCACGCTGTCTTCCGTAGTTTAACGAAAAACGTGTGGTGCCCTTGTTATAACTGCCTCCAAAATTGTAATAATGATTTTCGGAAGTACTACTATCAGTACCACTGTTATAAATATCATTAACATAAAAAGACAATCTAGGGCTCGCATTATATTCTAAAGTTCCACCAACCCAATCGTGATTTTCAGAATTTGACCATAGTTTTTGTAACTCTAAACGTACAGATTGTCCTATTCTACCAAACTTATAAATGGTTTCACCTACTACAATATTGGTTTTTATCTGCTCTCCTGAAAAGTTATCTTCAATAGTTCTTTGATTGTAATATTGATTAACATAGTAGAAAATAGAATTCACTTTTTTATTCCATTTTTTTCTAATCTCTAAACTTACATCAGAGAAATACTTATCACCAAAACCTAAAAAGTCGACATCATACGATAGATTATCAAAATCATAATCGCCCTTTAAACCTGCCCAGTACGATGCATTAAAGGCTATTTTTGTACCATATTCACCACCGAGTGCTGTTCCTTTTTCAATATTATAAAACACATCTAATTGCCCACCGATTTCACCAGCCTCCATAAGCTGAGGATCAGCAAAAACAACTTGCGATTGTGCTTGGTACACAAAAATGTTTGTCAATAAATAATCGTGCTGCTTAGTTAATGCTGGTGTAAAGTTGATATTGTTTTCTAAAAACACATTACCAGTTTTTTCACGCTCTGAGAAAAAGCCCATATTTTCTAATCGTCTAAACGTGGCATCCAACCCAAATCCTTTTTTAGAAAATCCTGTATTGACTAATAAGGCATTACCAGGATTGACAAAATTGTTAATTATTTGTCCGTTAAAAACGTAAACATCATCTGACTTTGCCACATATTCTGCATTGGCATAAAAACTGCCTTTAGAAAAGTCTATACGACCAGAAAAGGCATTTGTTAGCTCATCAAAATTTGGGTCTTCAATATCCGTTTTTTCTTGTCTTCCAACATAACTAAACCCAAGGTTCAACGACGAATTTTCAAACTTAAAAATGTTGGAAATATCTATTTCTGTATTAAATCCAAAAATGTCACTATCTGCTGTTTCAAAGCCAACGCGTTGTTTACCATATAATCCTGTTACAGATAAAAAATCTGTAGGCTTATATTTTATTCTTCCGCCTAATAGTGCATTATTAAGTCCAAGTTGTCTGTCTTCCCAGTTTCTAAGAATAAGACCACTACCAAATTGCTCGTAATAATGCCCTGCATTAGCTTCTAACTTTTCACTTGCATAATTAAGTGAATAAATACCTAGGTTAGTCCCTTCAAAATTTGGAGAATAATTTAACAACGCATAGGGTTCATAGGATTCTATTTGAACGGTGGCTGTAAAATTTTCAAGAAAGTTGTAGTCCAATTTTAAATATGAATTAAATCTAAGATGTTTATCTCCATCGTTATTTACATCATCAAAAAAAGGACCTGTTTTTTTATCATCGTTATACCATGCCATATTAGACTCTAGTCCGGCACGTAAATCATCAAGTAATTGAGCTGACAATTGGTTTACAGTAAAACAAAGCATTGACAGCAATAATAGCTTTTTCATATATAGGGTTAATTAAGTTAGTAGATTATCAATTCTAATTTAGAATCCATCGTGTATTTTGATATGATTTTGTCAATTCAAGCAGATTTTACGATTAAAAATGAATAAAATTTGTATTGAGAATAGATTTTTTGCCTTAAAGAATTCTCAATACCATTTTTCGTTCCTCAAAATCACTCGAACTGACACCTAATTAAAGGTTTAAAATCAAAACTTATAGAGTTTATTTTGAATGTTCTTTTACGACTTCATAAAGCTCTTCTTCGCTTCCTGGAGTGTATCCTGTCCTGGTATGAATAATTTCTCCATTTTTCACAACAACTACGTATGGCAACACATTAATATTTAAAGCACGTTTAAGATCTTGATTTTCATCCAATAAAATTTGGTATTCCCAACCTTTACCGTTCACTAAAGGAATTACTCTCTTTTTAGTCCTAGCGTCGTCTGTAGAAATAGCAATAAGCTCTACATTCGTTTCGTCTTGCCAATCTTCATAAACATCTGCTATGGCGTCTAATTCATTAATACAAGGCACACACCAAGTTGCCCAAAAGCTAAAGATTTTTATATCATCGGAATCTGCGAGCTCCTTTACGGATATGCTTTTTCCTTCAATATCGTTTAAGTTTATATCCGGAAATTCCTGACTATTAATTAACAATGAACTCATTAGGAAAAAAGAAAAGAATAGGTATTTCATGTTTTTAAATTTTAGTTTTTTTTAACATTTTGCAATAATAATACCAGTTTTTTAAAAAATTAGTATAATTTGCGTTTTTTTAAATTGAATCTCTACATATTTATTATTAAAAACTTGCATTTTATGAAAACAAGACACTTAATCAATCTTTTCTTTATTGCCTTAACCATTAGCTTCAGCGCCTGTAGTAGTGATAGTGATGGAGATGGAAACGGTAATGGCAACGGCAATGGTAATGGCAACACAAATGGCATCACAAGTATTTCCGTTCAAGTTTCAAGTTCTGTAGCCTGTGGCATCTATGTTGGTGACACTGTTACTTTCTCTGTTAAGGGAAATAACAACCAAGATGTTACTAATTCTGCAACAATATCTGTTAACGGAACAGCGATAACAGGCAACTCTTACACTACCACTACAGCTGGAACTTTACAAGTTACCGCAACTTATCAAAATATTGCAACAAATGGCTCTCTTAATGTGGGTGTAGCAGAGGATTATTATAAATTTACGAAACATGTAGTCATTGAAGATTATACAGGTACTTGGTGTGGCTATTGCCCAAGAGTATCTTATGCCATTGAACAAACTAGAGCACAAACAGATCAAATTACTGTAATTGCTGTTCATAACGATAATGAATTTTATTGTCCAGAAGTGACCCAGCTAGAAAATGCTTTTGGAATTACTGGGTATCCTACTGCAAAAATCGACAGAGGGTCTGACTGGACGTTCCCTGAGCCTAGTAATATAAATCAAGTCGTTGACTTAACCTTATGTGACAATGCACCTTTAGGATTGGCTATTACCCCATCATTATCTGGTAATTCCATGACTATAAAAGTAGATGCAAAATTCAGCCAAGACTTTGATTTTGATAATACAAAGCTTGTTGTTATGATACTAGAAGATGATTTAATAGCAGATCAAGAAAATTATACAAGTTACTATGGAGGCACAAGTGTCATTTCTAATTTTGAGCACGACCATGTCCTTAGAAAAAGTTTAACAAACGTTTCTGGAGATGCTATACAAAGCAGTGACGTAACAAATTCTATATACAGTAGAACATTTAGTGCTAATGTTCCTTCTAATGTTGTAGATACCTCCAAACTAAGTGTAGTTGCCTTTATTTCTAACGAAAATTTTGTTGGAGATAGCCAAGTATTAAACTCTAGAGTAGCTCACTTCGGTGATGCTCAAACTTTTGAAGAAAACTAGTTGTAAAAATTTTACAATACCATTCCAATACCAAAAAAGCTCATAGATTTTCTATGGGCTTTTTTATTTTATAACCACACTGTGATGTATGATCAAAACTGTCTTGTTTGGATTTTTGCTTGATTTTTCTTATACTACTGGTATGATACCACAAGACAAAATAAAATACACCGAAGAATTACATCATTCTATCTCTTACCTAGAAAGTTTAGGTTATTCTAAGATAAAAGCAGACATAGAAGGTTATGAAACCCCTAAATCTTACTTAAAAAAAGGAAGTGAAATTGAGGTAACACCTGATATTGTTGCAGAAAAAGAGGGGCGTAAACACATCTTTGATTTAAGCCTTAAATCCCAAAAACCAAGATTACTAAAATCTAAATGGTTATTTCTTAATACTTTGAGTCAATTAAAGTCTTACAGGTTTCGTTTAATTACCACAAGAGGCCATTACAAATTTACCAACGAAACTATTGACGATATCAACCTAAATACCGTTAAACTCATTAAAATTTAATTTTTTTACCAAATAGTGTAACATTTTGATGCCTATTTACGTATAATAAAAAGCAACACTGACGTTGTAAATTGCACAAATCATAAAAAAGTAAATGAGACAACTCAAAATTACCAAGCAGGTAACCAACAGGGAAACCGCTTCATTAGACAAGTACCTACAAGAAATTGGTAAGGTCGACTTAATTACAGCAGACGAAGAAGTAGAATTAGCACAGCGTATTAAAGCAGGCGATCAGGTGGCTTTAGAGAAACTAACTAAAGCTAACTTACGTTTCGTTGTCTCTGTAGCTAAGCAATATCAAAACCAAGGTTTAACATTACCAGATTTAATTAACGAAGGTAATCTTGGTCTAATCAAAGCTGCCCAACGTTTTGATGAAACTCGTGGTTTTAAGTTTATCTCTTACGCTGTATGGTGGATTCGTCAATCTATATTACAAGCATTAGCAGAACAATCGCGTATCGTACGTTTGCCTCTTAATAAGATAGGTTCTATCAATAAAATCAACAAAACATTTGCCTTTTTAGAGCAAAGCCATGAGCGTCCTCCATCAGCTGAGGAAATTGCTAAGGAATTAGATATGACCATTAACGATGTTAAGGAGTCCATGAAGAATTCTGGGCGTCACGTCAGTATGGATGCGCCTTTAGTTGAAGGTGAAGATTCTAACCTTTATGATGTATTACGAAGTGGAGAGTCTCCAAACCCGGATAAGGATTTGTTACATGAGTCTCTACGTACAGAGATTGAGCGTGCTCTTGAAACCCTTACACCTCGTGAAGCAGATGTTATTCGTTTGTATTTCGGACTTGGCAATCAACATCCAATGACTTTAGAAGAAATTGGTGAAACTTTTGATTTAACACGTGAACGTGTAAGACAGATTAAAGAAAAAGCTATTCGTAGATTAAAACATACGTCTAGAAGCAAAATATTGAAGACCTATTTAGGTTAACTTCGACTACGCTCAGTTACCAATACTGTAAAGTAAAATAATATTTGGCCATTGAGCGAAGCCGAAATGACAGAATTAAAACATATTTAGGTTAACTTCGACTACGCTCAGTTACCAAAGCTATATACGCTCAGTTACCAATACTGTAAAGTAAAATAATATTTGGCCATTGAGCGAAGCCGAAATGACAGAATTAAAACATATTTAGGTTAACTTCGACTACGCTCAGTTACCAAAGCTATATACGCTCAGTTACCAATACTGTAAAGTAAAATAATATTTGGCCATTGAGCGAAGCCGAAATGACAGAATTAAAACATATTTAGGTTAACTTCGACTACGCTGAGTTACCAAAGCTATAGAGGAACCTACTAGGGTTAACTTCTGTGATAGAATACTTTAGGTATTATTATTCAAAATAATTATAAAAGTATTCAGAGTTAAAATGATATAAAGGTTTGATTAGGCTTGGTTTTTTGTATATTTAAGCACCAACCTATTAAAGGTAACAACAGTTACAAAACATAACTGTTCGTTTTTTGATTGATGAAAGAACCCACGGCTGATTACCGTGGGTTCACTTTTTAGGCCCATCCCTAAATCCCTTTCCAGCAGAAAGGGACTTTTGTTGTCATTAAAAAACAACAAAGAGTTCCCAAACTTTCTTTTACATTTTAAGTACATTTGCAATGAAATTAAAATGACTTCAAAAAATGGCTTCAAAATTAATTGCCCCTTCAATGCTTGCTGCAGATTTTGGCAACTTACAACGCGATACTGAGATGGTTAATAATAGTGATGCCGATTGGTTTCACATCGACGTCATGGACGGTCATTTTGTACCAAACATATCGTATGGTATGCCAGTTATCGCCGCCATAAAAAAGCACGCTACAAAACCATTAGACGTTCATTTAATGATAGAAAAACCTGAGCGTTACATTGAAGAATTTGCCAAAGTTGGTGCTGATATTATTACCGTACATTATGAATCTACAGTGCATTTACACAGAACGTTACGACAAATAAAAGATGTAGGTTGTAAAGCAGGAGTTGTTCTTAACATCACTACCCCAATACATGTTTTGGAAGATATTTTACCAGAATGTTACATGGTTTTATTGATGTCTATCAATCCAGGGTTTGGTGGCCAAAAGTTTGAAGACGTTACCTATCAACGGATTAAAAAATTACGCCAATTAATTGATGAGCAAGGTTTAGACACACGCATAGAGATTGATGGAGGTGTTACCGATAAAAACATAAAAGAATTAGTAGAAGCTGGTGCAGATACCTTTGTTGCTGGAAGTCACGTTTTTAAAAGCGAGAATCCAACGGCAACAATTAAAACCTTAAAATCCATAGCCAATTCATAAAAGAAGCTGTCTAAAAAGTATGAGAATCTGAAACGCGTTCAGATTGACAACATAGTAACTTTTGAGGCAGCCTCTTTCATTTATAATTGTTTCAAGAGATAGTTTATTAAATCTGTAGTAGTAACAATACCTACCAGATTGCCATTATCTACAACAGGTAACGCATGAAACTCCTCTTTTGATAAAATTTCGGCGACTTCTTTAATAGTAGCCGTTGATGGTACTGTTTTTACATTTTTTACCATCACCTGCTCTATAGTAAACATATTATAGACTACAGTATCTACTTCATCTTCATTGTCATAGACAGCATCCGCAAAACTAATCCGTAACAAATCTGAATAGCTAAGCATACCAATAATTACTTCACCATTGACCACAGGTATGTGTCTTATTTTGTGTCTTTTAAAAAGTATCTCGGCAGTCTCTAAATCATCATCTCTATTTAGAGCAATGATGTCTGTACTCATTATTTCTGAAATTGGTGGTATATATCTCATGACTATTGGTTTTATAATTCACTATTAAAAGTAACCTATAAAACCGACAGAAATTATGATAAATATCATGTAAGCCACCAAAAATAGACAATGCTTAATAGCTATGCATTGCTTGGATTACCATAACCATAGTTGTACCCGTAGTTATAACCATACCCGTAAGATTTACCTGCACCTACACTATTAATAACATAAGCCATATTTTTTAGCTTGCCACTTTCTGACAATTCCTTGGAGAATTTTAATAAATTCTTTTCAGTGTAATTAGCTCTAGCTATATAAACTGTTGCATCTGCCAGTGAGGAAATTAACATGGTGTCGGTGACTAAGATGGTTGGTGCCGTATCTACCACCACATAGTCGTACTCTTTTTTGGCTTCTTCTATGAGTTTTTTGAAGCGGCCATTGGTGAGTAGGTGTGCTGGATTTGGTGGTATGCTTCCAGAGAGCATAATGTGATGGTTCGGGTGCATGTGAAAACCACTAATGAGCGCCTCTTTCCAATCGTAATCTAAGTCATGAAGATAGTTAGACAACCCTGATTTTTGTTTATCCTCATTAATATGCGCATGTATTTGGGGGTTTCGTAAATCAGCACCTATCAGTAAAACTTTCTTATTCATACTCGATAAGGCCAACGAAAGATTAAGACTAATATAGGTTTTCCCTTCCCCTTTAATAGTAGATGTACAATAAATGACCTTACCTTTTTCACCATCTTTAATGGGCAAGATATAATCCACATTCGCACTTAAAATCCTGAAGGATTCCGCTAACGGAGAACGGTCATTGGGATCATTAAATATGATATTCTTAGTCTTTTTTAAGTTAGGAATCTCACCAATAACCGGAATTTTAGAAGTTACCTTAGTAACATCTTCTTTGCTATGCAGTTTAGTATCTAACATAAAAATGAGGTATAAAATGCCAAACGGGATTAATAATCCGCCCAATAAAGCAGCAGCATAGATGATGTTAGGCTTTGGTGATATAGGTCTTGTACCAGACAATGCGTTCTCTACCACTTTTATAGAGGGCTCGGTAATTGCTAGGTTTATGGCCGCCTCTTCACGTTTTTGCAACAGTAAAAGATACAAGCTTTCCTTTATTTTTTGTTGTCGTTGAATCGCTTTAAACAAGCGTTCTTGCTGTGGTATTTGGGATACCCTCCCTGCAAATTTTTGAGTTCGGTTTTCGAGTTGCTTTAAGGAGGCTTCCAATTGATTGGAATAGGTTCTTAAAGACCTACTGATGTTAGCTTTTAAGTCAATGACTTGGTTTTGAGCTGACCTAACTGCTGGATTGTTTTGACCACCACTATTCTCCAACTTATCCCTATTGATGACCGCTACGTTATATTCTGATATCAAGGCATTAATCCCTGCATTCTCTATACCAATATTTGCAGGGAGTAAATCGGATTCTGCATTTCCTTTTAAAGCATCAGCTAGTAATCTCGATAAGGTAAGTTGATTCTGTAGTTTGAACTGTTCTGCCTCAGATTCGGAACGCTGCTGCAGCCCTAACTCTGCATCCGTGGCAATATCAACAATATTATTTTTCTCTTTAAATACCTCTTGATTGATTTCAATAGAGTCGAGTTCTTCTGCTAAAAACACAAAACGCTCATCTATGAAGTTCAAGGTTCGTTTAGACACTAATTGCCTATCATAAATACCATCTTTATTAAATACGTCCATTAAGGTATTTATGATTTTTTCTGAACGTTCTACACTCTCCCCTTTAATAGACAACTTTAACAAATCGCTTGCATCGCCAATGGCTTCTACTTTGATATTATTCTTCAATCCCAGAGCAGTGCTTTTTATAGGATTAAATTTAATCAGATATACCTTATCCCTGAATGTATTTAAGGGTATATTATTGTCAATACTAAGGTTAAACGGTAAATTATGTTCAACTTGTTTTGTGGAATAGGCGTTGAATTCAAATACTTTTTCAGTATCTAAATTGGTAATTTGAAAGCCTTTATCATTACATTCCAACTTATAGGATAAGGTACGTTCTATACTATCGGGCTTAATGATTTGCTCAAAAACAAGTGGTAAGGATGCTATTTGAGAGGTTTGTATGGTACCCTCTTCATAAAAACTTGTATTAAGATTGAGCTGCCGTACTACACGATCCATAATCAGATAGGACGTAATGATTTCTATTTCGTTCTCTAAGTTGATATTGGAGCGCTTAAAAATGAAGGCCGAGGTAGGTAATTCCAAGCCTTCAGATTCGTCTAGAATTTTAATCTTAGAATAGGTTTCATAAATTCTAGGTGCATATCGTACATAAAAATAAGCTCCCAAAAGTGATATTACCAAGGCTATAACAAACCAAGGCCAGTACCGAAAATAACGCCTTAATTCTTGCTTTAAGTCTATATTTTCCTCGTCGTTAAACATAAAGCTATTATTAAATTGGTTGTCCATACCTACCTTGTCAATAAAATCGTTACACTAAGCGCTAGAGAGGCGATGGTTAACACGGTTCCTACATTACCTATAAAGCCTGCATTCTTTACCCTTGGATTATTTGGATTTACCACAATCACATCATTTGGTCTCACAAAGTAGTAGTCGCTATTCATAAACGCCGCAGAGGTCAGATCCAAGTGGGTTACCTTTCTCATACCATCTACTTCCCTTGTTACCAAGACATCGTTGCGCTGACCGTTAATGGTTAGATCTCCTGCATAGCCCAAAGCCTGTAATAGGGTTATATTTTGCTCGGTAAAGTTATAGGTTCCTGGCTTATTAACCTCACCTAGTATGGTCACCTTAGCATTAATCAGTCTAACATTAACCTTTGGGTTTAGCAAATGGCCACCCTCTACCAATCGCTTCTTAATATCTTCCTCTAACTGCAAAGCAGTAAGCCCAGCTGTTGATATTTCGCCTAATACTGGAAACTTTATAGTATTATCAAGAGATACTAAATACCCATCCAATTGCAACAATTGGATATTTTGGGGCTGCATACCTTGTAGAACGCCTTTATTATAAGGAGCAGCCGCTTCAGGTATTAAGGTTTCTACATTTATTTTTAAAATATCATTGGGTTGAATGGTAGGGGTCTGATAATTGACATTCCCTGGACCAACATTGGTAACATCCTGCATATAAAGGATATCTTTCTTAGATGCACACGACGACACAACAACAAAAACAAGAACGCTAAGAACTCTGTATATATTCATTAAGATGTAAATTGTATATAAAACAAATATAGGCGCATTTCAAGGACTTACAAAAGCAATTTTAGGATTTAAAAAGTAAAGTTTAGTAGATCCACTATTTTTTAAACAAAAATGGCAAAACATAAAGTGCTGAACCATAGAGTAACAATAAAACAATTTGAGTGTTTAAGGTTAAGTACAGCAAATTGAATGTAATGGCTATTATGATTAATTGGATAAACACAATAAGTAGTGTTGTTGTTTTGTGACTATAGCCTCTTTTTATAAATCGGTGATGGATATGGTTCTTATCTGCCTTAAATGGGCTGGCTTTATGGACTACGATTCTTATAAAGAAAATCCGCAAAGTGTCAATCAATGGGTAAAACAATAAGGCAAAGGCTAGTGCCGGTGAAGCCCTGTAATACTCAGAAGATTCATCGAGCTGTGCTATATTAATAAAGCTAATGGTGAAAAAGGCTAATAAGAATCCTACAATCATAGAGCCTGTATCACCCATAAAAATTTTATTCTTATTGGAAAAATTTAATCTCAAAAATGCCAACAAACAGCCACAAAGGGCTATGGCTATCGTTGCCAAGCTCAACTCCCCAGCACGGACAAACAGATATACAAAAATGCCACTCACACTAAAGGCGATCGACCCTGCCAAACCATCCACCCCATCAATTAAATTGTAGGCGTTAATGATAAGAATATAAACGAAGAGTGTAAACCCAATGGATATCCAATAGGGCAGCACATCAATATCCAAAATTCTAGAAAACCCAATGATTCGGGTATCTGTAAACACAACAAGCAAACCTGAGGCCAGTAGCTGCCCCAAAAACTTTTTATTGGCAGACAATACCGTTAAATCGTCCTTTAGCCCTAGAAAAAATAAGATGGTTAAGCCGCCCATTACCAAGAGCAACACCTTGGTATTTAAAAACGCCCCAACAATCGTCATCACCACAATAAGCCCTATGAAAATGCCTATACCACCCAAGGTTGGTGTTTGATGGGAATGTAAACTCCGACTATCGGGTTCATCCATGAGATGCTTTGTTTTGGCCACATACAATATGGTTGGAAAGGTTTGGTATGCAATAAATAATGCCAGTAGAAATGCCGCTAACAACCACAAAACAATGTTGTTTTCAGGTGAAAAATTTTTGAGTAATGTTTCAATCATAGGTATGATGTTTACAACATCTTAGGGGATTATGAAAGTACAAAATTACAATTGATTTCTTAAACTATCCCAGACAAAATAAATAACATTAGGTTATTTCTTCGTTAAGTTCAGCATATGGGTTATGATGCGTTCGGCAGTTTTACCATCCCACAAGGGAATGGTTTTATATGCTTTCCAGTCTCCACTAAAGAGTTTGGCGAGATACGGTTTAATAGCGGCTGGGTTAGTACCCACCAATTCATTGGTGCCCAAGGTTATGGTTTCTGGTCGTTCGGTAGTATCACGAAGGGTCATACAGGGTACATTCATTACCGAGGTTTCCTCTGTAATACCTCCTGAATCTGTAATCACTGCTTTGGCATGTTCCACTAGATAGTTGAATTCCAAATACGGCAAGGGTGCCACCATGTGCAATCTTGGGTGCGATACGTTTAAACGCTCTAATATCTTAGCAGTTCTAGGATGCACCGGAAAAATTAAAGGTAAATCCTTGGTATTGGCTATAATTTCATCAATCATAGCCTTTAGCTGGCTCTCTTGGTCTACATTGGCTGGCCGATGAAGTGTCATGACGATATAGCCTTGTGGCTTTAATCCTAACTGATTCCAAACCGCTGGTGGCCTAAAATGAGGCCTTTGCTTTAAGAGGGTATCTATCATTGTATTCCCTACATAAAATATCTGATGTTCTTCAACACCACATTTCAGAAGGTTTTGATTGGCCAATTCAGATGTTGTAAAGAAATAGTTGGTAATGCTATCGGTCACCAATCGGTTGATCTCTTCTGGCATGGTCCAATCGCCTGACCGAATCCCTGCCTCTACATGGGCTACTTTTGTATGTAACTTTTGCGCTACCAAGGCACAAGCCATGGTCGAAGTGACATCTCCAACCACCAAGACTACATCGGCAGGATGCGCCATCAACTCTTTTTCAAAACTCACTAAAATCGCAGCGGTCTGTTCGGCTTGGGTACCACCACTACACTCTAAATTAACATGGGGCTGAGGAATGTTCAATTGTTCAAAAAAGCTGCCCGACATATTCTTATCGTAGTGCTGTCCGGTGTGTACCAATCTATACGCTAAGGACTCACCGCGGTGTTTAGCGGCTTCAATTGCATGAATAATGGGTGCTATCTTCATAAAGTTGGGTCTTGCCCCAGCAACAACTGTTATCGTATACATACTTTAGCGTGTTTTTGTGTGTTTTAAATAATCCTTCAATACTTATCTGTTATAGTCCTTCTAGCCCAACAAATTTGAAACCAACAGCTCTCAAAGAATGCCCTTTTTAAAAATCTTGTAGCTCAAGACCTCCAAGATAAATTTTGGGGTAGACACAAAATTACGCTTAAATAAGCGTTTGGGCTCTTTAAAAAGTCTTGGCAACCATTCTAAGCCTAAGTTAATCCAAAATTGTGAGGGTCTTTTAACGGTACCAGCATAAAAGTCAAAAACGGCGCCGATGGAACACACCGTTGCCGCCTGTAGGCGTTCTTTATTGTTATGCACCCATTTTTCTTGCTTAGGTGCCGTCATCCCTACAAAAAGCACATCGGGTTTAAAGGCGTTAACCTCAGCACACATTAAAGCACTATCCGCTTCGGTAAAGCTTGGTTTATAAGGTGGCGAATAACTACCCACACTAACCTTAGGGTACTCAATGGCTGCCATTTCTTCAATACGTTGCAGAGTAGATGAAGACGCGCCCAAAAAAAAGCAACGGCCCGATGTTTTATTGAGTTGCTGCATAAGATGAACAAACAGATCGTAACCTGCTATTTTAACAATCTTGTTGCGGTTTAGAACCCGCTCAGCCCATACAATCCCAATGCCATCCGGCAACAAAATATCCGATGCTTTTAAAGCTTCCTTAAAGGCGTTGTCTTGTTGTGCCACGCAATAACTGTGCGGATTTATGGTATTGATGATTTTATGGGATGCGACCTCCAAAGCGTCCAATGGTTTTTTATAGATCCGATAGCCTAATAATGTAGCCATGTTAATGTGTTTTTAAATAATCAATCAATGCTCCTGTAATTACCTCTTGCCCCTTTGGATTAAGATGAATAGGGTCATAAAACAACTCATACTTACTAGACCAAGGCTCTTGTAAATCTAAAAAAGCAACATCCTCGTCCACTACATTTTCAAATATAGCCATCGTTTCGTTAAAACTTTCCTGTTGGTAGGTTTCCAAAAGATCTACGGTAGGCACATGTAGGAGTATGACCTTAATCCCTTTAGATTTTAAAAGCGATAAGGTTTTGTAAAAGATTTCAATATTTTGTTGGTCGTTATTTACTTTTCTAAAAGACTCCTCTTGTATCTGTGTCTTTAATTTGGTTATATCCACAGTACCGTACTTAAGGTTGTCCCATTTGCCAAGATAGCCTCTCATGGCACCTGCAATCAATTGCTCATTATAGCGACTGGTTTTTATGTATTTTTTAGAACTGTAATCTGAAAATGAGCCATGTTGTTTGATATAATCATCTATGTTTGGATCATCAAAAAATGGATAAAATAGTTTGTACGAATTGGCACTTAAGCCTTCCCCTGTAAACGTCCAAGCATCCACGCCATATATCACGGTTTTAATCTTGGGATTGGTATTAAGAAGTTGCTCAATCATTACTAAACGGTCACTCACATTCACCCCTTCCCTTGTGTATTTTGAAACGTTTATGCCCAACTGTTTTTCGAGCGCCACCTTATCTACTCCAAGCATTAGATGCGAATGCCCAACTAAAGCCAATTCACTCTCATCATCTAAACCATAATAGGTTTTGAGGCCTTTTTCCAATATGGATGCCACAGTCCTATCCATTATGAGGAACAGCACTATGAAAACCGTTATTGTGAGCAGAAATGTTCTCTTATTCATGACACCTAAAATTGAAAGTATATAAACGAATTAGAGCTTATCCCCAAAAGCGAAATACCCATTAAAAGTAATACATACCAAACTAACTGTAGATAAGGGTGTACCTTAGACTCCGAAAAATATAAACTCGCATAGCCTTTATACTGGAAGACTTGCACCACCCCTAAAACCACAATCAATACTATACACAATGCAAATGACACCGTTGATGCCCCTAAATATAAAGGTTGATGCCAATCCGTAACTAATTTTGACGAAATCAAAAAGGCATCAGAACCACTTTCAGCCCTAAAATAAATCCAGGCATAACACACCAATACAAAAACGGATAAGACCTTAAAGCCATGGTAGGCCTTTGACATTTTTAGCTTTGATAGCTTTAGCACTTCCAGAACTTTATCTCCCCAATTTTCCAACACATAGAACGCGGCATGCAGAAAACCCCAAATAATAAAGGTCCAGTTTGCTCCATGCCAAAAGCCACTCACCAGAAATACAACAAAAATATTAATTAACCACCTGTTATAGTTGACGCGACTGCCACCCAATGGCTTATACAAATAATCTGAAAACCAAGTAGACAATGAAATATGCCAACGTCTCCAAAAATCGGAAATGGACTTCGCAAAATAGGGCAGATTAAAATTTTGCATTAGCTTAAAACCCAATATTCTGGCTGTTCCGATGGCCATATCCGAATACCCACTAAAATCGCAATAGATTTGTACTGCAAAGAATAATGTGGCCACAGCTAAGGTAGATGCCCCATAGAGTTCGGGTTGTTCATAGACCCTATCGACATAAAATGCCAACCTATCGGCAATAACTACTTTTTTAAAAAGTCCCCAAATAAAGAGTTTGGCACCAGCCATAAAAGCCGCTCTATCAAAATAATGTGGTACTCTAAATTGCTTTAATAAATTAGACGAACGTTCTATTGGACCCGCTACCAATTGAGGAAAGAACGCCACAAAGACACAAAAATTGACAATGTTTTTTTCTACAGTGGTTTTTTTGTAGTAAATGTCTAGGGAATAGCTCAAGGCCTGAAACGTAAAAAATGAAATCCCTACGGGCAAAATAACATCGAGGGTTGAAAACTTGTGCGTTTCAGACACAAGTTCATTGAGGTTGGCTATAAAAAAGTTACCATATTTTAAGTACAATAAGGGTATTAAAGAGAGCAAGACTACGCTCCATAGCCAAACCCTTTGTTGCCGCTGCCCTTCCGTTTGGTAAATCTTTAAGCCACCATAGTAGTTAAGGATGCTCACTCCAAGCATTAACAAGGCAAAGTCCCATCGCCAAAAACTATAAAAGACGTAAGAACTGATTAACAATAGCAATGCCCTGTATTTGTGCGGTATATTAAAATACAACACACAGGTTATGGTAAACAATATGATGAATTCCCAAGAATTAAATAGCATGTTGCTTTATGGCATAATTATAGGCCTCTAGTAGGCCGTTATACACTTTCTCTGTTGTATATAAGTGCTCCGCTTTTTGCTTGGCCTTATCACCAAAGGTCTTGCATAAGCTGTCGTCTTTATATAACGTATTAATAGCGGCTGCCAAGGCGGTGACATCGCCAGGTGGCACCAAAAGCCCATTAACCTCATGATCTATAATAGATGACATGGCACCCAAACGGCTTGCTATAACCGGTTTGCCGTGTTTCATTGCCCTGGTCATCACGTTAGGAAACCCTTCAAACCATTTGCCAGGCACTACAATGATTTTAGAGGCTTGGTACATGGCTTCCAAGGCCTTACCCGACACAAAGCCTTTCCAAGTCACATTAGCCGATGACTTCTGTTTCAGGGCTTCAAATTCCTCTGGATAGCTCCCAATGACGTAAAATGGAATATGGGGCAACTGCTTGGCGGCCTCCACAAACTCAACAATGCCCTTCTCCCTACTCACCCTACCAATATAGGACACTATGCTTGGATTTTGATGGGGCGCTACCGCTGCCAATTTAGGTGTGAGACCTGGTACCACATACAATTTATTAGCTGGCAGGCCATTGGCGATAAACTTTTGTTTTTGAAACTCGGTTTGTACAATATAGGCATCGACGTATTTATAAATGCCCCAATAGGTCCTTGCCACAACATTACGTAGCGCATAGCCTATACTTTTAAAGTGATTGCTTTCGCAGTTTTTAAGCACGCAGTTGAGCTCTCTAGTGCCAGACAAACAACGCTCGCATATATTGCCCTTTTGGTCCAGATGCAAGCCTGTTGGGCAAAACAGTCTGTAGTTGGGACAGCGCATCACCACAGGTATGCCCAACTTACGGATCATCCTTAAAATAGCTGGTGAAATAAAAGGGTACAGGTTTTGCACCTGAATCACGTTGGGCTGAAAGGTTTGAATGAGCTGCTTTAACTCTTTAACGGCCTTAGGGTTATAGATTCCCAAAAAAAACGCTGCTAGTTTAGACCCAAAGGCATCGCCAATAACATCAGAACTCCTTCTGTACCATTGTACTTCATGGCCATTTTGGGTCAACAGATCCGCTAAGGCCTGTGAGGCATGTTCTTCACCGCTATTGTTGCTCGCGTAGTTGTTATGTACAAAAAGAATTTTCAATCTTCCTTTATAATAAATTTTAATTTACCATTTACAGGCTGTATCTCAGGCACTAGCCTCATCTCAAAATGCGCTTTGCCCTCAATACGCTTGTCAAACTCTTTAGAGATGAATTGCTTTAAAACATCAAAATCACCATCCTTGAAGAGACACACATTTAAAATGATATCCCCTTTTTTGTTTTGAATGATTTGAAATTGCTTTACATAGTCCGTATAATCATCAAAAATAGTGGTTAAATATTCACCAGATAACAGGGTACCATCCCTTAAGACCAAATTATCCGATAGACGCCCTTTAACCTTATCGATACGTGGCAGGTTTAACCCGGTGTCATTGGTATTGTCTAAATAGCGTCCTTGGTCTCCGTTGGCATAGCGTATCAAAGGAAACCGCATTTCGTCTAAATTGGTCAATACAAACTTACCGACCTTGCCATTTGGAAGTGGTTGATTGTCATTATCCACTACTTCCAACTTTACCGTATCACTAAACACATGAAGCCCATTTTTGGCAGGGCTTTCTGCTGCAATAAAATACATCTCGCTACAACCATACTGGTCGCAAATTGGAGCATTGTTAAACGCTTTGGATATTTTAGTTTCCTGAATCTTAGTCACAGGAGCAGCCGTAAGCCAAATGGCATTTGGTGTAAAACTGAAGCTAATGTTATGCGCTATAATATAATCGGCAATGGCATCTACTGCACCAACGTAACCATGAAACAGTTTTGGTTGCACACGTTTGTAGTGCGCAATAAAGGCTTTGATTTTTTCTTCAGTGAGGTCCGTAGCATCCAAACGGACGACCTGTTGTGGCCAATTAACAGCTGCCAAGACCAACTTTTTTAAGCCTTTTACAGGAAGACCTCTGTAAGCACTTGCCATATTTGCATTTAAGGGCGTATGCCACCAATGAAACATCTGCCATTTTTGTATTTCGCGCACCCTGTTTTTATCCACTCCCAATTTTAAGGGAGTTCCCGAAGAACCGCCCGTGGTAATGTAGTTTAATTGGCTTGCTTTGGTGCCTTTTACTACAAACTTATCAAAATGATGGATGATATCCTCTCGATGAAGGACTGGGACTTGACTGTAATATTCGGGTTTTGAAATATCGTTGGGATGCAAGCCCACAGCCTTAAAAGTATCATGGTACCATATGGTCTTATCGTAAGCCAGATCTAAAATTCGTTTTGTTTTTAGCCATTGCCTGTGCTCCATCTCATCAGCACTAAGCTGTTGAAAATCCAAGGCTTCTTTATACCGGCTCAATGCCCCTTTTTTAGCCAGACTGTAACGCCACAAATACAAATAATCCGAAAATGATATTTTAGCCATGTTTTGCTACTGTTTTACAGGAATTAAAAATACGCGATGCCACCTTTTCTGGTGAAAACGCTTGTATTATATGTTGTGACTCCTTGCCCATTGCTTTCCATTGCTCCTTATTGGCATAGGCCTGTTGAAGGGTTTCTACAAATTGGTCGGTATCTAAAGGATCAAAGACCCAACCGTTCTTAGGAGTAACCAGTTCTGGCCAACAACCATTGTATTTTGAAGACATGATGGGCAATCCGCAGCTCATGGCTTCGGGTACTACCAGTGACCAGTTGTCCTTAAGCGTTGGAATTATAAAACAGTTGGATATTGCAAAGAACTTATAAATATCATCATAATCAATAGCTCCTGTAAAGTGAACATTTTTCAATGCCTTGGATGTCACAAAAGCTTCTAATGCCTCTCTTTCTGACCCATCACCTATAATTAACAAACTTGCTTCTTCAAAATTAACAACTTCCCAAGTTTGTAATAGATGACTGACACCCTTAAGCTGCACTAATCTGCCAACATACAAAAACACATGTGTTTTTAAGTTCAATTCCTTTTTAAGTTTAAGCTTTAAGTCCTCTTTAACATCTCTTACCTTTTTTTCCAATACATCTATTTCAGTTGTCATATTCATTAGAGCAATCTTGTGTTCAGGAATGTGCAATACATTGCTTAGAAATTGTTTACTTAAAATACCATTGACATGTATCATATCAATACACTTGGATGCCAATTTTCTATATTTCAGTCTCAGAAATCCTGCATTTTTTTCAGTATGCTCCGTCCCTTCGTAACACATTATATGTGGTATCTTAGCTATCAATTTTAACCATAATGCGGCATAGGTCCATTGAAAAAACCCATCACTTATCAATACATCGGCTTGCGATTTTTTTATGGTGTTTATTAAATTAGGCTGCACAGGTATCCTAATCCCTCCTTTTTTAATGTCTGATAGAGGTTGTATTTTTTTGCCCGATAGTCTTAGCTCACCTTCAAGACCTATTGCCCTAGTACCCAAAATAGACTCTACTTTCTTTTTGCAACGTTCTGGCACCACCTCTGCATTGTAAATTAGAGTTAAGTTATTATCGCAAAGCCTATTTAGTTCTTCATATATAGGAATCCTATAATCCAAAAAGCTACGGGTGACCCATGTTATTCTCATTCTGCAAATTGCTTTGTTGTCGTTTCTCTAGTTTGAATTTATAAAATAAGGCCGCAATAAGGGTCAATACCAATACCACTCCAATCCATGAGCCAAAAACCCGACTACCTATACCAGGTGATGTAAACGACACCACTAGACTCATAATTAATGTGCCCATGATGGCTGGCTTCCACTTGTCCTTGGGCCAAATGGATTTTAACCCCATTTTAAACACTGTCCAAAAGTAACCCAATAAAAACAGAGTGCCTAAAATCCCCGTGCCCAATACGCCCGAAAATAAAAAATTATGGCTATTGATGGCTCCTTTAAATTTGGAGAATAATACTGCATTCTCACCAGCCACAAAGCCATGACCTATCCATGGACTCTCTAAAAAGGCTTTCCACGACACCTGCCATACATAGTAACGACCTGAGGAATCTTCCAAACTAACTTCCCTACGACCTATAAATACCGTTTGTTTTAAAAGCTCTTCAAAATCAATAAAGCTTAAAACACCCAATAACACGATCATTCCCATAAAAATAAGCCCCTTGTATTTGGCATTCCCAAATAAAAATCCGGCTAACCCTAGTGCAAACCCCAAATAAATTTTATTGGAAAACGAAAAGAAGGCCAAGGCTAAGATGAGCACTTTAAACACTTTACGCTTGGATATTAACAAGGCAAAAAAGATGACCATAGGGTAGTCTAGACGTGCCGCGTCAAAAGGGTTCTGTAAAAAGTTTAGACCTGCTACTTTTATATTGGTAGCCACTGACCATACTATCGCCCAAACTGCCCAAAACACCAGCCATTCGACCATATTTTGGGTATCGAGCCTCATAAAGAGGTTATAGACCGTCCACGAAATAAGGAGCAGGTACACCAGCATTTCGAAAGCACGGTACAAGGTGATGTTAACATTTGGCGTCCAAAAGAGCGATAAAAAACAGACCACACCATACAGCAACAAAAACCGATTGGGATTTAACTTTACAAAGCTAAACTTTTGCACACCCTTGGTAAAGAAGGTATGCAGCACCAAGGCAAAAACAATCAGTGCAAATACAATTTGTAACAATGCCGAGGTGTCCACAGCCGCATAGTCGTCCAATTCCCTCCTTCTTTTAACGGTAAAAATTAAAATAGGGTGAAACAATAGCAAGTAACCCGGAAGGCCTCCGGCTTTGATCAGCTGCTTGATGGGTAAAAGTTGACCTTTAGTTGCCATAGTTACCGTAATTGTTCTCTAATCCCCAATACCTTTGCCAAAACTACCCAAAGCCATGAATAAGGTGCACATGCTGTTAGTAGCATTGCTAATTTATCCTTAGGATAGTGTTTGCCATAGGCTAAGGTGGTTTGCCTGGCCTGCTCTTGCCTGTTGGATAAGATCATGGCATAGGCCAAATTTTTGGCTATGCGTCCCCTAAGCCTCTCAAAAGCAGGTGTATCCTTAGCATTTATATGCTGTACAATACGAGTTTGCCATGCCTCTACGGAGGGTGCCGATTGCCAACGTTTTTTGTTTTTTTGCAGCCAACCTTGGTTTTTGGTCACCAAAGCACCATCGCTAACAAACAACACTTTGGGGATAAAACCCCACGACCCAAAGGTGGCTAGATAGCCCCAAAACTCTAAGTCTTCGGTGATGCGTAACTCTGGGCGTTGGCCTCCAGTTTGCTTGGCTATACTTGTACGCATCAGTACCGAGCCTGTACATACATGGTTGTGGGTTGCCCAAAAGGCAAAAAAGTCCTCTAGCACTACTCCATCTAAATCCATAGCCTCTTGCAGATGGCCCAATTGCGGCATTACCCTATCGGGCTTACCGCTAATTTTATGGATTTGGCCTACACTGACCGCCACGACGTCATGAGTTTCCATAAAACCAATGGTTTGTTTCAAGAAATTGGGCTCCCAATAATCGTCGGCATCCAAAAATGCCATATAGGTACCCGTGGCCAGTTCCAAACCTTTGTTTCTGGCAGCTGCTGGGCCTTGATTGGTTTGTTGCACCACTGTAATGGTATGAGAATAGGCCTTGACCAAGGCGATGGAATCATCCGTAGAACCATCATCCACTACAATCACTTCGGTTTGGTAGTCTCCTGCTTGGTTAAATACCGAATCCAAACAGCGCTCTATGAGTAAAGCACCGTTATAAAGAGGTACGATGACAGATATGGTAAAATCACTTATAGACAAATACTAATATGAATTAAAATTTTTAAAGCAACGAAAATCCGTTTTCATCTCGCTCTAGTCTAGCTCTACAAGCCTGACAAGAAATATTCCCTGTAACATAACCATCTAAATAGCCTTTTGCATGCCAATACGTTCTACCGGCAACTAACCAAGGTATCAATACCATTGGTATTAAATCACCCTTTTTTAAAGCTCTTAACATTCCTTTAAACTTATACCCCTTTAAAAGATTATTAAAAGAATGAACTATTGGAACTAACTTTTTATTAAGCCTTTTTGATTGGTACCATTTAAACGCTCTTGGTGTTTTTATGTAAGCTTCCCCATCTCCTTTGCCGTAAACATAGTGTTCCCTAAAAAAAGCCTTAAATGAATTTGGTCTAGCCCAAAATGTCATGGCTTTGGGTGCATAACCAAATTTGTAGTTACCTTGAACCAACTGCCGTCCAAAAACAGAATCATCTGCATAAAAGGTTAAATCTTCTGGAAGCCGTCCTACTTCTTCCCAAACATCCTTTTTATAAGCAATTGAACGGTTACCTGGGATATGACCTTGGGTTAATTTAGCAAAACCACCATTTTCAAGATAGAATTCTGCCTTTGCTACCTTGCTTTTTATCGTCTCTGTATCAATACAGGTATTACCAGCAACTACTTCAATAGAGCTATCGACTTCCATTGGCACGATCAATTCCTCGCACCAAATTTCATTTAATCTTACACCCATATCCGTTGATAAAATGTAATCATATGAGGCTTTAGAGATAGCCGTATTACGGCCTTTAGCAGCTGCCCCTTTTTCCTGAATAACTTTTACTCTACTATCTTGTAGTGCCCATTCTTGAAGATATTCAAAGGTGCCATCGTCTGAAAAAGCGTCTACAACAACTATTTCGTCTGGTGGTCTTGTTTGATCCAAAATATTTTGTTTCCAACGTGGCAACGAAAGCATCTCATTACGACAAGTGGTTACAAGTGAGAACAAAATCCTTTTTTTACCCATCATATTATGAAAGTCTTTCTAACCAATTTTTATAAATGTCTTCTAAAGTAGTATCAAAAGGTATTTTAGCCTTCCAACCTAACTTGTTTAACTTTTCTGGATTTCCAAGTAGCACTTTCTCATCTGAGGGTCTAAATAATTTTGGGTCTGTTTCAACCTTGATATCCATATTACTAAAAGCTATAAGCTTGTCAAGAGACTCTTGCATAGTCCAATCCTTACCATAACATAGATTATACACTTCTCCAGACTTTCCTTTTTCTGCTAATAAAATAAGTGCTTCTACTCCATCTCTGACATCAACAAAGTCTCTCGATGAAGATAAATTGCCCACCTTCATAACAGGCTCTTGTAAGCCTAATTTTATTGAAGCTATTTGTCTTGCAAAATTTTGAAGTGCAGTTACTGGAGGATGATCTGGGCCTACATGTATAAACAACCTTGGCAAAACCACATCTAAACCAAAATTTAGATGAAACTGTCTAGCCATCATCTCCATTGCTGCCTTTGAAACCCCATACGGTGTAATTGGTTGGAGTGGTGTTTTATCTTCATTTATTGGTATCATATTATCTGGCACAAAACCATACTCTGCACTAGAACATGCAGGAATAACTCTTGCATTTGGCGATAATTCCAAACAGGTTTCAAATACATTACGAGAACCTTTTATGTTTAATTGATATGTTGTCTCTTCTGCTCGCCAGCTTTCGCCATTATATGCTTGAGCCGCTAAATGATATACCAAATCTGGCTTCCAATCGCTCCAAACTTCTCTCAAGAATTTTACATCGAGTATATCCCCTTTATAGTGTTTATAATCATTAGATTTTAATTCGTACCTTGAAGCAGACGTTGCTCGTGACAAGCCTGCCACTTGGTATCCATTATTATTTAATGATTTTGCTAAATGTTTTCCAATCATTCCGGTTACACCGGTAATAAGAACTTTTTTCATAAACTATTTTAAAATATTATCTATATCCTTTGCCCAAGCATTTACTAAATCCAATTCCTTTTCTGGCAAAATATTATTTTTAACCAAGTCTTCATAACAGACCACCAAATTTCTCAAAACGTTGCCATCCCCAGACAGTAATTTTGAGTCTTCTAAAACTTTTGTTAACTTCTCATTTTGTAAATAACCAGAAACCTCAGATTCAAAATCGCGCATTAAATTGTGTACATTTCTATCCTGGTCAACTTCGGCAGCATGAAACACAATAGGATGGCCTAGTTCCCAAATACAGCGCTGAGCAATAAAACTTTTCCATATATCTGTCATTCTAAAAGAGCAATAGCTTGGCAAGTACAGTAATGGAAATGCCTCTTCCCACCACCATGTGCTCTGTGTATTAAAAGGACACCATTGCCCATGTTTTAATGCAATACTATCATTTTTATCAAAATAAAATTCGCGATCTTGTGTTAATCTCCATATCGCATCAACATCTGGGGAAACATCTGCCAACCCTTGTTGGATAGGCGCAGTAATTATTTTTTTATCGCCATCATGTACTGGCAATGAGTCTTCTTGCCCTATTCTATCTAGTAAAAAACCTCTAGGCCATATATTCTCTGAGGAAAAATGCTTGTAAACATTAGTCCAAGATTTATTCTGTGCAAAAACGACCTCAGTCTCTTTTGATCTAATTTTAAATGTACTATTGGGTTGATTATCATCATCAGTCTCATAGATACATTTTTCTCCTTGTTTAATAGCAATTAAGTATCCTAAATTTTTTCTAGCATAATGGGCTGTTGGCAGCAATTTTGCCAAATAAAAATCCAATTTTAATTGATCATCTAAACTATAAAACTGCGTATTAGGCAAATCATATTTAAAGGGACCCTTTTTATCGCCAATAATAATGAGACCATTAGAATCTCTCACGCTTTTTTCAAGACCTTTCACACAGTTTGTAGGCTCAGCAATTGTAGTTATTACACTAATCATATAAATTTATTTATTTTTTAAAAACATATTAAAATTATATCCTTGATTTAATCTAAATGAAAACACTAGTAAGATAAATAATAAAAAATAGACGGTTGTATAGACTATAAACTCCAAGTATATATTTAAAGTAAAAACACTCATTAACCATGTTATAATGACGTAAGGAATTATTGCAACGATAAAATATTTTAATAAGCTAACTATAAGGTCTTTCAAATGTATAACTAGGAATTGCTTGGTAAAATAGTATTGAATAACTAAAAATAAAATGGAATTAATAATTTGCCCAATTATCAAACCTATAATTCCCCATTTGAACATTACCAAAATATTAAAAACAATCAAAACCTTTTTCAGTAATTCAATCTTAAAATTCAGAAGTGATTTGCCTTTACTTAAAATTACGTTAGAACACAATTCGAATAGCGGTAAAAATAAAGAAGCAAAACATAATAATCTTATAAAAGGAACGATTGGCTCCCATTTTTGGGTAAGTAGAATTAAAACAATTTGTTTTGATAAACCAGCAATAAAAATTAAAAGCGCAAAATTAACCAGAATTGAGCTTTTGAAAATTTTAAGGAAATATGAGCTCATTTCTTCTTTGTTTTCCGATATCTGTGCTAGTTTGGGAAATGTTACACGCTTTATTATTTGCTGTATTTTATCGGCTGGAATGCTTTGTATTTTAAAAGCTTGGACATAGTAACCCAATTGAATAGGATTAAAAAATTTACCGATAACAACATTGTATATGTTATTAAAAATAACGTTTAATAAACTTGTAAGCATCACATGAGATCCAAAACTGAATAATGCTTTAACTTCTTTCAGTTTAAATGTTTTACTGGGCCACCATACGTTCTTGCTAAAGAACAAAAGGGGCGTAAAACTATTTAAAACCAGATACTGTACAACTAATGCCCATACACCAAAACCACCAATTGCTGTTACTATTGCAGCCACACTAGCAATAACCTGAGCTATTAAGCCAACCTCAGCTATGGATTTAAAATTCATATTACTTGAAAAAATGGCATAATGCACCACAGATAAACTACCAAAAATTAGTGAAAGTGATAACCATCTTATAATCTGAACTAATGAAGGTTGGTCATAAAAAGCTGCAATAAACTTAGAAGAAATAAATAATAGGATGTAAAAAAATAGAGAGATTATAATACTAATATAAAATACAGAAGAATAATCATTTTGAGTTGGCTTTTTTTTATAAATGAGCGCAGAAGTAAAGCCTCCCTCGACCAAAGTTGAAGCAATGGCAATAAAAATATATATCATACCTATTAAACCAAAATCTTTTGGGTCTAATAACCTAGCTAAAACAATTGTCGTAACTATTGATACTGCCTGCTTTCCAAACGTTTCTAGTGCATTCCAAGTTAAGGCAAATCTAGTACTGTTCATTATATTTGAATAGAAATTTCAATAGAAAAATCAAAACTACAATTTTTAATGGATTACTATTTTTAGTTTAAAGCCTAATAAAATTATGAACAAAACCATTCATCTATTTTTTAATCCAAATTACAATCTTAGTAGGAGATTTGATCCTTTTAGCTAATAGCTTATTATAACTTGAATCTACTTTAGTTTTGCTTGACAAAACTACACTAATTCCTATAACCGCCTAAGAAAATTTTGTGCTTTTGGTTTAACACATGGTTAAGTGCGTGTTAGTGGGCAATGGCTCCTCTTATGGGATAAAAACCCGCCAGTGCCTGCAAAAGGATCTACGATTGACGAATGGCGAATGAGGAATGGCGATTGGCGAATGAGGATTTAGCTATTAACTTTTGGCTGTTGTGTTTTGGGATAAGACTTCGTTAGCCCGTTTTTTTAAGTTGTAAAGCATCATATACCTCCTCACGTGTTACCATAAAAAACTTACAATAGGCATATACACTGACATACCGCTTTTTTGCAAGCTTATATTCCTCCCTGATATCACGCATGATGTTTAGGGCCTCTTTTTCTGAAACCTGGTTTAAATCCTGTATGTCTTGTCTGTATAAGTACAAGCGCATGATGCTTAATCTATCTTGTTTAAAATTACTATCTTAGCTTACACTAAGATTCCCCTGTCTAAAATTACTAATAAGCTATGCTTTTCATGTTTAAATGCCTTATTATTCGATAAAATACTTTTTTTTGTAAGAATTTAAAACAATTAAATAGTGCTTTTTCTTTGTAATTCGTTTATATACGTTTAAAAACTGTCTATTTGAACCTAGTTTAACATTATTTTCGCCCTTAATCGTATATTTCATAGTTATACAACTGCTATTTTACCAAAAATAACCTTACCGTTTGTCGATGTTTTTTTAATCCTACCCCCTTTACAAGGATTTCTATTTTTATCGTATTTAAGCATATACTTATTTCTGATTTACAGCAGGTTACCTACACAAATCTAAGGGCTACTTTTTGATCTCACAAGGCCAAAAATAGGTGAGTTATTAAGAGTTTTAAACAAAAATCACATGTTATTTTTTGTTATAATTATTTGATTACCAATATATTAATTTCATAATTACCCGGTTTTTGATGTTTTTGGGGCTGTTTTTAAAGCCTCATGTAGGGTCTTTTAAGTTCTTAATCTCTATTTTTTTGATTCTTCGCTTTCATTTCGACTGCGCTCAATGTGACCGCTCTGAATCCGAAGGATGACGCAGTCAAACCTAAGGTTCGGCATAGCCAATAACATGGAAGTGTCCTGCTCGTGCAAAATTGCTTCAGTGCTCTGTAAAAACCTTATTGATTGTGGCTAGTCTTTTGCCCTAACCAATCCTTTTTTCATCGATAAAAAAGGATTCAAAAAATCTAGGCTGCATTTTTTTCTCTTGAAAATCTAGCGAACAGTTTGTAATCCTGTGCATTGCAATCACTGCGTTTGGCAATGCTCTACACCCAGCGCTAAACTGTTCTTGATTTTTCGACGAATCAAAAAATGAGGCCGATCAGCCTTATCGCATCATAGCAAGCGTGTTGAATGACCATGTTAGATGATAGATTTAGATTGAGGAATTATGAGTGCCACAGGTACTGGATTCCATTTTCTTTTTCGTTAAAAAAAAGAGGTGGTTTTACTGCTATCTGTTTTTTAGCTTATTAGTTACTTACCACCTCTTTTTATCACCTCTCAGCTGCTTAGAGCAGCTCGATTAACTGAAGGGCATTAAAGGCACCATTTTTCAGAGGGTATTGTATCCCATTGATTTCCTGAAAGAAGGCTACTTTTAAAACATAATAACTCTGACCCGATCCTACTGCTGCAGCTGTAGGGGTTAGGGTTACCGTTGTAGCGATACCATTAATAGGCAAATTGACCACGTTAGACAGCTGTAGGTCTTTTGTTTCTGTTGCCAAATCTAGATTTAAAAACCCTACACTAAAACTGACATGGGTTGCTCCCTCAGGATAACTCATCTGTTGATTGGGTATTAGGTCTGGAATTACGACCTCACCTGTTGCCGTATCTAATGTGTATTGTGTCATTAGCACTGTATCCAACTCGGATTTTGCATTGAAATTGAATCCTTTTAACAGTGCCTTACCCGATGGATTTACCAAACCTTCTGCGACATTACGCTGTCCTCTAGCAGAGGTTACATCTTCATTCTTTACTTGGTTAAGTACTTTTGTTAACCTCGATGTCACCCGACTGTCCTTGGCATCTAGCATTAGACTGTTCATTGCTCTTCTGATTACTTTGCCACTTGTGGCCGCTCTTCCAAACTCAGAGAGATTTTCTCTTGTTCTCTCAAAATTTGGGTCATTTAGAATGCGGTTTTTACTCACACCGCCTTTTCTGCGGACATACTGTCCGTCTTCTCCTTTGTAGAAGGTCACCTCACCGAGTGTGCCCTGTACGTCAAATAGGCTTTTATACTTTGCCATTTTTACTTTTTTTTATGCGAATGCAACTATTTTAGAGATTCGCGCGTTATTATTAAACTTTGGGTTGGCATTGTAAAGGATTTCTGCATCTGTGCACCGAGGCCTCTAATCGCTAATACATCGCTGAACCTAAAGCAATATTACAGCATAGGTTAAGGCCCATTTTATTTTGTTCTCTTTAGGTCTTGTTATGTATTGATTTTGAGGTATAAAGCCTTATTTTACTATTTTGGTACCGTTTGTTTCTGTTTACTTCCTTAATATTTATTTAACTTTATGATTTACAAGGTTTTACAAACCATGGTTTCGATCAAACTTTTGCTACTCTAGACATTAGCTTGTCATAGGATATGTATAGGGTATCCCTAGGACTGGTGTAGGAGAGCGATTAGGGATTGGCGAATGGCGGTTTTTTGATTGCCTCGGCATTCTGTAAAAACGTCGCTATGATGCAAAAATGAGGATAAAGACTAATTTGCTAATTGTAATTGCCGTGTCCTATGATGAATATTAACGCTTTGTTAATATCTAAATACATAAAGAGATTATAGTTTTACTATATTTGCTCTCCCTTTCTACTATCCTATCTCAGCCGATTTTTGTTTTTACCGACAAACAACATATTTTATAGACATATGAAACATTTTTACACATTTTTAGTTGCACTTTTATTTACAAGTTTTGGGTTTGGGCAGATTATTAGCCAATACGTAGAAACCAATTCTGGTAGTACCCCAAAAGGAATAGAGATTTGGAATAATACTGGATCGGATATCATATTTTCTGTTAGCAATAACCTCCAGATTTCCCAAGGAACAAATGGTGGAGCTTGTTCTGCAATAGCCAGTACAAATACTACATCAGGAACACTAGTCGCAGGAGAAGTATGGATAATAGGTACATCTGACATAGTTTCATATGTTACAACAAATGGCACAGATGTAAGCGGAACTACGACATTTAATTTTGGGTTTAATGGAGATGATGCACTTGAAGTTCGTCTCGGTGGCACATTGATAGATATGTTTGGTACTTGCGGATCTGATCCGGGTTCTGCATGGTCAGGTTCTGGTGTCTCCACTGCCAATCAAAATATTGAACTCTTAAGTAGCATAACAACAGGAAATACAGGTGGGTTTACTGACCCTAGTACAAGATTCTCAACCGTTAGTACTACACCTGCAACTTTACCCGCTGGACTTGCTGGATTTGGAAACGCACCATCCGCACCTTCAGCTAATCCAACAATAGGTTTTGGAATCGCAACAAGTACAGAAAACGAAACCAATACGACTTTTACAAGTTCTAACATTCCTATAACCGTTACAAACTACGATGGTAATCAAATTGATATAGACATTACTGTTACAGGTGGTACCGCTGAGCCTGGTGATTATACCTTTACTTCTCCGACATCTTTATCGTTTACTGCTGATGGTACACAAAACATTACCATAGATATTAATGCTGATGCGGATTTTGATGACGAAACCGTAGAGCTAACCCTAACAGAAACAAGTTCGGTAACCGGTTTGGTAATATCACAGGCTACACACACCGTTACTATTGTTGATGATGAGACACCTGCATTACCTAACATCGTTATTAATGAAATATTGGCTGACCCTACTGGGATCGATGCTAATGGAGATGGTACAGTTAGTACAACTGAGGACGAATTTGTTGAGCTTGTTAATAATGAGATTTTTGCTGTAGATATTACGGGTTATACGCTATCTGACGCTGTAGGTATTAAGCACGTTTTTGGAAGTATTATATTACCTGCAGGTGGTTCTGTGGTTGTTTTTAGTGGTGGTACACCAACGGGTATTAGCGGAGCTTCTGAAACGGCATCAACCGGAAACTTGCAACTCAACAACGGTGGTGATACCGTAACTTTAGAAGATGGAAGTAGCAATATCATTGCTACCTATACTTATGGTGGTGAAGGTGGAAACGATCAATCACTAGGTAGAAACGAGGATATATTTGGTGGTTTTGTACAACACACAACGATACAAACCAACCCTGTTGCAGCGTCACCAGGTCTTTACAACACTTCTGGTTTACCCTTCTCAACCATTACATGGAAAGGTTCAGTGGATAACGATTGGGCTAATGGTGCCAACTGGAGTAACGGAAGTGTTCCAACAGCATTGGATGACGTGCTCATATTACAAGTGGCCAACCATCCTACAGTCAGTGCTTCAACATCTGTCAATTCAGTTGTTGTTAATCCAGGCGCTGGATTATTAATAAACTCAGTGGCTACATTAACTTTTAATACTTTAACATTAGAATCTACTTCAACAAGCTATTCTAGTTTAAAACAAGATGTTGGCTTTGTTAGTGGTACTGTCCGTTACAATCGTTTTGTGAATGGTATCGGCTCAGGTCTAACGGAAGGAAATGACTTGATATCACCTCCGTTATCAGGTCAAAATTTTGGCGATTTTGCTGCGGCCAATCCAAATCTGGCTACTGCTGTTGATGGCATTACCAAGGCGTTTGCGAGGTTCAATAACACTACAGATACATACGATAATTATGATACTACTAGCAACGCTACAACCTTAATTGTACCAGGGCAAGGGTTTAGAGCTGCAATAACGAGTGGTAGTACCTTACAGTTTGAGGGTGCGCCAGTTACTTCTGGAAATGCCGTGGTGACATTAGGTAGTGGAAACTTTGATAAATGGAATTTGATAGGTAACCAATTTCCCGCATACATTGATTTGGGTGATTTCCTGACCGCTAATAATAGTCTTTTTGACCCAAGTTTTGCTGGTGTTTATGGTTATGATGGTGCTGCTGCGGATGGCTGGACCATTTGGGACAGCAATTCTGATCAGGACTTGCTTATTGCACCTGGTCAAGGCTTTTTTGTTGCTGTAAATGCCTCAGGAAGTTTTAGCTTTGATGCTGCTATGACCCGAATCGGAAATGCGGATGACTTTATTATGGGTAGAAGTAGTAATAACAGTGCATCTAGAGCTAAAATCTTATTATCTGACGATAATTCTTCTTACGAAACTAATCTATATTTTAGAGCTATTAACACAAGAGGTTTAGATCCTGGATATGATACAGGAGCCCATTTTGGTAACGCAAAGGGTATTTTTACACATCTGGTCGAAAATAATAATGGTATTGAGTTTTTCAATCAGTCTTTACCTTTAGATGATTTAAACGATGTGGTTGTACCATTAGGTGTGAAATCGCCTTCTCAAACGCAGATTACTTTTAGTTTAGGACAAGAGTCATCGCTACCAGACACCATTAATGTTTATTTGGAAGACAATGTTACCAATACCTTTACACTGTTAAATACAGGGGATTATGTCTTAACGCCAAACACAAATTTAACAGGCACAGGAAGATTCTATATTCATTTTGCTAATACTACGCTTTCTGCACCAAACAACACTTTCGAGACATTAACAATATATGCAGATCAGTCCAACCGATCTATCAACATTTCTGGTGAGGTTGACGACAATACCACTGCTAGTGTATATGATATTCAAGGAAGATTGATTACCTCCAAGGCTCTGACGTCGAGCCTTAGATTACAAAGTATCGATGCTAACGCTATAAATACCGGTGTTTATATCGTGGTAATTCGTAACGGAAATGAAAGCAAAACACAAAAAATTATTTTGAAATAAACCAAATTATACATCCTTTTGAAAAAAACGCATTCTTCACAAAGAGTGCGTTTTTTTATTTCAAACTACTAATTAGCAAGTACTTAAACACAAGTTTTGAATACTTAAATAAAAAAAATACCTTATTAAATCTGCAAAAAAATCCTATATTTGAAAATAACTAATTAGCAAAATATCAAATCTATATAAGCTTATGAGACAGTTTTACACACTACTACTTATTTTTTTAGCTCTAAATTCAAATGCTCAACAGGATGTTTTTAGCAGGAGCGAGGTGACTACAGGTAATTTCGGTGACGGACAGTTACCATGGTTTTATCCAAGTGGTGGTAACCAAGGAGATCCGGACAATGGAAATACAGTGCGAAACTTTGTGAAAATAGGTCATAATAACAATACTACAATGACCACAAATGGACGATTTTATATAGTAAACACTTTGGATTTTGAAGCAGCGGCAACCTCTCCAAGAACTATTAATAATGCTGGTGGTGGTCTGTCTGCTTCCGGTGGCATTTATAATGCGTCGAGTGCTACTCATACCTTTAATACTCCAATAGGTATTGATGGAGGAACTGTTCAAATTCATTCAAACTCAACAGGTGGTATGATATTTAATGATAACATATTTATAAATAATAACACTGTGCAGTTTGGAAATTTAGGAACTGGTAATATTACGGTCAATGGAACTATGTCTGGCACAGGCAGTGTTGAAAAAACTGGTTCTAACATACTTATTGTAACAGGTTCTCATAGTTATTCAGGTACTACAACAATTAATGCTGGTACATTAAGACTTCAGGGAGATGTTACTAATAGTGACTTTACGGTAAAATCTGGCGCAATTTTGGAAATAGATGGAAACTCTACCGTTAACTCTATAACCGTAGAGGGTGGTGGAGCCTTAATAGTAAATTCTGGTGTAACGTTAACCACAAATAATGGCATAGTACTAAGTTCAGAATCAAATAGTTATTCTAGTTTAATTCTAGATGGATCAATTGCAGGTTCATTAAGATACGATCGTTACATCAATGACAATGGTGCTGTTAATGGTAATGACTTAATCAGCGCGCCAGTCTCGGGTCAACCATTCAATACATTTATTGCCAACAACACCAATATTTTAGCCAATCCAAGTGGTACCAATGTGCTTTTTGGAGGCTTTGATAACAACGATGCTGTGAATCCGTTTGAGCTTTGGGATGAAACAGACACCACACCTTTAACGGCTGGAGTTGGTTACAGAACTGGTGTAGATCCTGTTGCGGTTTCTAACTTAGTATCCTTTGAAGGCACTGTGAATACTGGATTGGTTCAGGTTGCTATTAACCAAGGGTCGGCTAGTATCTTAAATTTAATTGGTAATCCATTCCCTTCTTATATAGATGCGCAAGCGTTTCTTTCAGTAAATGCTTCCTTGTTAGACCCAAGTGCCCAGGTGATTTATGGCTATAATGACAGCACTAATGGGACCTCGGCTGGAGATTACACAATTATAAGTGCTTTAGTTAATAACACTTTAGATATCGCTCCTGGCCAAGGGTTCTTTGTGGCCTCTAATACTGATGTTGGCAACATCGTTCAGTTCACTACGAATTCGCCAGATATGCGAATTACCTCAACACAAGACGATTTTATTGCAGGAAGGAATTCATCCTCAATCACCAACTTAAAGTTGGACTTAAGCAACGCCTCTGATAATTTTATTACCGATGTATTCTTTACTGAATTTTCTAGCCTAGGTTTAGATCCTGGTTATGATGCAACGCTCTTAGGCGGAGTAGCTCCTTCGTTTTCAATATTTACACATCTAGTACAACAGAACATGGGCTTACCATTTGCTATCCAGGCTTTAGGGCAAACCGACTACGATAATGTTACTATTGCTTTGGGTGTAAATGCCAATATGGGAGAACAATTGACTTTTAGTATTGCAGAAAGTACCTTGCCTTCTTCAATTGACGTGTATTTGGATGATACCTTGACGAGTACATCTACATTATTAAACGCTTCAGATTATGTATTAACACCTTCAGAGGACTTAAACGGCACCGGTCGTTTTTATTTAAGATTCTCCAATAGTGCACTATCAACATCTGACTCAAATTTGGATGCTATTAGTATTTATGCCAACCAAACGAACCGTAGTATAACTATTGCAGGTCAGTTACCTGAAGCTACAACAGCTAATGTATATGACATACAAGGACGCTTGGTTCACTCAAAAGTTTTGTCGGCAGAGACGTCATTGCATGTTATTGATGCCAATAGCCTGTATACTGGTATCTATATTGTAAATCTTGTTGGTAGTAATACAACAAGAACCGAAAAAATTATTCTAAAATAACTTTATTATACAACCGTTTTGTAAAAAAACGCATTCTTTATAAAGAATGCGTTTTTTGCTTTATTTTAATTTTTATCATAAGTTTTTCAAGATGATTTAAAAAGAAGGACAGAACCAAAAAGTCCTCTTTATATTTCATTATATTTGATATCCCAAGTCCTATACCTTCTTTGCCTTCTTACAATTTATAATAATGAGACATATTTACATTCTATTCCTTGCCTTGTTCCTTAATTTTATTGCCTTTGGACAAAGCGAAATACGCATAGTAACTGAAGGTGGAACAGCCACAGCCGATATATGGGTTGATATTTCTACTGCGCCGAACGGTGGTGGAAGCGTTATATGGACTCAAAAAACAGCTTCGTGTGCTGGCCTTGGCCTTGTTGATACTACCATTACTATTCCATCTGGCACGTATTACGTAAACTGCTACGATCAAAAAGGAGATGGGTGGACAGATACCATAATCGGCATTTTCGCGTATAACTTAGAATTAGGTTCGGCCAATTCACCAAACAACGGCATAGATATCGATGCCACCGATAGCTGTGATAATACCGCTGACGAGATTGAGGCTTCGTTTGAAATTATAGTCCCCGAACCCGTATCTTGCCCCATTGTTTTAAACCTTGAGACAACAGATTTAACCGACACTAAAGCCATCTTAAGTTGGACAAATGGAAGTACGGAAAGCCAATGGGAATATGTTGTACAACCTGCTGGCTTGGGCGAACCTACTACCACTGGCACAGTGATTAACTCCAATCCATATGTCATTTCAAATTTAAGCCCTCTAACAGCCTACGAAGTATATCTTAGAGCTGATTGTGGCAGCAATGATTACAGTGACTGGGTTGGACCTAGAACCTTTAACACAACAGCAACACCAATAAATACGTTTCCCTATCTAGAAGATTTTGAGACCGGATCTGGAGGTTGGATTCCAGATAACTATTTCTCAACAAATACTGGGGATTATTGGAGATTAACTACACCATCTTATGGTAATATTAATACTGCCGCCTCAGGACAAAACACGTGGGTAACAATTGGTAACGGCCCCTACTCACAAGTTAATGATGCCTATGTAATGAGCCCACCACTAAATTTTACAAGTCTAGAAGCACCTATAATAGAGTTTGCCATATGGTGGGATTGTTTGTTTGGCCAGGACGGTATGACCCTTCAATCTTCCGTAGACAATGGTAATACGTGGCAAACGGTTGGTGGATTTAATGAGCCCAATATTGACATTTCCAATTGGTATACCGATGATTCAGTTGATGCGCTTCCTGGTGGTCAAGGTTTAGGTTGGACAGGTAGTGACCTCAATGGTTCTCCACTGGACAATACAAGTTCTAATGGCTATGTAATGGCTAAAAATTATTTATCAGGTCTTGGGGGAGAGTCGCAAGTCTATCTTCGCTTTGTATTTAGTGCTGTAACCACCCCCCTAAACGCTTCTGGAGTAGCGTTCGATGATATTATGATTTACGACGCACCTTGTGACCCTGTTACAGGATTAACAGTTGATGCCCTTGATACAACCGCAACCATTTCATGGACTGCTGGTGGTTTTGAATCGCAATGGGAAGTAGCCATACAGAGTGCAGGTGCAGGCCTACCTTCTGTTGGCACAAGTGTAAGCAGTATACCATATATTGCAACTGGTCTTGAAACCTCTACGGCCTACGAGGTCTACGTTAAAGCAGACTGCGGTATAGACGGAACTAGTGATTGGGTTGGCCCTGTGAGTTTTACGACCAATGAACTAACACTTTATGACGCGGATTTCTCAAACGATGGTGATGGCTTCCCAGACCATACAACTTTCTTTCCACCAGCTCCTGAACCTGCAAGTGCGGGTCCTTTTGGTTCGGCACCAAATTCTTGGTTTTTATCCTATAACTCGCAACCGTCAACCGATTCTGGTGGTAACACCTTTAAAGTGGTTGGAGGTGCTTTAGTGAGCACTGATTGGGGTGGTCAAGGAATTTTTACAAGTCAAGTCATCGATGTCTCAGGAGTTGACTTTGTAAACATAGAAGCCCTAACAACCAATACTGGTGCTAATGATAATCAGTTTAAATACTTTTACACTTTAGATGGTGGTGCTCGTATTGAAACTGAAGTCGGGGCTACCGCGAATGGCGACCCACTAAATTATACCATTACCGCACTGGATGTTTCTTCTGCCAATACCTTAACCGTTGGGTTTGAATTTTCAGAAAATGGCAGTGGAGATGGTTATACCACCACACAATACAAAGTAACAGTTCCAGATGCAACCTCAAATACTTTCGTGGAATTTACAAACAGCTCATCCTCCATATCTGAAGGAGCAGGCACTATCGACTTAACCTTTAGCATTACCAATCCTGACGGCGCCAACGCCACCTCTTTTGATGTAGAATTAACCACAGGTGATACTGCTGACATTAATGGCTATACAACTCAGACTGTAACTTTTCCTGCGGGCTCGTCTACTGATGAAACTGTGACCATTACGGTTACGGACGATGCTATTTTTGAAGGCAACGAAACTCTCACATTTACTATTACAGGGATTACTGGCGGAAATAACGCAATTGTAGGAACTCAGGCTACGTTTGATTTAACCATAGTAGACAATGACCCTAGTCCTTCTGTTACAATAATTATTGAAGACTTTGACGACACATATCCAAGATGGAATAACAATATAGAATCACAACTCTTTGTAGACCCAAGCACACCAAGTGAAGGCTTATTTATTCAAACTGCTTCAAGCAATAATTCAAATTTTTCTGGTAATACTGCCTTTGGTCGTGACCTAGAAGGTGAAACTGCCGAACCATCTTTATCACCTTATACTTTTACTTTTGACAATGTTGATGTTTCAGATTACACATCTATTGTGGTAAGCTTTGACTATCATGCCTTCGCTAATGCTGAAATAGGTAATTATGAAGTTGTGATTGATGGTGTTGGCCAGGGTTCTGTGGAATATTTTAATGACCCTGATACTTTTCCTGGCGTAAATGGAACCATTTCCGTGCCTGTTGCTGATGGAACTTCTACAGTAGGTTTAATATTAAATGGTACTCTAAATGGTGGCAGTGATGTTATAGAATTTGACAACTTTAAAATAGAAGGTATCTATAACGGTTATGCATATTCTGAAGGTTCTTGGTATCCTGCAAATCCTGATGGAACTACTGGTGCATCAAATGCCATCGTTACAGATGGTGTCGCTATTTTAAGCTCAGATGTTAATCTTAACGATGTAGTTGTTTATCCTGGCGCAGGTGTAGAAATTGCAACAGGAAACACATTAACTGTTAATAGCTTAACTTTAGAATCTACTTCTACTAGTTATTCCAGCCTCATATTAGACGGTTCCATTAGTGGTACCGTAACATACAACCGCCATGTTAATGCCTTTACCAATGATGCCGTTAACAATGATAACGATTTAATCTCGGCCCCACTTACCGGACAACCGTTTGGAAGCTTTGATGCTGCCAATAGCAATTTGTTAGCGTCAGGTACACTTAGAGCCTTTGCCCCTTTCAACAACGATTCTGGTCTTTATGAAAATTACGACGCCACAGCAAATGCAGCTACAGTACTAAGTCCGGCCATGGGTTACAGAGCGGCTACTTCTGATGGTGGCACCTTGACCTTTACAGGAACGGTAAACACCGGAGATATATTTAAGGATATAAACATAGGTACGGATGCAACGTTTGCGCCTTGGAATCTTATTGGCAATCCTTATCCGTCGTATATCGATGCCGAAGCCTTTTTGACCCACGTGGTTAGTACGCAAACTTCCGGGGAACGGAATATTGACCTTATGGATGCGCTATCTGGTATTTACGGTTATGATGGCAATGCTTCCAATGGATGGGATATTATTACGCTGGCCAATGATAATGGCCGCCTTATTGCACCAGGTCAAGGCTTCTTTGTGGCTGCCAATGGTACTGGAACATTAATTGCGGACCATGATATTGAGTTCACCGCAGCGATGAGAGCTACTGGTACTGCTGATGATTTTATTGCCGGAAGAAATAGCAATTCTCTGACCTACCTTAAACTCATCGCCTTTACAGCTAATAACGATTACACGACGGACTTCTATTTTGATGCTGATGCCAGTCTTGGTCTCGATCCAGGTTATGAAGCTGTCATCTGGGGCGGTGTTGCGCCAAGCTTTGCACTTTATTCGCACTTGGTGCAGGACAACACAGGGCTTCCAATTGCATTGCAGGCACTGGGCTCCACCGATTATAATGATGTGACCATTGCCTTGGGCGTTAATGCCAATATGGGAGAGCAATTGACCTTTAGTATTGTACAAAATACCTTACCAGCTTCTATTGACGTGTATTTGGATGATGCCTTGACGAGTACATCTACCTTATTAAACGCTTCAGATTATGTACTAACGCCTTCAGAGGACTTAAACGGCACCGGTCGTTTTTATTTAAGATTCTCCAATAGTGCACTATCAACATCTGACTCAAATTTGGATGCCATTAGTATTTATACCAACCAAACGAACCGCAATATTACTGTTGCCGGCCAGTTAACAGAAGAAACAACCGCTAGAGTATATGATCTTCAAGGGCGATTGGTCCATACCACTATATTACCTGTTGATACCTCTTTACACACTATTGATGCTAGTAGTTTACACACGGGGATCTATATCGTAAATCTGGTAAGTAAAAATTATACGAAGACTGAAAAAATTATTCTAAAATAGGAAAACCAATCTCCCTATGCTTATGAAGGCATAGGGAGATTTTAAGGTTTTTTGATTTTATTTTTATTTTTGAGTATTAATTAAGTTGAAAAACCTTACATTTAAATTATAAGTTTTGCATAAACCTTTTGACATTTTTTGTTGTTAAATAAATTATTTTATTATTTTTGAACCAAATCTAGGCTTGGCCATGAAAAAAGACAACCATACCGATAAAATCACTCGAAAAGACGCCATTAAAAAAATGGGCAAGTATGCTGCATTAACTGCAGTAGGAACCTTTGTGATTTTAAATCCACTTAAAGCACAATCAACTTCCCCACCAGATCCGGGAGGAAATCCTTTTGATTAATCCCAATACACTTTGAATAACGACTTAGCACCGACATACCAACGGTTGTTCAGTTTTTATTGGGTGCTTTGGTATAAAAAATCAAACATTTACAGCGTTGTAGATAATAATTTTAAAAACCTTTTGTATGATTACCTTGAATGTACTTCGCTTGGTGCATTTCAATCAAGAATAGAGGCTATTGATCCAAATTTAGATTCTGGTGAAATTGCAAAGACCATAGCATCTTATTTAGAACAGTGTAATGTAAAGGGTGATGTTGTAGATAAATCGGGACATGTATTCAATGCATCCAAACGTCAAATCTTTAAAAGTTATAGCTTCAATAGCAAAGCATTTCAGGTAAATTTTGATTCGGACCTTGTTGCAAAAACCATTCATCCTAGTATAGCACATCTGGAAACCAAAGAAATTATTCCACCAGATGTTATCTATGACATTTACATTGACAATGATCAGCTATGTTTATTTAAAAATGAAGCCTTGGTGAGGACGGTACCGAAGCGCGACTATCACCTTATACAAGGCAAGTTCGTGATGGAGCTTCTTTCGTTTATTCACAATAAAGAAGAGTCTGATTGGCTAGGTACCTTCCACGGATCAACAATTTCTGATGGCGAGCATTCTATATTATTTATAGGTGCATCTGGTAAAGGAAAAAGCACTTTGTGCGCCATACTTACCGCAAAAGGTTTTGAGTTAGTTGCAGATGATGTCTCACCTATGCTCGCTTCTGATTCTCACCTATACCACAATCCTTCAGCACTATCTATAAAAGAAGGTGCTTTTCATTTATTAAACCCTTTGATGAGAGATTTTGATAGCTTTCCAAATACCCTATTTAATAAGACCAAAGGTGTAATTAAATATGTTCCTTGCAAAAGCCCTATTAAAGATAATTACCCATGTAGAGCAATCCTAATGGTGAACTATATTAAAGACAGTAAAACAAAGCTTGAATTGATATCTATAAAGGAAGCATTAGAAACCTTAATTCCTGACTCATGGTTGTCACCAAATCCTGATTATGCTAAACAGTTTTTAGATTGGTTGTCTCTAACACCCGTTTACAAATTAACCTACAGCAATACAGAAAGCGTTACTGAACTCATCTCTGAGTGTTTTAAAGAATTTCGTATCCATTAATATTAACTATATTTAGTACTGACAAATACCGCCTATGGGTAAGCTTGCCACTACATACCAATACATAGCTGATATTTTGAGCTACAAGTCTTCTAAAGATGACTTAGAAAAAACGCTTGGCAACAAAGATTTTGATTGGGACACTATGGTTGTTGAGGGCAGCAGGCATCTGGTACTTCCAACAATTTATTGCCGATTAACATCGAAAGACTTACTGCACCTTTTACCAGAAGAACTCAATACTTATCTCGAAGAGATTACATCGCTAAATGAAAATAGAAATGCACAACTACTAATACAGATCAACCACCTATCTGAGTTGCTAAAAGCACATGAGATAGAACATGTTTTTTTAAAAGGTGCTGCTTTGATTTGTGGCGGTTATTATAATGACCTTGCGGAACGTATGATTGGTGATATCGACATTTTAATATCCAATCATCAACTAGATATGGCGTTTGAACTATTGAAAGAGAACAGCTATTATCCTATGGAGCAGACATTAGGAAACGATTTTTTTGAACATCGGCATCTTTCAAGATTAAAATCAGACGCGTTTATTGGTGTTGTTGAATTACATCGAATACTATTACCATCGGATAAAGACAAGGAATTAAGCAGCCCTAATATACTGGCATCGAAGCAGATAATCAATGGTATTTTCATACCATCCACTATCCATTTGATGCGCCATACAATACTCAACTACCAAATTAATGACAACGGAAGTCTATACAACAGTATTAACTTTAGATCTGCCTATGACTCCATCGTCTTATTAGAAAACATCAAGGATCCGAGCCTGATTGGAAAGGGCAAAAAAATAACAACCTACTTAAACATCTTAGCACTTTTTTTTGAAGACATTCCAAAAGCTTATGCCTCAAGTAATTTTACAACACGATTTTACCGTTTTAAACTGAAGCATTTAAGCTTTTATAAGTTTTGGGTCAAAACCTTGAAAGTTTATATTTTTTTGAAAACTGTTTTAAAAAGAGTACCTCATTTTTTTGTAAACAAAGCTTACAGAATGGCTTTGTTTAAGGACAGAAAGCGAGTTTTTAAGCTTTTTAAGTCTTTTTTTTATAACCGTAAAGAATAATTATATGAATTACTAAATAACTTGGTGTCTTTATTTGTTTTATAAGCCATAAAGTTTAACTTTGAATTTTAAATCAATTTTTTCATGAGAAAATTACTCTTATTAGCAGCGGCTTTGACTTTTACATTTAATTCTTACAGCCAGTCAAATTCTGCTGAATGGTTTGGAAGCGTTGGTCTTAATGCTATTAATAGTGCTGGAACACAGTCGCCAGTGGATGGAATGACAGATTGGGCTATTAACTTGCCTATTTCTCTTGGCATAGAAGTAGGGTGGACTTCTGGCTTATCTATTGAGCAGGCTTTTACCTTAAATTCATTTGCGGAAGGCGATAAAATTGACGGTAGGGTTTTAGACAAAGATTATACTTACTATTCATTTGACACCCATGCCAAATATTATTTTGGCAAACATATCTTTCCATCAGCAGAATGGATCGATTTTTATGGTAATGCTGGTGTTGGCTTTTTTAATATTGATGAAACCAATATATCGTTAAATCTTGGTGGTGGTGTTTTGTTTTGGTTGAACAGACGACAAACTTTTGGCATCAGAGCACAAGTCATTGGAAAATTTGCATTAGATCACGCTGAAAGCGGACTAGATAACAATCATTACCAAACGCATATACAAGCTGTATTTGCCCTGTGGTAATAGGATTGAACAGATAAATTAATAACAAATAACAAAAAGTCTCTTTTTCAAGAGACTTTTTTGTTGCAGTTATCTCAACACACTAATTCTCTCGACTCAATAATTCGTCAAAGAAATTAATCGTACTTTTTAACCCTTCTCTTAAATTTACTTTCGGTTCCCAATCCCCTAACTCCTTTTTAGCCAAACTTATATCTGGTTGCCGTTGCATAGGGTCATCTTCTGGTAGTGGCAAATACGTAATTTTAGACTTTGAACCAATTAAATCAATGACCTCATTTGCCAATTGCAGCATGGTAAACTCTTTAGGATTTCCAATATTTACAGGGCCTATAAAGTTATCACGCGTTTGCATCATCCTCACCGTTCCCTCAATTAAATCATCAACGTATTGAAAACTTCTGGTTTGCGTACCATCACCAAAGATGGTGATATCATCACCCTTTAGCGCCTGTACAATAAAATTAGAGACTACCCTGCCATCTTGAGGGTGCATCCTTGGCCCATAGGTATTGAAAATGCGTATGATTTTAATTTTTACTTTATTCTCTTTATGGTAGTCCATAAAGAGCGTTTCTGCACAACGCTTGCCTTCATCATAACAAGAACGCAATCCTATTGGATTGACATTTCCCCAGTAACTTTCTGGCTGTGGATGTACGGTAGGGTCGCCATAGACTTCACTTGTCGAAGCTTGTAATATTTTAGCCTTAACACGTTTAGCCAATCCTAACATATTAATGGCGCCCATTACAGAGGTTTTAGTTGTTTTTATAGGATTATATTGATAATGTACAGGTGAGGCTGGACAAGCAAAATTGTATATTTCATCAACTTCAGCCATAAAGGGATTGGTAATATCGTGTCTTACCAACTCAAAATAATGATGATCCATCAAATGCTCTATATTTTGTTTAGAGCCTGTAAAATAGTTATCCAAGCAGATGACTTCATTGCCTTCGTTTAAAAGTCGCTCACAAAGATGCGAGCCTACAAATCCTGCACCACCAGTTACTAATATTCTTTTCATTTATGATTGTGTTGCTTATTCCTCAAAAATAGTGCTTATTTCTTAGTCTTTAGTATCCTGCAAAATTAAAGTTTAACATTTGCTTCATGTATCCATAAAGTTCTGGGAATTTATTTCGGAACTCATCTGGAGTTTCAATAAAGTTTTCTAACAATACAGCAAAAAATTCAAACTGATTGGTGTAAGCATAAGCTCTAAAATATTTTGATGTGGTTAAATTATTCCTAACCATCTTATGCTCTTGTAGGTAGGTGGCCAACTTATTAAAGCCATCTTTAAAAATCTCACTACTGATATCATTTTTTCCAAAAGCATTTAAATGAATTGCATGACCAAACTCATGGATTCCTAAATTTAAATTGTCATCACCTATATGGTATCCTTTTTTAAAATCTTCCCAAGAAAAAACAATAGCTTTTAGTTGTGGATTTGTTTCCCCTTTATGGTAAGTTTCATTTAAATTAGAATAATATGCCTTTGGGTAAATTATTATTTTATCTATCAATTCAATGAGATAGTTTCTGAAACCAAAAGTTAACATTACAGCGGTAGCAGAAATTAATATTCTCATTTCATCATCTACCTTCAATCCTTCTCTACCAATAAACTCCTTACTATTAATGAATGTTGCTAAACGGTGCCTGAAAATTACCTTTTCATTTTCATCTAATCTTTTATAAAAATCAAACTCCTTATTTAAAATTGAAAATTGACGATTTCTTAGTTCTTTTTTAAATGCAATAGCATTTAAAAAGAAGGGCCTTTTATACTTTGAAGCATAAATAGATTCGAAAAACGCATAGAACTTGGAGAGCAGTACAACTGCTAAACCAACAAAAAAGATGATTAGCATTACCAGTCTAAAAGTTGGATTTATCTCAGGCTTTTGAGTTTCTTGAAGATAGATTACGATCATTGTCTAAATATAGAAATAAAAAAATGCTCAAGCTTGCTTGAGCGGATAAAAAAACCTATTAGGCAAATCGGTTCCTAACGGATTGCTGGCGCATCCTTTGTGCTCCGCTTTGAACATACTTCAAACAAAAAAATGCTCAAGCAAGCTTGGCTGCCAATCAATTTCTTTAACAAATCAGAGCCCATATGGATTGCTGGCGCATCCTCTGCGCTCCGCTTTGAACATACTTCAAACAAAAAAATGCTCAAGCAAGCTTGGCTGTCAATCAATTTCTTTAACAAATCAGAGCCCATATGGATTGCTGGCGCATCCTCTGCGCTCCGCTTTGAACATACTTCAAACAAAAAAATGCTCAAGCAAGCTTGGCTGTCAATCAATTTCTTTAACAAATCAGAGCCCATATGGATTGCTGGCGCATCCTCTGCGCTCCGCTTTGAACATACTTCAAACAAAAAAATGCTCAAGCAAGCTTGGCATTTTTTCTTTTTGAAGTATGTATTCGTGACCTCGAGAGGATTCGAACCTCCAACCCTCAGAGCCGAAATCTGATATTCTATCCAGTTGAACTACGAGGCCTTAGATTCCTGCCTTCGCAGGAATGGCAATTTAGGTTAATTTTGCTTTTACAATCGTAGAGATTGTTTTGCCATCGGCTTTTCCAGCTAATTCTTTACTTACAATGCCCATAACCTTTCCCATATCTTTCATTCCTTCAGCTCCTATATTTTCTATAGTGGACATAACCACTTTCTCAATTTCTTCTTCGCTCAACGCTTCTGGTAAAAATTGGCTAATCACCTCTGCTTGGTCTAATTCTGGTTGCGCCAAATCGTCTCGTCCTTGCTCTTGAAAAATGGCCGCACTATCTTTACGTTGCTTTACCATTTTAGACAAGATTTTAATCTCTTGTTCTTCTGATAGTTCTTCACTAGCACTAGATGCTGTTTTAGCTAGTAAAATTTCAGATTTTATAGCTCTTAGCGCTGCTAAAGCGGTTTGATTTTTTTCTTTCATTGCTGCCTTCATGGCAGTCATGACCTTATCTTGTAAACTCATAATAACTCTAATCTTATAGAAGTGCGAAGATACTAAAAATGTTATGCTTTTTTATGATATACAGATAGACAAAACAAAAAGCCCAAAAAGTTTGAGGGTAGTTTTTGGGCTCGACTCTGGTGTGATAACACTTAACTGAATTTGCTATTAATCTACGTTATCGTGCAAGAATGAATTATTACTTCTTAACTGAATGTCATCATTATCATCTGTGCCAACAGATAATCTTGAAGCATTTGTTTCGGAAGAATGCTGTGCATTTTCTAAACTAACACCTTGTCTTTTGTAAGCAGGCTCTTTTTCTATTTCGTCAATTTTAGCGTTATTGAACTTATAATTAAACTCTTTCATGTGTTTTCTACGTTCATCTGCTCGAGCTTTTATTAAGTCAGATATTGGGCTATTCATTGGGTCTATTTCTTCCTCGGTAATTTCTTGGGTTTCATTAACCGGAAGTACTTTCTTTTCAAAAACAATTTCTTCTTTTACCTCAGTTTTTAACTTAGTGTTCATTGAAGACTCATAGGTTTCTACATCATCTAATGCATAACGTTTCTCTCCAGTTTCGTTAACCTCAGTTACTGAAATAATTTCAACAGGCTGATTAACATTAATATCTTTTACCTCATCATCCAAACTAAAGAACATCATCTCTTCGCCAGATTCAGGTTCTTCTATTGTTTCTGGTTCATTGTTAGACAATGGCAAATCAAAGGTTAATGTAATCTGCTCTTCTTTTTCTTCTATGATAGGCTCTGCCTTATTCACAATTGGTGTTATGATGAATTCCTCTGGCTCTACATCTAATTCGGCGTTGGTATCTAAAACTTCATCATACACTACCTCCATATTTCTCAATACATCGGTAGTTGAAATTAAATCCATATCATAATTAGAAGACATTTCTGTTTCGTCCTCCTCTAAAAGCGTATGGCGCACTATAGAATCTACTTTCTTTTCTTCTAAAACGATATCTGGAGTAATGATTGCAGGCTCTTTTTCTTGCGTACTTACTTCTTCTATGACTTCTTCCTCTAAAGCATGAATTACTTTTTTAGTTTCGGTATTAGAGATTTCGTTCTGTTGATCGATATCAAAACCTGTTGCGATAATCGTTACCGCAATAGACTCTTGTAATGACTCATCTTCACCAACACCCATAATGATGTTAGCGCCATGACCTGCCTCATTTTGAATATGATCGTTAATCTCACCTATTTCGTCAATGGTAATTTCCTGAGAACCAGAAACGATAAGCAACAATACGTTTTTAGCTCCAGTAATTTTATTATCATTTAACAATGGTGAATCTAAAGCTTTCATAATAGCTTCTTGTGCTCTGGCTTGACCAGAAGCTGTAGCCGATCCCATAATGGCTGTACCGCTATTACTTAATACTGTTTTAGCATCACGTAAATCGATGTTTTGTGTGTAGTGATGTGTTATAACTTCTGCTATACCTCTAGATGCCGTGGATAAGACTTCATCTGCTTTAGAGAAACCTGCTTTAAAGCCAAGATTACCATAAACTTCGCGTAGCTTGTTGTTATTAATAACAATTAGTGAATCTACGTGCTCTCTAAGATTTTCGATACCACGTTGGGCTTGTTCGTTACGCATTTTACCTTCAAACTGAAACGGCATTGTAACGATACCAACGGTAAGAATATCTAATTCCTTAGCCATTTTTGCGATGATGGGTGCAGCACCAGTACCTGTACCCCCTCCCATTCCGGCAGTAATAAATATCATTTTGGTATTGGTATCCAACATTCTGCGAATGTCTTCTAAGCTTTCTACTGCTGCTTGCTCACCTACATCTGGGTTAGCACCAGCACCCAATCCTTCGGTAAGGTTAACGCCTAATTGTATTTTATTTGGAACACCGCTACTTTGAAGTGCTTGCGCATCTGTATTACATATGACAAAATCTACGCCTTTAATACCTTGCTGAAACATATGGTTAATGGCATTACTACCACCACCACCAACACCAATGACCTTTATCACATTAGACTGGTGTTTAGGTAAATCAAATGAGATGTTTCCAAATTCGTTGCTACTACTCATATTTTTTGAGATTTTGGGATTTTATATATCTTGATTAATTAATTATCTACTCTGCGTTGTCTAAAAATTCTTTAACACGTTCGGTTAACTTGTCCAAAAACGAACGACGTTCTTTTTTAGGTTCTTCAATTACTTGTTCTTGCTCAGCTTCTTGCCCTGTATTACTTTCAGGAGTATTAAGTACTTCTTCATGTAATCGCTCCGCTCTTTTACGATCTTGTTTTTTAAGACCATCCATTACTAAACCTACTGCTGTAGCAAATAATGGGCTAGCAATTTCGTCATCACTATCACCTGCTATATGCTCATTAGGATACCCTATTCTTGTATCCATTCCTGTAATGTATTCCACTAATTGCTTTAGATGTTTTAACTGGCTTCCTCCTCCAGTTAACACGATACCTGCGATCAATTTTTTCTTTTGCTCTTCGTGTCCGTAGTTTTTAATTTCTACATAGACCTGCTCAATGATTTCTACCACTCTGGCATGTATTATCTTTGATAGGTTCTTTAGTGTAATTTCTTTTGGCTCTCTTCCTCGTAATCCTGGAATAGAAACGATTTCGTTATCCTTGTTTTCGCCTGGCCAGGCTGATCCAAACTTTATTTTTAATAATTCGGCTTGTTTTTCAATGATTGAACAGCCTTCTTTAATGTCTTCCGTAATAACATTACCACCAAACGGAATTACTGCTGTATGGCGAATAATACCATCTTTAAATACTGCTAAATCGGTTGTTCCACCACCTATATCTATTAAAGCCACGCCTGCTTCTTTTTCTTCCTGACTCAATACAGCATTTGCGGATGCTAAAGGCTCTAAGGTAATCCCCTCTAACTCTAATCCAGAACTTTTTACACAACGACCGATGTTTCTGATAGAAGAGACTTGACCAACAACTACATGGAAGTTGGCTTCTAACCTTCCGCCATACATACCTATAGGTTCTTTTATCTCTGCTTGGCCATCAACTTTGAATTCTTGTGGTAACACATGAATAATCTCTTCACCTGGAAGCATTACCAGTTTATGAACTTGGTTTATTAAACGATCGATATCTGTTTCATCGATAACCAATTCGGAATTTGGTCTTGTGATGTAATCACTATGCTGTAAACTACGAATGTGTTGACCTGCAATGCCCACAGTGACATCTTCGATTTTTTCTGATGCTGCAGCTTCTGCTTCTTGCACCGCTTGTTGGATGGATTGTATGGTCTGTGTGATATTGTTTACCACACCACGATGCACACCCAAGCTTTTGGATTTACCCACACCGAGTATCTCTACTTTACCGTACTCATTTTTGCGACCAATCATGGCCACAATTTTTGTGGTTCCTATATCTAAACCTACCGAAATTTGATGATGCTTGTCCATAGTCTAAATTTTGGTGCAAATCACTTGTTCGTCAAATTTGAGATTTACAAGCTTATAATTATCTAAAATCTTATCTTTTAAAGCTTTCTGATAAAAAGCCTTAAAATTATTTATCTTCTTTTCAAGCTGTTTTAAGGTTCCTAAATGAACTTTAAAATTGCTCTTTCTAATTTTAAAATCAATGGTTTCATCATCGTTTTGATGAATTTCAATGACATGTTTTTTTAAGAATTCGTCCTCATCTACAGCCTTTGCAAACTGAAATACTGTTTTAAGGTTGTTTTTCCTAATATTACCAGTAACTAATGGTACTCTAGCTGCATAATTTGATGACAACGGCATGTAAAACCCTTCGTCATCTATATAATATGATGCATTAGTATGCACTCTAGCGATAGGTCGTTTTTGTTCAATTTCTGCTGAAAGTTTGCCGTTTACTGACATAAACACCTCAGCTTTCTTTATCATTGGATTAGAATTTAGGGCAGCTTCTAAATCGTTCAAATCTATAATTTCTTTAGGTTGTCCCGTAACCGAGCCCTGATTTTGTATTAACAATTTACTAACAGTTGCTTCTGTGATGAACAACTTATTTTCCCCAATAAATTCTATGTTTGGCTCATGTACTTTTCTGTTGTCATTTCTGTAGTTAGAAAACGCAAAAAGGAAGCCAACCAAAATTAGCAATACTATGACTTTTATGTAGTTAAGATTAACTCGCAACACTAAAGGCTTCTTTTATATGTTTTACTTCTACTCCAATATCTCCAGCACCTATTGTTAAAACAACATGCGCATGAGATCGTTTAATTTCATCAATAATTGCTGATTTGGAAATCAACTTTTTATTAGGGTTTTCAATCTTGTTTAACAACCACTGCGAAGTCACCCCTTCAATTGGTAATTCCCTTGCTGGATATATATCTAACAGCAATATTTCATCAAATTTTGAAAGACTATCGGCAAACCCATCGACAAAATCTTTGGTTCGACTGTACAAATGCGGTTGAAATATTGCCAATACCTTTTTATCTGGATACATTTCTCTTACGGCTTGGTGTACTGCATTTATCTCTTCAGGATGGTGTGCATAATCATCAATAAACACAAAATTGTCAGTTTTAATCTGGTAGGTAAATCGTCTTTTAACCCCTTTGTAAGATGCTAAACCCTTGGCGAGCTGGTTGTGAGGGCAACCGTAGTCAGCAGCCATCGCCAAGGCGATTATTGCATTCGACAAATTATGTCTACCAGGTAGGTTAAATTGAAAATCTTTATGTATTCCGTTAGGTGTTTGCACATCAAACACATAACTGCCGTTTACTATTCTAATATTTTTTGCGCTATAATCAGCGTTGTCATCCACACCGTATGTAATACCTTTTAATGGCAACCCATTTTTTACAAAAAGCTTACCATGAGGTTTTATACATTCTGAAAATGCCTTAAATGTTTTTATGAGTTCAGTTGCATCGCCATAAATATCAAGATGGTCAGCATCCATCGAAGTGATACAAGCCAAATCTGGGGATAAGGTTAAAAAAGAACGATCGAACTCATCGGCCTCGACTACTGTAACTTCGGTGCCATTTAGAATTAAGTTAGAGTTATAATTTTCACTAATTCCACCCAAGAAAGCTGTGACTGGCACATTACACTCATTCAATAAATGTCCTAAAATGCTAGTTGTTGTTGTTTTACCATGTGTTCCTGCAACAGCAAGACAGGTCGTTTGCTTCGTAACTTCGCCCAGTACTTGAGAACGTTTATACACCTTAAAACCATTATCCTTAAAGTAGTTGAACTCTGAATGATTTTTTGGGATTGCTGGTGTGTATACTACCAAAGTATTTTCTTTATTTAAAAACTCTGGTTTAACTTCATAAACACTATCATTAAAATGAACCTTAACACCTAATTCCTGTAAACTCTCAGTGATATCCGAAGGTGTTTTATCGTAACCAGCAACATTTTTGCCATTAGCTACAAAATAACGTGCCAATGCACTCATACCGATACCACCAATACCGATAAAATAGATGTTATTTATAGCTTTTAGGTTCATTTATTTTTTAATAATTTTTCAACTTCATCAACAATATCTTTTGTCGCATTAACAAGTGCTAAAGCCTCTATGTTTTTACTTAATTCTGATTGCTTATCATGGTTTGTAATCAATTCAGAAAATTGTTTTTGAAATTCATTATCCAATTCGCTCTCCTTGATTAAGATCGCTGCATTTTTCTCTGCAACAGCAAGTGCATTTTTTGTTTGATGATCTTCAGCAACATTAGGCGAGGGTATAAAAATGGTTGGCTTACCAACAATACAAAGTTCAGAAACTGAAATAGCTCCAGCTCTTGAAATAATAACATCCGCAGCCGCATAGGCCATGTCCATATTATTTAAAAAGGCATGCACTTGAACATGTTTTAAATCATTATACTGCTTATACGTATCGTAATACAACTTACCGCATTGCCAAATGAGCTGCACATTTTGTTCTTCAAAAAAAGTGAGGTTAGCCTCTATTAATTCATTAATACGTCTTGCCCCGAGACTACCACCTAATACCAATAGTGTATATTTACTATGAATAAGCTTAAAAACATCCTTGCCTTCAATGTGCTTTCCTTTTACGGCTAACAAGTCTTTACGTATGGGGTTACCTGTAAGTCTTAGTTTTTCTTTTGGAAAGAATTTTTCCAAACCCTCATAAGCCACACAAATGGTATCCACTTTTTTGCCTAATAGCTTATTAGTAATTCCAGGATATGAGTTCTGCTCTTGAATTAAACACGGCACACCTTTAGATGTCGCCATTTGTAGTAATGGTCCGCTTGCAAATCCACCAGTACCGATTACCACATCTGGCTTAAAGGTTTTTATTATTTTTCTTGATCTCAATAAGCTTGTTATCAACTTAAAAGGAAACATTAAATTCTTTAGCGTGAGCTTTCTTTGAATCCCTGATATCCAAAGGCCTTCAATTTTATAACCCGCTTGAGGTACTTTATCCATTTCCATACGGTCTGATGCACCCACAAATAAAAATTCAGCGTCTGGATAACGCGATTTTAATTCGTTAGCAATAGCGATAGCAGGGTAAATATGACCTCCTGTACCACCACCTGAAAGAATAAATCGATATGTTTCTTTATTGTTCAATTTTAATAATTCTACTTTCTTTGCGGTTTCGACTGCGCTCAACCTGACATTTCACTCTCCTGTTATTACTTTAAATTGTTTCACTTAAAATATCTAAAGGGTTATCACCCTCTAACACTTCATTTTCTTTTATTTCTTGGCGTTTTGCACTAACACTTAATATTATTCCTATTGCCATACAGGTCATCCAAATGGACGTACCGCCACTACTTATTAATGGTAAGGTTTGCCCTGTTACCGGAAATAATTCAACTGCCACAGCCATATTAATTAGTGCCTGAAATACAATTGGCAGACCAACCCCTAGTACCAACAACATTCCGAAAGTGGTATCTGCTTTTTGTGAGACCACCACTATCCTTAACAGTAACCAAGAATACATAACCAATAAAAATATACCACCAAGCAGTCCGTACTCTTCAATAATGATTGCGAATATGAAATCTGATGACGATTGTGGTAAAAAGTTTTTCTGAACACTTTTGCCCGGACCTAATGGCTTTATACCTGTTGCAATGGCAATTTTTGCTTTTTCTATTTGATAATCTTCTTCAGTATCTTCACCATTTGCAAAATTTTCAATTCTGCTCATCCATGTATCCACACGATTAGGCATTGCATCTGGAAATGCCTTTGCTACCAAAATAAATAGCACCAAAGCCAACAATCCTGAACCAATTATTACTGCGAGATATTTTATTGGATAACCACCTATGAATGCGAGCATCATTACCATAGTAAATATGATTGCTGTTGTAGAAAAATTGGCTGGAAGAATAAGGATTAGCACAAAAAATACCGGTCCCCAAAGTGGCAAAACAGTTTCTTTAAAACTTACACTTTTTTCTCTAATCTTTGAAAGATAACGAGCCACGTACACCATTAAAACAACTGCTGCAAACGTAGATGTCTGAAACGACATATTTACAATTGGAATTTGTATCCAACGGCTTGTGTTTGTCCCTTGAGCATTGGTTGAACCTTGTAAAATTGTAATTAGGAGAAGTACCAAAACTACAGGAATCAGCACCATGGAGAGTCCTTTAAAATACCTATACGGAATTTTATGCACCGCGTACATAATTGCAAAACCTAAGGAAAGATGCATAAAGTGCTTCACAAAAAAAGAAAAGGTATTACCCGTACCGCCAACATATGCCAAATTACTAGCAGCACTATATACCGGTAAAAATGAGAATATAGCCAATAGTGTTACTATTGCCCATATTGCTCTATCCCCTTTTATTTGTGAAAAAATATTTTGCACGCTTAACCTTTTATAGTTGCCTCCCTAATTCAACTTTTATTTTATTATAAATTTCTTACCGCATCTTTAAATTGACGTCCTCTATCTTCATAGTTTTCAAATAAATCGAAGCTGGCACATGCCGGAGACAATAACACATTATCACCAGCTTCAGCTATCTTATATGCAATTTTAACAGCCTCGCTCATAAATTGAGTTTCGACTATCACGTCTACCATATTGCCAAAGGCTTCAAACAGCTTTTTATTATCGACACCAAGACAAATAATTGCCTTAACTTTTTCGTTAACAAAAGGAAATAATTCCTTGTAATCATTGCCTTTATCCACACCACCAACTATCCAAACGGTAGGTGCACTCATACTTTCTAAAGCAAAATAAGTAGCATTAACATTAGTAGCTTTAGAGTCGTTGATGTACTGCACTTTATTAATCTTTAGCACATGTTCTAAACGGTGCTCCACTCCTTGAAAATTTTCTAAACTCTCCCTAATGGTCTGCTTTCTTATTTTGAGCAAATGCGCTACAGTAGAAGCTGCCATAGCGTTTTTTATGTTATGTTTACCTTCTAAGGCGATATTTTCTGTTGGCATAATTATTTTGTTGTTATCTATTGTTATTATTATATTTTTATTGTTATAGTAAGCGCCTTCTTCGATTTCTTTTGTTAGCGAAAAAGGCAACTTTTTAGATTGAATTTTATGACTCTTTAACCAATCTGTTATGACTTCATCATCTGCATCGTAAATGAAATAATCATCTTTAGTTTGGTTTTCTACAATTCTAAATTTTGAAGCGATATAGTTTTCAAACTTATAATCGTAGCGGTCTAGATGATCTGGTGTAATATTGGTTAAGACTGCAATTTTTGGTTTAAAATCATGAATATCATCCAACTGAAAACTGCTTACTTCCAATACATAGTTGCCATGGTCTTTTTCCAGAATTTGCTTTGCGAAACTGTCACCAATATTTCCTGCCAACCCAACATCTAACTCTTGTTTTAACAAATGATGCGTTAAGGTTGCTGTTGTTGTTTTGCCATTACTACCAGTAATTGCCACCAATGTGGCAGCTGTATAGTTTGAAGCGAATTCAATCTCGGAAACCACTTTAATACCAGCGTCTCGAATCTGTTTTACCAAAGCCACTTTATCTGGTATCCCAGGACTTTTCATGACGATGTCTGCATTCAGAATTTTAGATTCTGTATGCTGCTCGTCTTCAAATTCAATCTCATTATTTAAAAGAACGTCTCTGTACTTTTCCTTAATTTTTCCTTTATCGGACACAAACACGTCATATCCTTTTGCCTTTCCTAAGAGCGCTGTACCTATACCACTTTCTCCACCTCCAAGAATCACGAGTCTTTTCATTACCTGATTTTCAATGTCACTATAGATATTATGGCTAATAGGATACCTACAATCCAAAAACGAGTGACTATTTTACTTTCGTGATATCCTGATTTTTGATAATGATGGTGCAATGGAGACATCTTAAAAATCCGCCTGCCTTCACCATATTTTTTCTTTGTGTACTTGAAATAACTCACCTGCATCATTACCGATAAGTTTTCAGCTAAGAAAATGCCACATAGCACAGGTATTAACCATTCCTTTCTTACCGCAATTGCTATTACAGCAATGATTCCACCTATGGTCAAACTTCCTGTATCTCCCATAAATACCTGTGCTGGATAAGCGTTGTACCATAAAAACCCAACGAGTGCTCCTACAAATGCGGCGATGTAAATTGTTATCTCCTCTACATGAGGGATATACATAATATTGAGGTATTTAGAAAAGATGATGTTACCAGATACCCATGCAAAAATTCCTAAGGTCAGCACCACTATCGCAGAAGTTCCTGCTGCTAAACCATCGATGCCATCGGTTAGATTTGCACCATTAGATACAGCTGTTACAATGATGATGCTCACCAATACGAAAATGATCCAAGCATAGCTGTCTAAATCTGGGCTTATCCAAGTGATTACATCAGAATAATCAAACTCATTATTTTTTACAAAGGGAATCGTTGTTTTTGTTGACTTCTCAGCCACATCAAACAACTGCGCTTCAGGTATATTTGGGTTTTCAGCTAATAATTGTTGCTGTTGTTGAAGTGGCAATTCTTCTTTTATGGTTACATCCTCATGAAAATACAAGGTTAACCCAACGATAAGACCTAATCCAATCTGACCAAGCACTTTAAATTTACCTTTAAGACCTTGCTTATCGTTTTTGAATTTTTTGATATAATCATCAATAAAACCTATAGTTCCCATCCATAGTGTCGTAATGATGAGTAGAATGATATAGATGTTCTCTAGTTTCGCAATCAATAATACAGGAAGCAACGTCGCTAGAATAATTATAAGTCCACCCATAGTTGGCGTACCTGCTTTTTCAACCTGACCTTCTAAGCCTAAATCGCGTATAGTTTCACCAACTTGCTTTTTACGTAAAAACTCTATGATACGCTTACCATAAATGGTAGAAATGAGCAAGGACAAAATAACTGCCATTGCCGCTCTAAAGGTTAAGAACCCAAACAGTGATGCTCCTGGGAATTGGAATTGTTTTTCTAAATATTCAAATAAATAATATAGCATCTAGTTTTGTAATTGTTTTCACTTCGACAAGCTCAGTGACCGATTTATATTTATTTTTTTGTCATTTTGTTTCTTACCATCTCCCTATTATTTCTTCATCATCTTCAAGAACTCTTGTACTGTTTTATAGTCATCAAAATCGAAGCGCTCACCTTTTATTTCCTGATACGTCTCATGCCCTTTTCCTGCAATTAGTATGATATCTTTAGCCTCTGCCATTTGACATGCTGTCTTAATCGCCTGTTTTCTATCTGTAATTGATACTATTTTTTTGAAATTTTGAGGCTCTACCCCTTTTTCCATGTCTTCAATAATGGCTTCAGGAACTTCGCTTCGTGGATTATCACTTGTGAAAATCACTTTTGTACTTAATGCCGAAGCAATATGTGCCATCTTAGGACGCTTGGTTTTGTCTCTATCTCCACCACAACCAACAACTGTAATTAGCTGTTCATTTTTAGTACGAATACTATTTATAGTTTCTAATACATTCTTTAAAGCGTCTGGCGTATGGGCATAGTCAACAATAGCAGTTATTTTTTCGTCTGAAATGAAATACTGAAAACGGCCAGATACATTATCTAATTCGCTTATTAATCTTAAAATCTCATCTTTTTCTAAGCCCAATAATTCTGCGGCTCCATAAATTGCAAGAATGTTGTAGGCATTGAAACTGCCTATCAGTTTTGTCCAGAGCTCACTCTCATTTACTTTTAATAATAAGCCGCTAAATTCGTTTTCTAAAATCTGTGCTCTGTAATCGGCATAATTCTTTAAGGCATAAGTATACTTCTTGGCTTCAGTATTTTGTAGCATTACCAAGCCATTTTTATCGTCCATGTTAGATAATGCAAATGCATCTTTTGGTAGATGATCGAAAAATGATTTTTTTACATCTCTATATTCTGCAAAAGACTCATGATAATCTAAATGATCGTGAGAGAGGTTTGTAAAAACTCCACCTGAAAACTTTAAGCCTTCGGTTCTACTTTGATGAATACCATGGGAACTTGCTTCCATAAAACAGAACTCCACACCTTCTTCATTCATAAGTTTTAAATACTTATTGATGGTTAAAGAATCTGGTGTTGTATGGGTTGCTTTATATTCGGTATTATCTACCATTATTTTTACCGTAGACAATAATCCTACTTTATACCCTGCTTTTTTGAATAACTGATATAATAAACTCGTAACAGTTGTTTTACCGTTTGTACCTGTAACTCCAACAAGCTTTAAATTTTCGGAAGGATGCTCAAAGTAATTCGCAGCCATAAAAGCCAATGCCTGATTAGAATTAGCGACTTCTACATAAGTAATTCCATCATGTAATGTTTCGGGCAACACTTCGCAAACAACCGCTATAGCACCATCTTCGATAGCTTTTTCTATATACTTATGGCCGTCTGTAATTGTACCTCTAATAGCTACAAAAACATCATTTGATTCGACCTTTCTAGAATCGAATTCAACTTTGTTTACCGTAGCACTTGTACTACCTACTACAGCATTTATAGTAACCTTGTACAATATGTCTTTTAAAATCTTCATGATGCTTCTAGGACAATTGTTTGATTTGGTTCTAACTTTTGATGCTTCTCAACAGATTGAGATTTCACAATGCCACTGCCATTTAATTTTACCTTAACATCAACCTGAAGATTTTCTAACAAAGCGATAGCATCCATCGCTGGCATACCAACCACACTGGGCATTAACTCCCTATACTTGTTTATGCTTTCGAAGTAATTTTCATAATCTTGATTAACAAGATTGTTTTTAAAGTCTAGAGTTTTTACTACGTCAATTAATGGTGTGTCTGTATAAATCTTTTGTGCTATACGTTTAAAAACTGGACCAGAAACATCAGCACCATAATACCCTACCTTGGTACTTGGCTTATGAATCACTACGATGCAAGAGTATTTAGGATTATCAGCAGGAAAATAACCTGCAAAGGAAGAGATGTATTTTTTGTCTTTTTTCCATTCTTCATAATTGGCGTAATCCGTGCGTGCTGTACCGGTTTTACCTGCCATAGAAAATGTTTCGGAATACATACGCTCCCCTGTACCTCTTATGACTATATTTTTGAGGATATCCTTTATTTCTGTTAAGGTTTTACCTGAACAGATTTTATCCACTAAGACTTTCTTTTCAAATACTTCAATATCCTTATCAAACGATTTTACAGAGCGAATGAATCTCGGTTTTATTAGCTGACCATTATTTGCAATTGCATTATAGAATGCAAGTGTTTGTAAAGGGGTCATTGTTAGGTTATAACCATAGGCCATGGATGGCAGTGCATTTTTACTCCAGTTAGGAGCACCAGGTCTTGGAATATCTGGCTTTCCTTCACCAATAATTGATACACCTAGTGGTTGATCTAATTTCCATTGACTTAATCGATTTAAGAATTTTTCAGGGTTATTGGAATAATGATCATCAACAATAGTTGCTAAACCAATGTTTGAAGACACCTCTAAGGCCTTTGCAGCCGATATTTTACCATAACCACCACGATGTGAATCGCTAATGGTTCTTCCATAAAAATATTTTGTACCGTTTTTAGTATCAACAATTGTAGATGTATCAATGACCTTATCCTCTAGTGCAGCCATCATTGCCATGGTCTTAAAGGTAGAACCAGGCTCATGACTTTCACCCACTGCATAATTTAATTTTTCGTAATACGTTCCTTTTGAGGTTCTTGCCAGATTTGAAATTGCCCTAATTTCCCCTGTTTTTACTTCCATTACCACTACGCAACCATGCTCTGCCTCATACTTTTCAAGCTGACCTAAAAGTGAGTGGTGGGCGATGTCTTGAATATTAACGTCTATCGTGGTATATAAATCGTAACCATCCTGTGGTTCTATTTGATCAAAGTCTGCAATAGGCTTCCATTGCCCATTCCCTATTTTTTGTTTTAGGCGCTTTCCTTTAACACCACGCAAATATTTTTCACCAAAAGCTCCATCAATTCCAACTCTAGTAGCATATTGGTTTTCGTCAATACGTTCGTAACCAATAGACCTCGCTGCTATTTCTCCCATTGGATGCTCTCTTCGGGTAGTTTGCTCAACAATTAATCCACCACCAATAGCCCCTTTATTAAGCAACGGAAAGTTTCTTAACCTTATGTAATCTGAATAGCTAATATTCCTTGCAAGTAGAAGATATCTGTTTTTGTTTTTTCTCGCTTTTCTAATAATATCTTTATAGTAAGAGGCAGATTTACCTTTGTAAGCAGAAAGAGAATCTGCCAAAGCACCAATGTGCTCATCAAACACTGCTTGCTGCGCCTGCACTGCATCAAGTCTTATATCGTATTTTGGTATTGAGGTTGCCAATAGGCTGCCGTCCGCAGAGTACACATTACCACGATTCGGCTCTATATCAAAATCCTTGACCGTGCGCTTCTCTGCAAGCTGACGATATTCTTCACCTTGGATAAACTGAATACTAACCAACTTAAACACCACGGCAAGTGCAAATACAAACATGGTGCCTGCCACAAAGTATAATCTGTTTAATATGTTAGTTTCTGTTGTTGCCAAAGTTTAGTTTTCAACTGATGATTTTACCCTAATTTTTGTTGGTGGAATTTCAGAAATATGAATTCCTTTTTCTGCCACTTTATTAATGATGGTCGATTCCATCTTTAACCGCATCAGTTTTGAACGACCATCAACAAATGCAGACCTTAATTCCTTTACCTCATTGGTTAGTTTAGCAATCTCGTGCACCTTTCTATCTGCACTATGTGAGCTCGCTATCATAATGATGGCTAGGAATGAAATAAAAATGATGATGCGCCAATTTTTAAACGAATCATCACTGATCAGAAACTTACCCCTTAATATGCCGTAGATACTTTTCTTCATATTTTTTCAGCAATTCGAAGTTTTGCACTTCGCGCTCTATTATTCATTTTTAGTTCTGATTCTGTTGGCACAATTAGGCCTCCTACTCTTTTAAATGGCACTTCAAAATTTCCAAACATATCTCGCTCTGGCTCACCCTCAAACATTCCGCTTCTCATAAAACGTTTTACTAGTCTATCCTCCAGAGAGTGGTAGGATATAAAACTTAACCTTCCACCTTTTCTTAAAATCTCCGGCATTTGTAAAAGCAACTCTTTCAACACTTCGATCTCTTGATTGACCTCTATTCTTATAGCTTGGTAGATTTGGGCTAAAATCTTGTTCTCCTTTCTATGGTTTAGAAACTTCTTCAACACCAATTTTAATTGTTCGCTTGTTTCAATGGGCGCAACCTTACGCTCCGAAACAATCACTCTTGCCATAGCTGGTGCTTGTCTTAATTCGCCATATTGCAGCAATACTTCCCTTAACTGCTCCTCTTCATATTCATTAATGACTTCATACGCTGATAGTTTACTCTCCTGATTCATTCTCATATCCAACTTTGCTTCAAAGCGTGTTGAAAAGCCACGTTCAGCTACATCAAACTGATGGGATGATACACCAAAATCTGCCAATACACCATCAACCTCCTTAACACCATAGAACCTTAAAAATCGTTTGATGTATCTAAAATTTTCATTGATAAGCACAAAACGATCATCATCAATTTTATTAGCTAATGCATCTTTATCTTGATCGAAGGCATACAACTTACCCTCTGCACCTAATCGCGATAAGATTTCCCTACTGTGACCACCACCTCCGAAGGTAACATCGACATAAACACCATCTGGCTTTATATTTAAACCATCAACCGTTTCCTTAAGTAAAACCGCATTATGATATTCCATCGTTATCATCTTGTCCCATTACTTCTTCAGCCAAATCTGCAAAATCTGAAGCAGCATCATCAATAGCCTGTTCGTATTTATCCTTATCCCATATCTCAATGATGTTTACAGCAGATGCCAATACAACCTCTTTTGTTATTCCTGAAAAACCCATTAAATCCTTTGGAATTAGCAAACGACCTGCATTATCAACCTCTATCACTTTTACGCCTGCAGTAAATCGTCTGATAAAATCATTGTTCTTTTTCTTGAAACGATTCAGCTTATTGACTTTGGCCATCAAAGCATTCCATTCTGACATAGGATACAACTCTAAACATGACTGAAACACCGCACGCTTAAGCACAAAACCATCCTGTAAAGCAGCAGACAATTGCTTCTTTAGTGGAGCAGGAATCATCAGCCGCCCTTTAGCATCTGCTTTACACTCGTATGTTCCAATAAAAGAATTCAAAACTCTCGATTTTCCGCTTTTAGGGTTTAAGAATCAAATATATTGAAAAAATTACCACATTTTACCACAAGTTCCCACTTTTGTTGATAAGTTTTGATTTCTAATGTTTTTGACACTTGAAAAAATCAATAAAATCAACACCTAAGAAGAAAAAAATGAAGTGGTATTTATCAACAGATTGAGAACAAGAATCTTTAGATGAAACCGATTGAATGACAATTATTCTGTTTGTTTTAAAAAGAATTTAGTTATATGTTTTTGATAGAAACTAAATTTTGCTTTAAAAGCAATAAAATTTAGTTTTACCTCAAGAACCACTTCGTTAGTCCATGTAATTTCATTCATTTATATTTAAGTGATTTATAAATAAAAAAAATCATGTACTTTTGTTTTTAACATTAAGCACTAAAGTCATAGATGGTACACCTTTTAAAAAAAGAAAAGGATTATAGATATATTGAGGTAGGAGAAGGCACACCGATTATAGTGCTTCACGGTTTGATGGGCGGATTGAGTAATTTTGACGCTGTAACCAACTTTTTTAGCAATAATGGCTATAAGATCATCATTCCTGAACTCCCAATCTACACGATGTCGCTTTTAAAAACCAACGTTAAAAGCTTTGCTAACTACTTAAAAGATTTTATAGAGTTTAAAGGTTTTGACAGTGTTATTCTATTAGGAAATTCTTTAGGTGGGCACATAGGTCTATACCATACAAAACTATATCCCAAAAAAGTAAAAGCCCTCGTTATTACAGGCAGTTCTGGTTTGTACGAAAGCGCCATGGGTAGTGGCTACACAAAACGTAGCGACTATGAAGTTATAAAGAAAAAAGCTCAAGATGTTTTTTATGACCCTGCCGTTGCAACAAAAGAAATTGTGGATGAAGTTTATGAAACTGTGAATGACAGAAATAAATTAGTAAAAACCTTAGCCATTGCCAAAAGTGCCATAAGACACAACATGGCTAAAGATCTTCCAAAAATGCAAACACCAACTTGTATTATTTGGGGAAAAAACGATACTGTAACTCCGCCTGAAGTTGCTGAAGAATTCCATGAACTTTTACCAGATTCTGATTTATTTTGGATTGACAAATGTGGTCATGCAGCGATGATGGAACATCCTGAAGAATTCAATAAAATATTAAATAGCTGGCTAGAAAGTCGCAACTTCTAATTTATTTAACAAAACAAAGATTCCTGCTTTTGCAGGAAGTACTATGAAGATAAAATCAGCTGAGTTTGTAATGAGTAATTCTGATGTGGCAAAATGCCCTAAGAATCGTGTACCTGAATATGCTTTTATTGGAAGAAGTAATGTTGGTAAATCGTCTTTGATTAACATGCTTACCGATAGAAAAAGTTTAGCAAAAACTTCGGGCAGACCAGGCAAAACTCAACTCATCAATCATTTTATCATCAATGATGAATGGTATTTGGTGGATTTACCAGGCTATGGTTACGCAAAGGTTTCAAAAACCTCTAAGAAAAAATTTCAGAAGTTTATCACCAACTATTTTGAGCAAAGGCAGCAGTTGGTTTCTGCTTTTGTCCTTGTTGATATAAGGCATAAACCGCAAACTATAGATTTAGAATTTATGCAATATTTGGGTGAAAATGGTATTCCCTTCGGAATTATTTTTACAAAAGCTGACAAGCTAAAACCAAATGCCATAGACAGAAACGTTGATGATTATTGCAGAGAATTATTAAAAACTTGGGAAGAATTACCTCCTTATTTTATTACCTCGTCATCTAAAAAAATTGGTCAAGATGATGTTTTAAACTTTATTGACACTACCAACGAAGAGATTGAAGAGTTAAAAAATCATGATTAAATCCCAATTTATATGAATGAAAAAAAAATATTTATTCTGATTTTTATATTCTTCACAAACTATGTGTCCAGTCAGAAAGAAATTTATATTGATGAGCAGGGAGACACCATACCAAACTCACAGATTACTGAAAAAAAGAAAAGTTTAGGTAAATCTATTACGAGTTGGCGTTACATTGGTAAGGATGGGAATGAATATGTGAAATTGAGTAACAATAAATATCTAAAAGGAGTTTTTGATTATGAAATTATAAGAAAAGAACTTGAATATATTACCAATTCTAAAATCACTGATAGCAGCACAATAATCATAGAATACTTCTTCAAAGGGGATTTATGCACCAATGCAAGTAAAGACGACATATGGACTAAAGGAGAAATAAATAAGCGTAAGAGTTTCATCAAACCAATAAAAAAAGTGCTTGTTTCTAAAGGTATCTTTTTTGTTTGCCTATTTGAACTAGGCATAGAACTAAAAAACAAAGAAGAAAAGCCCAATGAATACTTCTTTACTGACAAAAAAGGTTTTTTTAAAGAAAATATTTTTTTAAACCAAAGTTCATGCGGCTCTTATGTTGCGATAAAACCAAATGGTGAAACACTAATTAGAAATGGTGGTGAATATAGAGCTGATTGGTTTGCCAATCATCTCACTGAAGAAAATTGGTCATTATTTTTTAAACCTGTAGAAGAAAAAACTAAGGAAGAAAAAAATACCTTAAGTTTTCACATCTAGAGCATCTCTTAGAGCATTACCCACTAACATAAATGCCATGACTAATAGCATAATACAAATCCCTGGAATTAGTGCTAAATACGGTTTACCAAGGATAATATAATTGTAGTGATCTTTTATCATAGCTCCCCAACTGGCCATTGGTGGTTGTGCTCCAATTCCTAAAAAACTCAGTCCACTTTCGATGAGAATTGCCGCTGCAAAATTTGCTGCTGAAATTACAATTAAAGGTCCAAAAATATTAGGTAAAATATGCTTTGTTATAATTCTGTAATCTGTATATCCTAAAGCTCTCGCAGCAGTAACGTATTGCATCTCTTTAGCACTAATTATCTGACCTCTTACAACTCTTGCCACTTCTACCCACATTGTTAAGCCAACCGCTATAAAAACCTGCCAGAAGCCTTTTCCCAATGCTAAGGTTATAGCTATGACCAAGAGTAAGGTTGGAATAGACCAAGTGACATTGATAATCCACATAATCACAGCATCTACCTTACCGCCATAATAACCTGCCAAACTTCCCATAAGCAAACCAACTACCAAAGAAATAAAAACCGCTATAAAACCAATAAAAAACGAAATGCGTGATCCGATTAAAATGCGGCTTAAATAGTCTCTACCATATTTATCTGTTCCAAAAATGAAACTCCGATTTTCTATAAAACTTTTATAATCGGAATTTGGAAATCGATCTAAACTAATTTGCTTTTCTATGCCTTGCAAGCCATCTGAGGCATACTCTACAAAGTGCAACTCATTATTCAGTACTTTGAAGGATTGGATCGGAATTTCTGTATCTGAATTTTCAGAACCAAAAAACAACTTAGATAAAAAACTCTGTTCAGATTCTACATTGGATGGAATAGTTAACATCTGAACCTCAAATCCTGGTGACTTAGAATGAATAGACAAATGCATCTGATTAGCATTCCTAGAATCATCTGGAGCAAATAGATAGGCGAAAATCGAGACCAAGCCTATAAAAGCAATTACCCCTAAACTTAAAACGCCCCAAAAGTTTTTTTTGAACTTTTGAAGCGCTAAATTTGTTAGAGAATTGCTTTGGTTTCCCATTAATATTTAATTCTTCACTTCTGCTAATTTATTTTTTATAGCATAAGTCATCTTTAAATCATTCAATACATTTAAAGCTTCTTCGATATATACATCTTTAGCTAAACTTTTGTGCCAGCGATTACGTTTTTCTTTTAAAACAGAGTCTTGCTCCATTAATTCGACCTCGTACGGCAAGGAAGTGAATGTTAAATTCGTATTATACTCTGATAGTTTTTCAAAACGTTTTGCTTCTTCCTCATTAAGCTCCATTTCTTTTTTATAGTTCTCATAGTTTAAAGAATAGCTTTCACGATCTCTGATTTTCTTTACCCATTTAGCATTAGCGTCAATTAATTTTAATTGCTCGTTAGCTGCCATACGCGCTTTACTTTTTTCTATCGTAGTGTCATAGTCAAAGTAATTAGCCCAAACCTCATAATCTACAGCATCTATTTTGTCCCATGGCAAAGGATTTTCCTGATCTTTTTCACCTATATCAATATAACTATATCTATCTGGCACTACCACATCACTCTTAACACCTTCTAATTGTGTTGAGCCTCCGTTGACTCTGTAAAACTTCTGAGTCGTAAATTTTAAAGCTCCTAAATCTCCGTTAGAATTATTACGAACCAATCGGTTTAAGTCTAACACATTCTGAACAGTTCCTTTTCCGTAAGTTTGCTTACTACCAATAACAATAGCACGTTTGTAATCTTGCATTGCAGCTGCTAAAATCTCGGAAGCTGAAGCTGATAATTCATTAACTAAAATTACCAAAGGCCCATCCCAAACTATAGACTTATCTCTATCTTTTAACACTTCTTTTGGTTGACCGGTTTCTTTAACTTGTACTACAGGCCCTTCTTCTATAAACAAGCCTGCTATATCTACAACTGTCTGCAACGATCCACCACCATTGTTTCTTAAATCTAACACTAAACCCTCAACACCCTCTTGCTTTAATCTTATGATTTCTTGCTTAATATCTGAAGCTGCATTTCTGTTTTTATAATCTTCAAAATCAACATAAAACTTAGGGAGATTAATTACCCCAAACTTTTTATCGTCTTTTATTACAGTAGATGATTTTGCATACGTTTCTTCCAACTCAACAATATCTCTTGTTATAGAAATATCTTCTATTGTGCCATCTACCTTTTTTAAAGTTAAAACTACTGTTGTACCTTTAGGCCCTTTTATTAGCTTAATCGCATCATCTAAACGCATACCAACAACGTTAACCGGCTTTTCTTCGTCTGATTGGCGCACTTTTAAAATTTCATCACCAACTTCCAACTCATTGGCTCTCCAAGCTGGCCCTCCACTAATGATTTCGTTTACCATTATGGCATCCATTTTCTTCTGAAGCCTTGCTCCAATACCTTCAAAGTTACCAGACATAGCTACATCAAAACGGTCTTTATCTTCTGGTGCGAAGTAGAAGGTATGCGGATCAAACTCTTCTACTATGGCATTGATGTATACCGCAAACCAATCTTTGCGTTGTCTATCATCAATAAAATCATAAAGCTCGTCAAGCGAACGTTTAGTTGCTTCTCTAGCTTCTTTTTCAAGCTCTGCTAAAGATTTCTTATCTGATTTTTTAGATTTTTCATTTTGAGCAGAAAAAACACTTTCAGGAAGCATATTTGATTCTAAATCGGTATCTCGTTGGGATATAGCATCGTCATAATTAGCAATGGTAGAAAACTTAAGTTGTTGTCTCCAACGCTCTTTCATCTCGCGCTTATTTTTTACGTATTCTAAGGTTTCATAGTCAGCCGTATAACTTTCGTCTTTTGTAAAATCAAAAGGCTTTTCTAAAATTTCAGCATAAATGGCCTTCGATTCTTCAATTCGTTTTAACAGACGCTCGTATGTTAAATTGAAAAAAGCGACGTCATAGTCTTTTATCTGATCATCTAATTGGGTTTTAAAAGCTTCAAACTCTTTAATATCGGACTCGTAGAAATACCTCTTGAATGGATCTAACTGATTTAGATAATCTTCAAAAACGTTTTCAGAAAAACTATCATTTAAGTCCTGTGGATTAAAATGTCCATTATCTAAAACATATGTGATTAACTGAATAAGCAGTTTATCCTTGTCTGGATTATCATCAAACTTCTTACTCGTAAAGCTACATGAAGCAAAAGCAATTAAGAATGCTAACAGTAAAAACTTATAATTCCCTTTCATGTGATACTATTTATTATTTTTTGGTCAGATGGAACGTCCTTTATATATTAATTTCGTCTAATTATAATTTTAAACTCGGATGTTTCATCTTTATAATTTTTCTAATTACAATAAGTATGTAATGATTATTTTCACTAAAATAGAAGAAAAAACCATGCCATAAAAAATCATGGCACTAATTTTTTGTTAAAGGTACAAATACTTCTACTTCTTATGGTTTTTAGTATTTTTACCCAACCTAAAATCTCAATATAGTATGGCTAAGCGTCCTCTAATTTTAGTAACTAATGATGATGGTATTACAGCACCAGGAATACGTACACTAATTAGTGTGATGAATACTATTGGAGATGTTGTAGTTGTTGCTCCGGATAGTCCGCAAAGTGCTATGGGACATGCTATTACTGTGAATGCTACACTTTATCTAGAAAAGGTAAATATAGATGGAAAACAGCCAGAATATAGTTGCTCTGGCACACCTGCCGACTGTGTAAAATTGGCTGTTAGAGAAATTTTGGATCGTAAACCAGATATATGTGTATCAGGCATTAATCATGGCTCCAACTCCTCTATTAATGTCATTTATTCAGGCACAATGAGTGCAGCCTTAGAAGCTGGTATAGAAGGTATTCCTGCCATTGGTTTTTCACTTTTAGATTATAATTGGAATGCTAATTTTGAGCATTGCAAATCTTTTGTTGAAACCATTACCAGACAAGTTTTGGAACATGGATTGCCAGATGGAGTGGTATTGAATGTGAACTTGCCTAATCTAAACAAGAAAGACATAAAAGGTATAAAAGTATGCAGACAAGCACGTGCCAATTGGGTCGAAGAATTTGACAAACGTGTTAACCCAATGGGTAGAGAATATTACTGGTTAGCAGGAAAGTTTGTAAATATGGATAAGGGAGAAGACACTGATGAATGGGCTTTAGCAAATGGTTATGTATCTATTGTTCCTGTTCAATTTGACTTAACTGCTCATCATACAATTCAATCGTTAAACACTTGGAAGTTGAATTAATTTCAGAATGAAATGACACTAACACCAACTAAAAATATAAACATGAATAAAGATATAGTTATTGGGTTTTTGGTTGGTATTATTGCAACATTTCTAGGGCTTTTAGTAGCTATCCAAATTTTTGGAAATGATGATGATTGGCTACTAATTTTAAAACAAAGTGCTCAGCGTGGCATCTTAACCAAGATGATTAGTCTTGGTGCTTTACCTAATCTGGCAATTTTCTTTTTCTTTCTTAGAAAGAAAAAAGATAATAGAGCTCAAGGTGTGCTTATAGCGATAATGTTAGTGTTTATAATAACAATGATCATTAAATTTTTCAATTGATGAAATATTACATCATTGCTGGCGAGGCCTCAGGTGACTTACACGGATCAAATCTTATGAAAGCTTTATTAAAAGAAGATGATAAAGCTGATATTCGTTTTTGGGGAGGTGATTTAATGCAAGCTGTTGGTGGTGAATTGGTAATGCACTACAAAGAGCGTCAGTTTATGGGTTTTGCGGAAGTGATTATGAATCTCAGAAAAATTTCTGGTCATATTAAGTTCTGTAAAAAAGATATTACGCAGTTTCAACCTGATGTCATCATATTTATTGACAATTCTGGTTTTAACTTAAGAATTGCTAAGTGGGCAAAAGAACAAAACTTTAGAACGCACTATTATATTTCCCCTCAGGTTTGGGCTTCTAGAGCGAGTCGTGTTGAGAAAATAAAGCGCGATATTGATGCGATGTACTGCATCCTTCCTTTTGAAAAGGACTTTTATAAAACCTATGGTTATGATGTTCACTTTGTAGGTCACCCATTAATTGATGCCATCGCAGACCGACCACAAGTTGATGAAACTGAATTTAGAAAAACACATCAATTAAGCAATCTTCCAATTATTGCATTATTGCCGGGAAGTAGAAAACAAGAAATTACCAAAATGCTAGGTGTTATGCTCAGCCTAGTTGATGATTTTAAAGATTATCAATTTGTAATTGCTGGTGCTCCGAGTCAGGATTTTGAGTTTTACAAAACCTTTATCAAAAAGAATAATGTTAGCTTTATTTCTAATAAAACTTATGATTTGTTGAGCATATCCTATGCTGCCTTGGTAACTTCTGGCACAGCAACCTTAGAAACGGCTTTATATAAAGTTCCGCAAGTTGTGTGTTATAAAGCAAATGCTATATCATATCATATCGCAAAACGCATTATAACTTTAAAATTCATTTCGCTTGTCAACCTTATTATGGATCGAGAAGTAGTTGCCGAATTAATACAAGGAGACCTCAACAAAAAACGCTTAAAGAAAGAATTGAATGCTATTTTAAATTCAGATAAAAGAGATCAATTATTTTTAGACTATTTTGAACTTGAGAAAAAATTAGGTGGCAAAGGAGCAAGTTCAAAAGCTGCCAAACTCATTGTTAATTCAGTAAGCAGTAGAGAGTAATCAGTAGACAGTATGTAAAACCTTATGAAAAAAATTATATTATTTATTTGTGTTATTGCCACATTAACAAGTTGTAAAGCAAAAAAATCATATTCTACATCAAATAAGCGACAAACACATACGGTAAAAGTCAATACGTCCACTAAACCATCTGAAGAAGGTGAAGCCATAGCCAATTATGCTAAAAAGTTCAACGGTACGCGTTATAAATATGGTGGCACCACAAAACGAGGCATGGATTGCTCTGGTTTGGTCTACACAACATTTAAAGACAATAACATTACTGTACCAAGAACAACTGGAAGCTTATCATCTTACGGAGATTGGATAGACCTTAAAGAGGTTAATGTTGGCGACCTAGTATTTTTCGCCACCAAAAAAAATAGTCGAAAAGTCAACCATGTTGGCATTGTAACTAACATACACACAGGTAATGTAGAATTTATTCATGCCTCTACGAGCAGAGGCGTTATTATTTCGTCTTTGGCAGAGCAATACTGGTATTTTGCATTTGTACAGGCAAGGCGAGTTTTGTAATATTTTTCTTAACAAATACTTTCTTTTATTATATTAGTAACTCACAATCATGAAGTTACTAAATTTCACTATAATAAAACTTACAGTTTGTCTAATTCTAGGCATCTGTATTGCCCATTATTTTAAACCCAATTTTAGTATAGCCATATACTTATCGTTGGGATTAGTTGCTTTTATTTTTATCTATTACTTAAGCCTAAAACAAAAGATTAATCGTTCTCCATACTTTGCCATACTCGCTTACTGCTGTATGGTTAGTCTTGGCATCAATGCCTATAATATACAAGACGAAAAACGACAACCTCAACATTACACAAATTTAAGCTTACAAGAACCCTCTGAACTAACATTTAAAATAAACGAGCGTCTAAAACCTGATTCTTATAACGATAAATATATTGTCTCATTGATTTCAGCTAATCAAAGAAAAGCTTTAGGAAAACTACTCATCAACATCAAAAGAGACTCCACAATTAACACTCTACCTGTAGATGCCATTATTTTTACCAAATCAGATTTAAGAGATATTCAAAAACCGTTAAATCCACATCAGTTTGATTATAGCAAGTATTTAGAATTAAGGCAGGTTTATAATCAAATCTATCTACAATCCAATGAAATCCTAATACTATCAGACCAACCTAAAACTATTTATGGTTTTGCAGACCAATTGAGGGCTTCCATCAACACAAAACTGATTAAAGCAGGCATTAAAAATGATGTTTTAAGCATCATTAATGCATTACTATTAGGGCAACGACAAACTATTGACAAAAGCATCTATAACAATTACGTGAATTCTGGAACCATACATATACTCGCTGTTTCTGGCTTGCATGTTGGGATTCTATTGCTCATTCTCAATTTTATATTTAAGCCTTTACTCCTTCTTAAATATGGACAAGTGTTAAGACCATTGCTAATTGTTATTCTCCTATGGTTATTTGCTGTCATTGCGGGTTTGTCTCCTTCGGTTACTAGAGCTGTTACCATGTTTAGTATTATAAGTATTGCCATGCATCTTAAACGACCAACTAATATTTATAATACTTTGGCTATTTCAGCATTTTTTATTTTACTCATTAAACCGACATTTTTATTTGAAGTGGGTTTTCAGATGAGTTATTTAGCGGTTTTAGGCATTGTGAGTATTCAACCTATTTTGTATAACCTATGGCAACCTAAATTTTTGATTATTGATAAACCTTGGCAGATATTTACGGTAACACTCGCTGCTCAAACAGGTGTCTTACCGATAAGCTTATTTTATTTTCATCAGTTTCCCGGGTTGTTCTTTATTTCAAACCTTGTAGTAATTCCTTTTTTAGGATTGATACTTGGGTTTGGCCTTTTGGTTATTGTAATGGCTTTAGTTGGTTTTCTTCCTAAACCTGTAGTTGAAATTTATAGCTTTATTATAGAGTCCTTAAACGGATTCATTGCTTGGGTGGCTCAGTTTGAAGATTTTTTGTTTAGGGATATTCCTTTCACTTTGATTCAAGTATTATGTACATATACTATAATTATCAGTGTAGTTCAGGTATACAAATTCAAAACTTTTAAATGGGCAGCAATTTGTCTCGTTGGTATTATTTGTCTTCAAGGCACCTATCTTTATAACAACTTCAAAAATCAAAAGGAGGCTTTTATCGTCTTTAATAAAAGTCGGTTTTCAATGATAGGCCTAAAAAAGAATGACAAACTAGAGATTCATCATAATTTAGATGCTTTGAAATTAACTGATGACAACATTATTAAGAACTACAGAGTTGGTGAATTAATAGCTAGTATAACTACGGATAGTTTGCAAAATGTCTATCAATTTAAAAACAAGACATTATTAGCTGTAGATAGTCTAGGCATTTATAAAAACTTGTCATTTCAACCTGATTATATTTTGCTTCTTAACTCTCCGAGAATCAATCTAAACAGAGTTATTGACAGTCTAAAGCCACAGAACATTGTTGCAGATGCCAGTAATTATAAATCATACGTAGAACGCTGGAAAGTAACTTGTAGGGCTAAAAAAATCCCTTTCCATTACACTAATGAAAAGGGAGCTTTTATTCTTAAGTAACCTTAATTATTCCTTAAAAGTAGGCTCAAAGTTTTTATAATACTCATTAAACTTCTCTTGGGTATCCATTTCTTTGTACTTATCTGTCTTAAATAGTTTTAAGTACAATTCTATTTGACGCGGTTTTAAATATCCAGAAATTGGTGCAATATACTCACCTTCTTCATCAAAAAACACCATTGTTGGATATGCTCTTACATTAAGAGAACGTGCAAACTCATGTGCACTATTACGTCTATTTGCTTTAGCAGGATCGTAATTAGGATTTGTGTATGTTTTATCTTTATAGGTTACTGTATCATTTCCTTCACCGTTAAATTTTACAGCGTAATAATGTTCATTTATATAATCTACAACGTCTTCATTGTGAAATGTATTTTTGTCGAGCATTTTGCATGGCCCACACCAATTGGTATAAACATCCATGATGATTTTTTTTGGTTTTTTTTCTTGAAGCTTAATAGCTTCCTCTAAAGTCATCCAATTAATCTCTTTTTCTGGTGTTTCGTTAGCATTTTGAAACGAGGCTAATGTTCCAAAAGCCACAAACGCTATAAGTAGTTTTATTCTTTTCATCTGTTTTTATTTTATTGATTTGAGATGTCAGATGGAATTCGCAAGTTAATCAGGGGCTCGATTAACAGACTTTTTATTTCCACTCATTTCATGGTTAATTTGTTACAAATGTTGTACCGAACTTACAAAAATGCTCCTAAACAGGAGCATTTTCTTTTATTTTTAACGGTTTGGTTAACGTACACCGTGCATTAATTTTTTAATTACTGGTGTTGTAAACCATGCCAATAAACTCAAAATTACTGAGACTCCTGTGAGATACCAGAAAAATGTACTTATACCAGCTTCTTTGGCAATACCTTCTGATAACTCCCCAAAAATACCTGCCAATTTCATACCTATAGCTACAGCCAAATACCAAACCCCAAACATAACCGCAATCATTCTACTAGGCACAAGCTTACTTACATAAGATAGTGCTACTGGTGATACGCAGAGTTCACCCATTGTATGGAATAGATACACAAAAACCAGAATAAACATGCTTGTCTGAGCAGATTTCTGACCTGGCTCTATACCTCCAGCTCCAATGGCAATAACCAACATACCTAAACCGAGTAATGCCATACCAATGGCATACTTACCATTTGCTGTTGGGTTATATTTACTTTCCCACCATTTAGAAAATAGTGGTGCTAAGGCAATAATAAATAGAGAGTTAAGAATATTAAACCAAGTTGCACCAATCTCTACAGCACTTTCCTTGGCCGTAACAGTGGCATTGGTGTTGTTTTTTCCATGCATATCGTATTTAAGATCATGAGTTATAAATAATTGTTTCTCATCAGCCTTTTTCAAATCTTTAAAATCCCCTGACAACTTTACTTCTTTAGTTAGGGTTTCGCCTTTTGCGTTTGTAAAAGAAAAAACAGCAAACTTATTCTTAATAGCAGCACCTATTTTATCGCGTTCAAAAATATCGGTAACGACTGCATTGAAAATCTCTCCTTGTTCTTCTTCGTCTTTATTAAACAAGTAATTGTCCTTCACATAGTTGCTTTTATTTTCTTCTGCATTAGCGTCATAAACATCAACAGATTCATTATCTGTTACTGCCATAGACTCGCCATTTGCAAACTCATTGAAGGTTACGATTTTTGCTGTTTTGTTATTACCATTGTTATCTACATATTCCACCACATAAGAAGCAGATTTATAATCATTGTAAACTTTCATGATCGCTAATGCCCAAATTATCACAAAACTGAACGACAGAATAATATTAGACAATGCATACTTCTTAATAGTTCTTTTAAAAAGCTGAATAAGTACATAAGTAATTATGGCGAGTGGCACTATAGTTATCAATGCATCTACAATCTTGAATATATTACCCATAGTACCTTCTAGAATTCTTTGAGTATAATCTCTAGCATATAAGTTTAACGATCCTGGTGCCTGCTCAAATAATGCCCAAAAAAACATGGTGATAAAAGCAAAAAATACGATTGCTAGCATTCGATCTCTAACTACTGGAATGTATTTAGGTATTCTAATTGCTAATAATAGTATGAATAGTAATAAAGCCATAATAATTACCACTGTATTGCCATCAAGCCCAAAAAGTTCAAAATTGTAAATATTATAGTTGCCTTCGGTAATTTTTGAAATAGGGTCATTTAAAATCCATGTCAAACCTAATACAGAACAAACAACAATAATTACTTGTTGAAACTTAGTAAATGGATTTTTTGGGCCACCGTTTTCCTCTGAATAAATTGCTACATCTTCTTTTGATTCTTTCTTAGGTTTTTTACCTACTTCACCAAATATATTTTGTGCAAACCAAAATTGTAACAACCCAAAAAGCATGAAAATCCCTGCGACACCAAATCCATAACTCCAACCGATTTTTTCTCCTAAATAACCGCATATCATAATTCCAAAGAATGCTCCTGCATTAACACCCATATAGAAAATAGTATAAGCACCATCTTTTTTCTCAGGGACGTCTTTATACATTTCTGAGATGATAGAAGTCATATTTGGCTTGAAAAAACCACTTCCAAAAACTAATAGAACTAACCCAAAATATATAAAAAATGGGGTTTCAACAGCCATACACCCATGACCTAAAGTCATAAGCAAGGCACCGACAACAACAGCCCATCTGTAGCCAATTACTTTATCAGCAAAGTAACCACCAATCATTGTAGATAGATATACTAAAGATGCATAGGTACCAAAAATAGCTAAAGCATGTTCTTTAGGCCAACCCCAACCTTGATCTAAAATTGAAGCTGTAAAAAACAACACAAGCAATACTCGCATTCCATAATAAGAAAAACGCTCCCACATTTCGGTAAAGAATAGCACAAACAGACCTGCTGGATGTCCCATTACTTTAGTGTCAAAAAAGCTTTCATTAGAATTATTCATAAATCTTAAAGTATTTAGTTAGTAGAGAAAACCCTCATAAACAACATTTACGAGGGTAATATTTTTAGCTATTAATATCTGGGTCTGCCAGTTCGTACTTTTCTGATTCTAGCATTTCATGTTCGTTGTCTTCAGCACCGTGTGTTAGTTTTTCCAATTTTTTTCTGAAGACCATAACTAACAATCCAAATGATACGCAGAAAACAGCAATACCAGTGAAAATTGTAAACTCACCTAATTTTTCCGAAGCCTCACCTAGTAGGCCTGCAAGCTTGTTACCAAAACCTGTCATAGCAAAATAAACACCCATCATTAACGAAGCATATTTTAAAGGTGCCAATTTGGTAATATAAGATAATGCCACTGGTGATATACAAAGTTCTCCAATAGTATGGAATAAATAAGCTAGTACTAACCAGTACATTGCTGATGCACCAGTGCTTTCATATTGTGCTGATGCAGCTGTCATAAAAAAGAAACCAGTACCCATGATGATGAGACCAACAATCATTTTAAAAAGACCTGTAGACAATTTCCCTTTTAATTTTCTCTTAGCCCAATAACCTGCAACTAAAGTACCCAAGAAAATGATAAACATAGCATTTAATGATTGAAACCAAGAAGCTGGCACTTCCCATCCCATTAACATACGGTTAGTCTTTTCTGAAGCATAAATATTCATTAGACCACCTGCTTGTTCAAAAGCACCCCAAAACACGATTACCAGCAAAAATGAAATAAATAAAACAACAACTCTATCTTTTTCTATTTTAGTTAATGGCTTATCCATTGCCTCCTTTTCAAAAGTATTTTCTGATTCACCTAGGAAATTCCCAACTTGTTTTAAGTATTTCAATCCAACTAAATATTGAATTAATCCTGCTGCCATACCTATACCTGCAAGACCGAAACCATAATGCCAACCATGCACTTCACCAACATAACCAACAATTAAACTCGAAAGAAATGCGCCTATATTTATACCTATATAAAAAATAGTGAAACCTTTATCACGTCTGATATCTCCTTGTTTATACAAACCACCAACCATAGTAGAAATATTAGGTTTTAACATCCCAACACCTGCTATAATAAGACCCAAACCTGTGTAAAATGCCCACATTTGTTCTACAGCAAGAATACTGTGTCCTGCTACTAATAAGATTCCTCCGTATAGAACAGATTTTTTTTGGCCTAAAAACTTATCTGCTATCCACCCACCTGGTATTGAGGCTACATAAACAAGCATGGTGTACCATCCATAAAGTGCTAAAGCTTCTCCATTGGTCCAACCCAATCCTGCATTATCACCAGTAGTCTGAGCTACTAAATACAATACTAAAATTGCACGCATTCCATAGTATGAAAAGCGTTCCCACATTTCGGTAAAAAATAAAACATATAATCCTACTGGATGCCCAAATAATTCTTTTTGATGCGGTTGTTTAATTGCTGTTGACATATAATTTATATTAGTTAGTTTTAGTTAGTTAGCCTTTAATATTTGAAGTTTCCTTTTCTTCTTTTCTAGTTTCTTCGATTTTATCACCTAATGTTTTATGAATAAAATTGGTCATCTTTTTATAGAGATGTAATCTTGTGTTACCTCCATAAATTCCGTGATTTTTATCTGGATAAATCATCCATTCAAATTGTTTGTCAGCTTGTATTAAAGCCTCAACCATACGCATGGTATTTTGTACATGCACGTTATCATCACCTGTTCCATGAATCAATAGGAAATCCCCCTTTAATTTATCGACATGGTTTATTGGTGAATTATCATCGTAACCACTAGGATTCTCATCTGGTGTGGTCATATAACGCTCGGTGTAAATGGTATCGTAGAATCTCCAACTGGTTACAGGTGCTACAGCAATAGCCATTTTAAAGACATCATTACCTTTAAATAATGCATTACTACTCATAAAGCCTCCATAGCTCCAGCCCCAAATTCCGATACGTGAGGCATCAATATATGGTAGTTCCCCCAATTTTTTAGCAGCTTCAATTTGGTCTTCAACCTCATATTTACCCAATTCCTTTTGGGTCACTTTTTTAAAATCTGCACCTTTAAATCCAGTTCCTCTTCCATCTATACAGACTACAATATAACCTTGTTGCGCTAACATTTGATACCAATAATCATTTGCACCATTCCAACGGTTTGCCACCTGTTGAGATCCAGGTCCTGAATATTGATACATAAATAATGGATACTGCTTGTTTTTATCAAAATCTGCAGGCTTAATCATCCACATGTTTAAGTCGTTACCATTGACATTAATATTACTAAATTCTTTTTCGGAAGTCACATAATCTCCTACTTTTTGGGACAACTTATCATTATCCTTAATGCTTTTTACCAAGTCACCCGACTTTGAATTATGCAATGTATATTCATATGGTGTCGTAGCACTAGAATGTGTATTGATAAAGTATGTAAAATCTGCACTAAATGATGCGCTGTTGGTTCCTTCAGTTTTTGTTAAGCGCGTTTTGTCTTTGCCATTTAACTTTATCGAAAAGACATCTCTATTAATAGACCCATTTTCAGTAGATTGAAAGTAAATGGTGTTGGCCTTTTCATTAAACCCATAATAATCAGTCACTTCCCAATTACCATTTGTTACTTGGTTGATCAATTTTCCATTTTTATCGTAATGGTAAATATGGTTAAAACCATCCTTCTCACTCGTCCAAATAAAGCTATTATCCTTCAAGAATGTTAGATTGAAAGTTACATCAATATAGGCGTCATCCTTTTCTTCAAGCACTAAGTCATAATTCATAGTATTAGTATCTATGAACCATAAATCTAATTCGTTTTGATGACGATTCATGTATTGTGCGCTTAAAACATTGGCATCGTTTGTCCACTTGAGTCTTGGGATATAAAAATCTTCGTAAGTCTTATCAACTTTTAGCTCTTTAAGTTTTCCAGTTTTCAAATCATATAAATGCAAGGATACTATTGAGTTCTTTTCTCCTGCTTTTGGGTACTTGAATACTTGTTGTGTTTGGTATAAACCAGAGCCATACACATCCATTGAAAATTCTGGAACTTCAGATTCATCAAAACGAATAAAAGCAATTAAATTACTATCTGCATTCCAATCAAAAGCTCTAACAAAACTAAATTCTTCTTCATATACCCAATCGGTAATACCATTGATGATTTTATTCTTTTCACCATCAAAGGTTATCTGTGTGACATTCCCTGATTTTAAATCCTTAGAGTATAAGTTGTTTTCAAAACCGTAAGCAATTTTAGTCCCATCAGGTGATAACGTTGGCTCTTGGATTAAATGGTCTGCAACCTTAGTTAGTTTTTTAGTTTCCAAGTCATAAACATAATACTCACCCAACCTAGAACGTCTGTATACAGGCTCTTCATTTGTGGTTAATACGACCTTAGTTTCATCATCGCTAAACGTATAATCAAAAAAACCTTGAATCTCCGATATATCTGAGGAAGACACCAAGGTTTTAACCTTTTCTAAAGTTTTGTAGTCGTAAATATCAATAGTGGCTGTTCCATTTTGTCTATCGTAATTTAAAACCGAATATTGTTTTCCGTTTTTCATGGAGTGCAAAGCCTGCATTCCTTCTGTTCTAAACGCCCCACCCCAAATCTCTTCAAGTGTAATTTGCTTATTTTGACCATAAATCAATGTGGTTGTTAGGAGTCCAATAATAGCTACGAAGTATCTCAATTTCATCTGTTAATACTTATTCATTTTAATGGTCAGATGGAATGCCTATTTTATGGTTTTCTGTTGATTTGAAAAATTATTGCTGAAGGCATTTCATCTAAATCTTTTTTCAATAAAGCAATGCCAAGTTTACTAAAAAATATGCAAAAATCAGGCATTATTAACAGTAAATCGGCAATAATAGAAGAATGGGCACACATTTTATGCCAATCCTAAGTATCTTTGCAATTTAAAATCAATTTCTTATGCCAAATGCTATTTCTGGTTTTTCTAAGCTCACTAAATCTGAAAAGATTGAATGGCTAATAGGTACATATTTTTCAGATAGAGAAGCTGCAAGATCCTTAGTTGAGCAGTATTGGAATGCAGACGAGAATATCCAGAAATTACACGACGAGTTTATAGAAAACACCATTACTAATTATTATTTACCTCTCGGTGTTGCGCCAAATTTTTTAATAAACAATAAGCTTTATACCATACCAATGGCGATTGAAGAAAGCTCTGTTGTTGCCGCTGCTAGTAAAGCTGCTAAATTTTGGCTGGACAGAGGAGGCTTTAAGGCTGAAGTGATTTCGACCGAAAAAATAGGTCAGGTTCATTTTGCATATAATGGTAGTTTTAATAATCTTCAATCATTTTTTGAGAGTATAAAACCTAAACTAATTGAAGACACCAAAGCCATTACCAAAAATATGGAACGTCGTGGTGGTGGCATTTTAGATATTGAACTTAGAGATAAAACCGAAGATTTAGAAAATTATTATCAGCTACATGCAACGTTTGAGACGTTAGATGCTATGGGTGCCAATTTTATAAATTCTTGTTTAGAGCAATTCGCAAAAACGTTTAAACAAGAAGCTGAAAAGCAATTAAATAGCGAGCTCGATGTTGTAATGAGTATTCTTTCTAACTATGTGCCTAATTGCTTAGTTAGAGCCGAAGTATCCTGCCCTATTGAGGATTTAAAAAGCAAGGATATTTCTAATCCGAAACTATTTGCACAAAAATTTAAGCAAGCTGTTAATATTGCCGAAGTTGAACCTTATAGAGCGGTAACTCACAACAAAGGCATAATGAATGGTATTGATGCTGTTGTTTTGGCTACAGGAAACGATTTTAGAGCTGTTGAAGCTGGTGTACATGCTTATGCTTCAAAAGATGGCAGCTATAAAAGTTTAACGCATTGCTCTATTGAAAATAACACATTTAGATTCTGGATTGAAATCCCATTAGCTTTAGGCACAGTTGGAGGTTTAACCACTTTACATCCTTTGGTAAAGTTCGCTTTAGAAATGCTGGAAAACCCAACGGCTAAAGACTTAATGCAAATTGTGGCAGTTGCAGGTTTAGCTCAGAATTTTGCTGCTGTTAAATCCTTAACCACAACTGGTATTCAAGAAGGCCACATGAAAATGCATTTATTGAATATTTTAAATCAGTTTGAGGCGACCTCTGAAGAAAAAAAGAAAATAGTAGAACATTTTAAAACCAATGTGGTTACGCATAGTGCTGTTGTTGAGGCAATTGAAAAAATAAGAAAAATTTAATTTAATCTGGTGACTGAGCGTAGTCGAAGTCACATTATTAATTATATAATGCCAAAAGGATACGTTTATATATTAGAATGCTCTGATGGTTCTTATTATACTGGTAGTACTATTGATATTGAAAAAAGTGTTGCGGAGCATAATGATGGTAAAGGTGCAAATCACACAAAAAAACGATTACCTGTAAAACTAAAATATATTGAGGAGTTTCAAAGAATTGATGATGCATTTTATAGAGAAAAACAAATTCAAGGTTGGAGTAAGGCAAAAAAAGAAGCTTTGATAAAAAACCAACTTAGAGAATTAAAAAATCTGGCAGAATGCAAGAATGAGAGTCATTACAAATTGTGGCTTCGACTACGCTCAGCCACCGAAAACCAATCTATAGAAACATATCAAAGCAACGGCAAACTGCTGCTCACTGGTGAATATGTCGTACTAGATGGCGCAAAGGCTTTAGCATTACCTACAAAATTTGGACAGAGTTTAAAAGTTGAAGAAAACAATACCAACACCATTTTTTGGAAAAGCTTTGATGAAAATGGTAATATTTGGTTTGAGAATACTCTAATTATTGATGATGGCGAGATCATTGAACAAATTCAGGGTGGCAATGATATTTCTAAAAGGCTAAAACAGATTCTTAAAGCTACCCAAGAATTGAATCCTAATTTTCTCAGCACAAATCAAGGCTATACTATTTCAACACATCTAAATTTTAATAGAAACTGGGGATTAGGCACATCCTCTACACTCATAAATAATATCTCCCAATGGGCAAATGTAGATGCTTACCAGTTGTTAGACAAAACTTTTGGTGGTAGTGGTTATGACATAGCTTGTGCAAAACATAACACTCCAATAACTTTTCAACTCGACAATTCAAAACGTCCTATGGTTAATGCTGTAGACTTTAACCCTTCGTTTAAAGATAATCTATACTTTGTTTACCTAAATAAAAAACAAAACAGCAGAGATGGTATTAAAGCTTACAAATTGCTAAACAAGATTAGTGATTCTATTTTAAATAGTATTAATGATATCACTGAAGAAATTATAACAGCCAAGTCTTTGTCGATATTTGAACAACTAATCGACAAGCACGAAAACATTATATCAGAGCTTTTAAATCAAGAACCTGTTAAGTCTAAATTTTTCACTGATTATGATGGATCTATAAAAAGTCTTGGTGCTTGGGGAGGCGATTTTATTCTGGTCACTTCTGAAAATAATCCATCAGCATACTTTAAATCTAAAGGCCTTGAGACTGTAATACCATATTCTGAAATGGTAATGAATTAAAAAAGGCTTTACATTTCTGCAAAGCCTCTTTTTCCCTGTATAGTTAATTACTTTTTCTAGTAAACTGTTTTAGCTCTGTTATCTTCAATCTCAGCTGCCTTTTCTAATGCTAGGTATACTTTTCCTTGCACAGCCCCACGTCTAGTTGCATTAAGTCTGTTCATAATAGATGTATAGTTATCCAATTCCGTAGCTTCAGTTATTTTAGTTACCTCAATAACGTAGACACCTTTTTCACCATCTATAGGCTTAGAAGTTTTACCTTGCTCTAAACCAAATGCTGCTCCAATTACTTTTGGCTCAACACCAGCTCCTGCTAGCGTAGTATTTTTTAATGTTACAGCTGCTGCAGTTTTTGGACTCTGACCTTGATTTTTAGCAATCTCATCTACAGAAGTTGCTTTAATCTTCTCACGAATCATTTTTGCCTTCTTCTCTTTTCTGATTTCAGGAAGAGCAGTTACTGATGCATCTTCAACACTCATTAAACCTTCCTCGTTCTTTTCTACTAATTTAGCTACAATAAAGCCAAAACCAGAAATCGGGAAATTTTTGTAATCACCTACATCTGTAGTTTCTTCAAATGCCCAACGCACTACTTGTCTCTGACTTCCTAAACCTGGCATATTTTCGTCTAATTCTTTGAAGGTAATGGGTTTTACCGTTAATTGACGCTCTTTAGCTAACTCATTAAAATCAGCATCTTTTGCTGCTATCTCAAACTTAGACACATTATTATAAACTTCATCTAATGTTTTTTGAGATGGTTCAATTTTTCTAGCTAGTGTACCAATTTTATATGTATCGTTAAAACTCTTCTGCTCTAAGATTTCAATAACATGGTAGCCAAATGAAGTGCCAACTACATCAATATCACCTTTCTTATTATCAAAAGCAAATGCCTTAAATTCTGGTGCCATACCTGCGTTGTATGCAAACTCTATTTCACCATCATCTTCATTACTCACTTTATCAGATGACAACTCTAACAAATCCATAAACTTAGTGCCACTCTTTATTTTTGCCAATATACTATCAGCTGTTTCCTTAGCTTCTTCTGGTGTTTTTGTCACAGATGCATCAGCTCTCTGACCACCAGCATAAGGAATCAATATATGTCTAACTTTTACAGTATCTGGCATTTGCGCTTTAGCAATCATCTTTGAAAGCTTAAAGTACTCACCATCCTTGTAAGGACCATAGTAATCACCAACTCCCAATTTCATTAAGCTATCTTTTGCTACACCAGGAATTTGAGCCGCTCTTAAGAATGTATCATTATACTTTATATCTGAATTAGAATTGATGAACTCTGCTACATCCTCTACAGTATCAAAGCCAGGAATAGTGTCTGTGTTTCCACTACTTTCGTTATATAATGGTTGGTCACTTTTTAATTTTAAAAGAGCAGCTTTAATTGCATCTTCGTCTTCCTTAGAAGCTTCTTCTTTAAATTCTACATAAACCACTTCTCTGTTAGCATCTGCTTTAAACTTTTCTTCATGTTTTTTCATGTAAGCCTTAATGTCAGATTTCGTAACCTCTACCAAACTATCTGCAATTGTAGTATAAGGTATCTGTACAAAACGAATATCTACATTTTTAGCGTCGGCTAAATACTCATCTTTAGCTTCTGCAATTGTAGTGCTAACACCAGCCTTAATCATGTTATAATATGTTTGCTGAAGTGCATTTGTCGCAATAGACTGCTCATTATTTGTCCAGATATCGTAATTGATATTAAATGATTGTCCTGCAGAAGTTAATGGTGCAGAATCTGGACTTATATCTTTAAGGTTGCTGATGAAGGCATTAAGACGATTTACATCAAAGTTTCCATTTTCATCCTGAAATTCTGGATAGGATTGAAAGCTGTTTTTAAGTAAATCACGCATTTCATCTTTTTCAACTGATAAGCCAAGTGCCTCATATTCTTCGTCTAAAATGATTTTACGCAATTCTTCATTATAAATAGCATTCATTGCCTGAGTAGAAGAAATTCTTCCTCCCGCTCTATCCTGGTAATTCTTTACTTTTTGTTGAAAATCATCTCTCTCGATATCTGTTCCGTTTACAGTTGCTATGACACCCTGAGAATTTGAAAATGCATTTGGATTATCAATTACGCCTTGTATAACGAAAGCAAACAATGCTAATGCTATTACTAATATTAAGATTAGTGAACGCTGTCTAATTTTATTTAAAATTGCCATTTCTTAATTTTTTCGTATAAATAAGTCTGCGAAAATAGTATTTTCTAATAAATAATAAAAGGAGAAGTATAGTTTTTGTAAGCTCTAGTGATCATTAGTCTTCACCGAGAATTTTAAGCTTAACAATATCTATTTTTGTGGAAGATACTTCTTCAATTGTGAACTTGAAATTCTCAACTACAATATCCTCATTTTTCTCTGGTATACCTTCAGTTTCATCAACAATTAATCCTCCTAAGGTTTCATAGGTTTCACTTTCTGGAAGATTGAGTTTATAAGCTTCATTAATGTAATCTACCTCGAGCCTAGCAGAAAATCTATAAGTATCTTCATCGATTTGCTCTTCTATCATTTCAAGTGTATCGTGTTCATCTTCTATCTCGCCAAATAATTCTTCAATAATATCCTCAACAGACATAAGACCAGATGTGCCACCATATTCATCAATGACTACAGCTATACTTTGACGCTTTTTGGTTAATATATTAAGTACATCTTTAATCAATATAGTCTCTGGCACAAAACTTACTGGAATAATAATGGATTTAATATTCTTGGGCTTTTTAAACAACTCAAAAGCATGCACATACCCTAAAATATCATCAATACTATCCTTATAAACAATAATTTTTGTCCTCCCAGTTTCAATAAACAGTTGGCTTAAATTTTCAATGGATTCTGAGATGTCTACCGCGGAAATTTCGGTACGTGGCACCATAACCTCTCTTGCTTTTACTTCTGAAAATTCTAACGCATTTTGAAATATTTGAATTTCACTATCAACCTCTTCATGATCCTCTACAGATTCCATTTGCTCGCTGATATAATTTCCAAGCTCTACTTTGGTCATCGCCAAAACCACATCTTCACCTTTAGCTCTAAAAATATTTTTTAATACAGCATCCGAAATCCAAAGCACTAAGTCAGAAATCCAACTAAAAAAGACGTAAAATATATAAGTTGGTAACGCTAAGATCTTCATTAAGGTATTGGCGTAAATTTGAAAAAACACCTTTGGCAAAAACTCTGCTGTAATTAATATTATAAATGTTGAAATTATGGTTTGCGTTAACAACTGCAAATCATGGAACAGATAGGTTAAAATACTGCTATCTGAAGGCAACATGGATTGAAACCACCTTACTAACACATCGCCCATTTTTAGACCATAAATAACTAAGGCTATATTGTTACCAATTAGCATGGTAGCAATATATTTAGATGGTTTTGCTGTTAACTTCGTTAATATTTTACCGAGGAAATCTTCCTGCTTTTTCTCTAGTTCTATGTGTATTTTATTAGAGGACACATAAGCAATCTCCATCCCAGAAAAAAATGCTGAAAGTATAAGTGTAACTACAATTATGACTATATCTAAAGTCATATACTAGTCTTTATTTCTATCTTGAAATTTACTTGCAAAACGCTTTCTAAAAAAGAACATAAATACTGCTAAAGCCACAAAGAAAAGAGACATATATGACCTATTTCTATCTACAGACCAATTAGTAATTGCATCCCAAAGAAACAAAATTGCAAATATGATGTAAGCGTATTGAAATATTTTTAGAAGTTTCATGAGTAGTTATCTAAGTAAAATTAAGTTACAAAGATAGTTAATTATCGAGTTCAAAATCGCCACCGTATTCTATCATCTGAAATTTCTTAAAATCTTTATCAGAGTCAAAACCAATACCATGGGAAGGGCCTTCGATTCTATTAAACACCCATGGCTCGTTAGTAAAAACCCATTCTAACTTTTCGTTGTAGTACAACTGCTCTGTTACCAGTTTTTCGTTTTGATGGGTTGTGATGGTTACATTTCCTCTTAAATCTATGATATCTGTATCTGTATAAAAAATGGCATAACGGGATGTTATAGTAGTTATTTTGCCTTCTTTATCATATACTTTTAAAACAATACCTTTTGGAAATTCAGAGAAAGCAAAGTCTCGATTAGAATAATCGAGCATTTTGGGGCTAATGAGATTTGCCTTTAGCCTTACAGAGTCTTCGATAAGCTCCGTATATTTTAAGTCAATATTCTCAGCTTCTCCTATTGGTTGGTTTTGGAGTACTCCAACTTTTTGAACATCGCTGAAATCATTTTCACAAGAAAAAAACAAAGTCACAGCAAACACTGTGACTAAGTTCTTTATAATATGTGAATTTCTTAGATTCATTAAAGGTTTGGTACAGTTACAGAACGCCCTATCCAGCATCCAATCCTTATAGTTTGTCCCGCATTACCTTCAGTAAAAATATCTGATTTTGAAGGTGCACTTGCTCTATAACTAGCTGCAGATTTTTCTGCTGCAGATTTTAAACGACTATCTACTCTACCTGCCTTTTCAGCTTCTAAAGCCGCTAACCAGAATACTGCTCTTTTATTAAAGTTAGAGTCACCACAGCTATTAGCACTCTTGGCGTACATTGACGCGATAGCTATGTAAGGTGAACCATCAGAAGGGTTTAGCTTCATGGATTCCATATAGTATTGTCTGGCTTGTCCATAACTCCCTTTGTCCTTTAATTCATTTGCTAACTTTTTATAAAGCTTTGCTTTTTTAAGTGGATCAGATTCTAGGTCTAAAGTTTGATTAAAATACTTCTGCTCGCCTGTTAATAAATACAAGTAGTATGATGTATCTGCACTTGGCTCTAAACTATTTTTTTGCTGAACTAACTTTAAGAATAACGGATCTTCTTTGCAACCTTTGGCATACATACGATTCATAGCTCTCTGTAACCATAAACCATCACTTTTATTATTCTCATAGTTTTTTTCATACAAAGGTATTAATACATCGCAAGTTGCTCTTTGCCCAAGTTTTTGATCCATACTTGGTATAACTTGCTCTTCAAAGGCATTTATACTAGACTCGTAATATTTTTTCAACTTTTCCTCTCTGTTTGTCAAAGACGTGCCGTTTTCTTCTTTTTTAACAAGTTCATTTAACTTTGAAGTATTCCCATCTATGATTTTTTCAATAATTTCAATAATATCATCATACTTATCGAACATCTTTTGAGCCTCTAATTTACCTTCATCGAATAAATCTACGGCCAAAGAAAAGTAAGTATAAAGTCCTTTAGCATTTGTAAAGTTCTTCTTGTCCCTATTAAAAGCATCTTGAAACATATCATATTCTTCTTGAGAGGATACTCCAAGTTCTTTCTTGTATTTATACGCCAAGTTAGCTTTATCCACTAAAATCTCACCTAGATCATAATTTGATGGAAAATTCTCTCTACTTTGATCGTAAAGCAACATTAAGTCGTTGATGTGGGCTACTTGCTCTGCTCCTGTTGAGTTTTCGATTTTGTGTGTTAATATTTTTTCACCATGCACGTAGATTGCTCTATTGAATTTTGGGCACTTGTTACGAACTATTTTCCATGGTTCATAGGCATCATCATATTTTTTTGTTTTCACATAACTATCAAAAATTGATAGGTTGTTCATACACTCTTCATCTTGTTGAGCAAAACTAATGTTGAAACTCATAAAAAGAGCCGCTAGTAGTATAGTAATTCTCGTCTTCATCTTTTATTTATTGTTAGTTGTACTTCTTTTGTCTAAACCATCTAGAGTTTAAAGATAAACTTACGTTGAAGTTTATAAAATTCTCTTGGATTAAATTATTGTTAGTTGTTCCTCGTTTTCCAATTTCAAGTCCTAGGTTTAAATTTGAAAAAGGATCGCGAGATCTTTGACCAACTGGTAATCCTAAACCAAAAGATATGCCAAACTCTTTTATCGATTCGTTTTTAACCACTAAACCTGTATTAGCAAAGTTTATTCCAGCTCTATAAACCACGCGTTTAAAATACCCAGTAAACGCATCAAAATCAGGAATATAAAAACCCCCTAAAGAAAATTGCGAAGCATTTTCAAAACTCGAAATATCATTGCTATAAAACGGGTTAGAAAAATTGCTTGTATTTTGTAAAGTATACTCAGCACCAACAAACCATGATTGAGGTTTACCCAAACCTGCACCTAAAGACCAACGAGATGGCAAAGTTAAATCTGTATTTCTTAGGTTTTGGCTCTCTAAATCAATTTCTAATGTATTCAATACAGTTTCCGTACCTGTAGTTGTAACATCTATTGTGGAGATTGTACGAACATTCTCTGAAGACAATTTACTTTCTGGTGCAAAGGTAGCTGTTGCAGAGAGTTCTAAATTATTGGATATCTTGGTCTTATATGCCAATCCAAAATTTACGTCTAAACCACTCAAATCAGACCTACTATCTTCTCTCGTTTGTAGCTCAACCAAATCACCATCTTGTGTATAAGCAAACTCAATAGCAGAATTCTGAATGTTTCCAAAATTGTAATTAATATCAACACCAAATCCTAGCTTTTTTGAAATCTGATAACCAAAACCTGCAAAAACTCTATTGACACCACCTTCTCCACTAAAACGATTTATAATATCTTCATTATCATTAATATCGTCCAACTTATAACCAACAGAAGTATATGGCATGAGTCCAAAGCCAAAACCAAACTTACCAATTGGTACCGACAAGGCTATATAATCAAAAGTAGAGCTATTGCCTTCTGCCTCTCCTGAATTTCCTTTTAATGTGGTATTAGAAGAAGTACCTGCTACTGCAAACTTTACTGGCCGACTTTCTCCATCATATGGGTAAGCATCTACATTTTTACCAACATAAGAAGCAGGATTTCTTAAATTAAGGTGTATGCTATCTAAATAAACACTGATACCACCCATACTACGATTTTCTACCGTACCTTTAAATTTGAGGCTACCTATTCCGTAAAATGAATATGGTGATGCAGTACCTTGTTGCGCAAAAACACTAGAACTTATAATTGCAATACAAATTACAATGAGTCTCTTTATCATTATTTTGAATTAAAATCTAGAATGTAATTCAAACCCTCTAAAAGAAAATTTGAGTTCGCAAATATGCTATTTTTTAATTGGTTTGACAAAAAATTGGCGTCACCACCTGTTAAAATAACTGTTAAATCTTGATGTTCAGCTTTATATTGGTCTATTACCCCATCTATTTCTTTAACAACTCCCATAACAACTCCTGAATGTATAGAAGATTCGGTTGAGTTACCAATTATGCTCTCTGGCTGGTTTTTATCTAATAGCGGAAGGTTAGCCGTTAAATTATGAAGCGCATGATATCTTAATCTAATACCAGGCGAAATAGCTCCTCCTAAATATTCATTTTTTTCGTTAACAAAGTCGTATGTAATACACGTTCCAGCGTCTATGATCAACACATTGTTATCAGGAAATTGATTTACTGAAGCACTTACCAAGGCAATACGGTCTACGCCAAGCGTTTTTGGAGTTTTGTAAAGATTTTTAAAGGGTAATTTTATCTTATGGTTTAATTCTAGAACTTCTAATTCTTCCTTTACTATCTCTATTTCCTTTTTAGATAATCTGCCAACAGAGGAAATGATAGCTGTTTTCAATTTTGGAAAATCTCTTTTAAGCTTTTTGAACTCTTTTTTAAATTTTGAGAGCTTAAAACTTACTTTATGAATAAGTTCATCATTCTGAAAAACAGCAAATTTCACAAAGGTATTCCCAACGTCAACTATGAGATTCATACAATTTTAATAAGAAGCAAATTTATAAAATCAAATTTTACAATTTTCTTTTTGGTAATACTAAAAATGAATTTATATTTGCATCCGCTTATTTAAGCAACTGGTGCCTTAGCTCAGTTGGTAGAGCAAAGGACTGAAAATCCTTGTGTCCCTGGTTCGATTCCTGGAGGCACCACCTTTAAACCCTGTAAAACATTGTTTTTCAGGGTTTTTTTAGTGTTAAAGAGACAACAATAGGGACAACATGCCCTTAAAAAATAAAAAAGAGCCTTCTGTAAAAGACTCTTTTATTAATTGTTAAAATTGATTATTGAAATTAAAAAAGTTCAACAATATCAGGAAAACAATCTAATTATAATCTCTTGAACCAACAAAACGTGAAATTCTGATTTGTATCAAAAGGCGTTGTATGTGACTTATTAATGCATTTTTGTTTAGAAAATGAAACATTAAACAAGTCTTCCATAGATTTTTCAGAATATTGATTTATTTCTAAACCACTACACTTTTTTGGTCCGTTTTCTGAAAATGTACCTATTACTAAATTTCCATTTTTCTCGATATTCTGTTGTACCAGTTGTTGATACTTTTTGATTTGAAATTCATCAATTAAAAAATGAAATGACGCTCTATCGTGCCAAAAATGATATTTTTCAGTTGGAACGAAATCTAAAACATCCGATACAATCCAAGTAACATCATCTGTCTGATTTTTTAGTCTTTTTTTAGCTCTTTCAATTGCTGCTTCCGAAATATCTAACACTGTAATATTTGTGTAGCCTAATTTTAATAAATGATCTACCAAAAAACTATCACCACCTCCAATATCAATTATCTTATCTGATTTAGACAGATTTGCTATTTCAATAAATGATAATGAGGTTTTTGGTATTGGTTCAAACCAACTTACCTCATTTAGAGATTTTGTTTTAAAGACGTTTTCCCAGTGTTCTTTTCTGTTCATTATTAATGGTCGTGATTTGAATGGTCATCACTTTTCATTTCTCCAGATTGATTCATCATCATTTCGTGGTCGTATTGGCAACAACCAGGTAAATTTTTATAGGCTTCTTCATTACCTGCTACTTTTTCAGTATCATACCCTGAAGCTGCGATTGCATTATGAATTGCCATTGCATCTGTTTTAGAACTATCGAAAGATACATCTATTTTCTTTTTGTCTTTATCCCAGTTTGCATCAGTAACACCTTCAACACTATTGGCTGCTTTTTCAATGGTATTTTTACACATACCACAATTACCTCTTACGCCAAAAGATAAATCTGTCATTGCGATTTCTTTTGCTGCTTCTGTAGTTGTAATTTCTTCAACTTTTTTAGTTTCGCTTTTGCAACTTGTTAATCCCATAGCTGCCATTACAGCTACACTTAAAATTACTCTTTTCATTTTTAAAAAAATTTAATTATTGTTTACTTTTCTATTACTTGTTTAACCTCACCACATTTAAGCATTGCATTACCAAAATATGGATTCAAGATTTGTTCTTCTTTACTTAACCAATAGGCTCCGTTATTGTTATCTGCCATAGGGCAAAATTCTACATAGACCTTTTCTTTTACACCAAACATTTGAACCGCTTTTATAAAATGTGAAGACAAGTGTTTAAAATGATTTCTTTGGGTTTTAATGTCTTGTGAACCGGCTATTGAAGTTGTAGAAGATTTTATCTCATCTATTAATGACATCCAATGATTGTGTGCTTCATCTTTAAGCAATTTCATATCTGTCTTACCCAAATTTGATAGTAAAGAAGTTGCATTTTGTGAACTACCTTTTGAGTCTTCTTTTACTAATGCATCTTTTAAATTGATGTAATCATTGTATACCTCATTTAATTGCTCTTGAAATTTCTCTGACACTTTTAAGCGTTCATTCATATTAGTATGGTCGATTTCATTTTTTGAATTATTATCCATACCTAAATGACCTTCGTGACCTGTTGTTGTTTTACCACCTTGCTTATTCATCATTGATTTTTTTCCTTGTAATTGGGCTGCTGCATCTACAGTAAATGCTCCGTTGGTAACAATTTCATTTCCTGTAAATAATCCCTCTAATACCTCATAATTATCTCCGATTTTATTACCTAAAGCCACTTCTTTCAATTCAAAAACAGGTTCATTTGGATTGGTTTTTAAATACACAACAGAACGTTCGCCTGTCCAAAGTACTGCCGAAGATGGTATCATTATTACTTCATTTGCATTGGTTTTATCACTTTCAATTTCTGCGGTTACAAACATTCCTGGTTTAAAAATGTCTTCTTTATTATCTAATACCACCCGTAAATCTACAGTTCGTGTTTTGTTATTTAAAACAGGGTCAATAAAATCTACCTTTCCTTTAAATTGTTTATTAGGATATGCATTGGTGATTATATTAACTTCTTGCCCTTTTTTGAATAGTTCAATCTGATTTTCATACATATCAAAATTTGCCCAAACCGTATTGAGGTTAGCAATTTTTAATAAAGGTTGACCTTGTTTGATATAATCGCCTTGTTCCACTAATTTTTCAGTTACTGTTCCAGAAACCGTAGCATAGACAGGAAAATTTTCAATGACTTTACCAGATGATTCAATTTGATTGATTTGGTTTTCAGAAAGTTTCCACAGTTTTAATTTATTACGTACTGCTTTGTATAAAGCAGGTTGCGATTCTTTTAAAGAAGCCGCAGTTATCAATTCTTGTTGTGCTGCATATAATTCTGGTGAATAAATAGTTGCCAAAAGTTGTCCTTTACGAACTACTTCACCTGTAAAACTGATATTTAAACGCTCAATTCTACCAGAAAAATAACTGACTTGCACTGCATTAACTTCTTCATTTTCAGATATTTTACCTGATAATTTTATTGTTCTATTTTCTGCTACACCATCACCTATAACGGTAGTTTGGATGTTTGCTAGAGCCATTGCATTTGCAGTTAATTTAAACTGATCTGCTGTTAAACCATCTGAACCCGCTTCGGCAGGAATTAAGTCCATTCCACAAATGGGACAATCACCTTGCTCTGGTTGCATAATTTGTGGGTGCATAGAGCATGTCCACATTTGATTAGTTTCTGTAAACTCTTTGTGATTCTTGCTCGACGCTCTATTAGAACTACCGCCAAATAGCAACCAACCTAATAATAAACCAACTGCTAATATTCCTAAATAGATTAGTATCTTATTTGTTTTCATTTTCTATTCGTTTTATCATTGCTTTCATTTCTGCAATTTCTTTTTCTTGTGCTTTTATAATGTCATTTGCTAACTTTTGAACTTCCGCATCATTAAAGTTAGCATTCGAGCTTGTCAATATTGCTGATGAATGATGTGGTATCATTGCTTTCATCCATTGAATATCACTAATTGGTGTTTGTGTTCTTAATCCATAGAGACATCCCATAAAAACAATAATTGAAGCACCAATAATAGCATAGTTAAGTTTAGTGTTTTCATACATTTTCCACATAAACAAAAGCATTGAAATTGCCATTGGCGCAACCATTAGCAACGTCATATAGGCTCTTGTGGTGCTTAACATAATATGGTCTAATTCAAACACATTTAAAAACATAATGGCATACATCATAATGAATGACACTAATAGCATTAGTCCAAATTTTCTATAGTTTGACTTTTTCATATTGTTGTTGTTTTCCATAATATTTTTGTTTAACTATTTTTAATTTTTCTTCTTTTAGTCATCTTTCTAATTGAAGGTGATGACGTATACCACAGTAAAAAACCACTTAAAACCGTTATCAATCCTAACAAAGAAAATGCTCTTAGTACAGTCGTGTTGAAATTATCTCTGCCTTCATAATCCATAGTGTGCGTCATCCATAAAAAATCGAACCAACGCCAACTACGATGTCTTACGGTTTGAAACTTTCCATCTTTTAGAGACACATAGGCTTTTAATGCTTCATCAGATTTATAAGAAATCACATAAGCAGGCAATAAACGTTCTCTGTATTCGTGGTGTTTACCTACCTCGTTGATTTGCTCTATTGATTCTACTTCTAAACCACTTTTTATATAATTTTTTGCGATGTAAAGAGCTTCTTCTTTTGAAATAAAATTCTTTTTTGTTCCATCTAAAGCATTGAACAGCTTCTCATTATTTACCCAATAATAGGGTGTATTATTGATGTCTCTTAATTCAATAGTATTGACTCCATTAGAAGTATTTAGTGTTGATGGGCTTATTAAATTATTGAACGTTTGTGGTTGATAATCCAAATTCTTAAAATGGTCTCCGTGAATATCATCAATATTTGTCCAACTGAAATACAAGCCACTAATTGTCCAAAACAAGAATTGAATGCCTAAAAAGAGACTTAAATAGCGATGTGTTTTTCTAATTTTTAATGCTGTATGCCTGTTTATCATAACTATATTTTTATCCTTCTTAAACGTAACGCATTTGCAATAACTGACACTGAACTAAAACTCATTGCCAAAGCTGCTATCATTGGTGATAATAAAATTCCAAAAAATGGAAATAACACACCTGCTGCAATAGGTACACCTAACGTATTATAAACTAATGCGAAGAATAAATTCTGTTTGATATTCTTCATTACTGCACTACTTAAATGACGAGCTTTTACTATACCGTGCAAATCGCCTTTAACCAATGTAATCATTGCACTTTCAATAGCGACATCTGTTCCTGTACCCATTGCAATACCTACATCACTTTTTGCCAATGCAGGTGCATCATTAATGCCATCACCTGCCATAGCAACCACTTTACCTTCATTTTGAAGTTTCTCAACTTCTTTTAATTTGTCCTCGGGTAACATACTCGCTTTAAAATCTGCCAGATTCAATTCTGATGCTACCGCTTGTGCTGTATCGTGATTATCGCCTGTAAGCATTATTACATCAACTCCTTTGCTTTGCAGTTCTTGTATAGCTTTTGCACTGGTGTCTTTAATTTTATCACCTATAACTACATAACCCACCACTTTTTTATCGATAGCCAAATAAGAAACTGTTTTCCCTTGCTTTTGAAATGACTTGGCTTCTTTTTGCATTTCGGAAGTAATTTCACCTTTTGCATACTCCATCATTTTAGGATTCCCTAATGCTGCATTTTTACCATCTATTTTAGCTTCAACTCCTTTTCCTGTAATCGCACTAAAACTATCCGATTTTAGTATTTCAACATTATACTCTTTTCCATATATTACAGTAGCCTCTGCTAAAGGATGTTCACTATTGGTATTTAACGAGACGATGTATTGAAGTACCTTTTTGTCGTTATAATCATCACTAAAAGAACCTACGGTTTCAACTGTTGGTTTACCTTCCGTAATTGTTCCTGTTTTATCCACAATAAGGGTATTTACCTTATTCATTTTTTCAAGAGCTTCGGCATTTTTGATAAGCACCCCATTTTGAGCACCTTTACCCACACCAACTATAACCGACATAGGTGTTGCTAAACCTAACGCACAAGGACACGCTATAATTAGAACTGCAATCGCATTAACCAACGCATAAACGTAAGCAGGTTCTGGCCCCCAAATAGCCCAAATTGCAAACGTTATTAATGATATAATGACAACTACAGGCACAAAGTAACCCGATACTTTATCTGCAAGATTTTGAATAGGTGCTCGACTTCTACTGGCATCGTTTACCATATGTATGATTTGTGATAAAAGTGTATCGCTACCGACTTTTTCAGCTTTCATTAAAAAGGATTGGTTGCCATTTATTGTTCCACTGCTAACTTTATCATCTTTAACCTTATTAACTGGAATAGGTTCACCTGTAATCATTGATTCGTCAATACTGGTTTCACCCTCTGTAATAATACCATCAACAGGGATTTTATCACCTGGTTTTACTTTAAGAATATCGTTAAGTTCTATCTTGTCAATACTCACTTCTATTTCTTCACCATCAACTATTTTTACAGCTTTATTAGGTGCTAATTTGAGTAATTCCTTTACTGCTGAATTGGTTTTACTGTGAGCGCGAGCTTCTAATAATTGACCTAAAAGCACTAATGTTAGAATAACTGTTGCCGCCTCAAAATACACGTGAACTGCTCCCGATTCGGTTTTAAATTCATTGGGAAACGCATCAGGGAATAACATACCAAAAACACTGAATGTCCACGCTACACCTGCACCAATTCCAATAAGTGTAAACATATTGAGGTTCCACGTTTTAATGCTTTTGTAAGCTCGTTCAAAGAACATCCAAGTCGCATAAAACACGACAGGAATAGATAAAACGAATTGTACCCAATTCCAATATTTCTGCTCCATTATGTCGTATAACGGGTTGCTATTGAGCATTTCGCTCATAGCTATTAAGAAAACAGGCAGTGTAAATGCTGTTGCTACCCAAAACTTTTTCAATAGTTTTTTATACGTTTTTTCTTCAGCAGAAAGATCTGGTTTCATTGGTACTAAATCCATACCGCAAATGGGACAAGAACCTGCTTCGTCTTTTACAACTTCAGGGTGCATTGGACAAGTCCATTGTTCTGCATTTGATATTGATAGATTTTGTTCTTCTACCAAGTCCATTCCGCATACAGGGCAATCGCCTGGGTTATCGTAGGTTTTATCACCTTCGCAATGCATTGGGCAATAAAATGTGCATGTACCTTTGCCTTTAGGTTTCTGTTTTTCTTCTTGATTAGATTCTGGTCGTTGACCTGCTTTGTATATGCTGTAAGTGCCTCCGTCATTTTCAAGAATATCTTGAAATGTTTCAATCGGAATTTCAGATTTCATATCGATTGTGGCTTCGGCTTTTTCTAAATCAACCGAAACATTAGTAACACCTTCTACTTTTGAAAGGGTATTTTCTACGTGCGATTTACAACCGTTGCAGGTCATGCCATTTACAGGAAACGTACGCGTAACCATTTCATCATTTTTGTAGGGATGAATATGGTACTTTGCTTTCTTTTCTTGCAATGCTTTTTCAAAAGTAGCTAATGGAATATGCTTTTGCATTTCTACAACAGCTGTTGATGCTTCAAAATCAATCTCTACATTTTTCACACCCTCAACTTCTGATAAAGCATTATTAACAGTTCTCATACAACCTTTACAGGTCATTCCCTGAATTTGATATTTGTGTTTCATTATTTTCATATTTTAAAGTTAACCCACAAAACTACCTTACACTTGCCAGTATGGTTTTCCTAATATTGGATAATATTTATACAATTTGGTCTAATGGTTTTCTGTTATCTATTTGTAGGTTTTTAAAATCAGTCATAGACATTCCTGTGACCTGTTTAAACTGTTTTGCTAAATGACTGCTATTTTTGTAATTGAGACTGTACGCTATTTCTGAAAAATTCAGCTCTTGTAACTGGATATATTCCTTAACCTTTTCAATTTTTAGGTTTATAAAGTATTTTTCTAATGTTATACCCTCTGACTTACTGAAGGTTTTACTCAATATGGAATAGCTCTTACCCATTTCACTTTCAAGTTTTGCGAGAATAACATTTGTATCATTCTTTTCTATATGTTCAATAAGATTCACCTTAATCTTTTCTACCAACGCTTTTGTAGGGTCTTTAATCAATTCAAAACCTAATTCATTTAAATTCTTTTCAAATTTTAAATAATCATTATTTGGGTTTTCTTTAACTGTTATTTTTCCAAGTTGAATAGCTTCTACTTCGATGCCTTCATCATTTAAAAGTTTAAGAATTGACATTTTACAGCGATTACAGACCATATTTTTTATAAATAATGTATGTGTCATTGTTTAGGTAATTTTAATGTTACTGCATTATTTATAAACAAGTCATCAATATGACCAGCAACCATGTTATCATCTGTTTTAAAATGCATATGCATATTTGTTGTGTGATGTGTAAAAATGGCTTTGTGTTTTGTTGAATAGAAACCAATAATTTCAACTTCAGTATCATTTAACACATCATTCAAACCCGATTCTTTGTGCTTTTTATGGTTATGGATTGTGTCTCCTTCTTTCCAATCTATCACGTGCCAATCTAATGATGCTATATTGCCTTCAATAAGAAATGGAAACGGTTTATCTATATTAATTTTATTCTCTTTTGCTTTGTTGAGAATAAGAGATTCCAATTCGCTTTTAGTTAGTTTACTGTCAATTTGATAATCAACCCAAACATCAACATTTGCATAAACTAATAAAGATGCATTAATATCATAAGTATCAGAAATAGATAAACTACCATCTAAAACTGAACTATTACTGGGTTTACTATTGAAAATTTGGATTTCACCCTTTAAGTTTTCAACTGCTCCAAGTGCGTAAAAGTTTTTTTGATTTGAAAGACTATCCAAAGCAATAGCAGATTGAATATTGCCTGACATAATAGTTTTTAAAGCTCCAAAATATTTAACATCAATCGCATGTGTACTTTTTTTAGTTTCTTGACAAGAAAGCACAGAGGCTATTATTAAAAAAAGAACTGTTATTTTATTAATACTTTTCATCGCTTAATTGGCTAAATAATTAATTATAGTACTCTGTAAATAATAATTTTTCACTGCTTCAATTTGATTTATTTGAAACTTTAATTGCAATTCCTGAATATCCAAAACATCGTTAAAATTGATTGTTCCGGTTTCATAGCTTTTAATAAGGATTTGCTCTGCATCTTTAGCTTGTTTCAGGTTTTTTGTTGCTGTACTATTGCTTATTCTTGCTGAAATACGGTCATTAATAGCTTTATCCAATACAGTTTTTAAACTGTTTAAACGTTCTTGTTTTTGATAATTGATTTCTTGCTGTTCCAGTTCGTTTTGTTTGGAAATAGATTTGTATTTCTTATTAAAAATGGGAATGGACACCGAAACCATAGGCATTACAATATCTTTACCGTTATCAGAGAAATTCATATCTGGTCTTTCTTCTACATTGATATAATCTAACCCGAAACCAATCATTGGACTGTTTTCTTTTTGATTTAGTAATTCTGATTTTTCTACAGACTGATAGAGTTTATCAAACTTTACTAATTCAGGATGTACCGATAGATTTTCAGTATTGATTTCAAAATCTTCCATAGGAATCGTTAAACTGTCTACCACAGTAACCACAACATCATTTTTCCTATTCAAAAGGTTATTAAAATTGGTTTGTTCTGCTAAAAACTGTTGTTGCAACACATCTTTTAATTGCTGTAAATCGTTTTGTCGCATTTGTAAACGCAAAACATCTACTGCCGATGCTTTACCTACCTCAACAGAAGTCAACGCCATAGTTTCATAGGTTTCCAACAATTTTATATTATCGGTCAAAACTTGCTGTTTTGCTTGGTTTGCATACAAATTGTAATAGGATTGCGATACTGAAGCCATTAGTTTACGTTTGGCAATAACAATATCTTCGTATTTAGCATCTGCAAGTGACGTTACATAGTCTTCACGAGAGTTAATTGTACCAAACCAAGGCAACATTTGTTTTGCTGACACTTTAAACCTTTGTGCACCTGTACGTGTTTCTGGTTCACTAAAAAAATAGCCCACGCCAAATTCAGTATTTGGAATGGTATTGACTTCATTCACTTTTTCTGAAACTCTTTTGTATTGCAACTCGAACTTTTGAATCTCGGGATTATTCTCTAACGCTTCATTAATTAATGTTTCTAATTTTTGAGCGTTTGCAAAAAGACTCAAGAAACAAGAGCCAAGAGTCAAGACGATTTTTATATGTATTGATTTATATTTCATTTTGATGCTCTTTTAAGTTGAACTTCGGCTTTCCAGCTGTACAACACTGGCACTACAAATAAGGTGATTAAAGCGATTAACATTCCGCCAAAACTTGGGATTGCCATAGGAATCATAATATCACTACCTCGTCCTGTTGATGTTAGCACAGGCAAGAGTGCTAAAATGGTTGTTGCTGTAGTCATTAAGCACGGTCTAATACGTTTTTCACCTGCTTCTACAATAGAGGCTCTAATTTCCTTTTTAGTTTCTGGTGCATTTCTATCGAATGTCTGTGTTAAGTAGGTTGCCATTACTACGCCATCATCGGTTGCAATTCCAAAAAGCGCAATGAAGCCCACCCAAACAGCTACACTTAAATTAATAGTGTGCATTTGGAATAAATCACGCAGATTTTCACCAAAGACACTGAAGTTTAAAAACCACGATTGTCCGTATAACCATATCATTAAAAAGCCACCTGCAAACGCTACTGCAATACCTGTAAAAACCATTAATGATGTACCCACCGAACGGAATTGGAAATACAGAATTAAAAAGATAATAGCCAATGCTAAAGGTACAACTATCGATAAGGTTTTTTCGGCGCGCAATTGGTTTTCGTAAGTTCCTGTAAATTGATAGTTAATGCCTTTTGGTACAATTAATTCACCTGCATCAATCTTGCTTTGAATCATTGCCTGCGCATTTTCTACTACATTTACTTCTGCATAACCATCCATTTTATCAAACAACACATAGCCTACTAAAAAGGTATCTTCACTTTTAATCACTTGTGGCCCTTGCTCGTAACGAATGGTTGCCAATTCACTTAAAGGTATAGGACTCCCTTTTTCAACAGGTACATAAATTTGCTGTAAATCGGTTGGGTTAGCTCTTAATTCTCTTGGGTAACGCACACGTACACCGTAACGCTCACGACCTTCCACGGTTTGGGTTAATGACATACCACCAACAGCTACTTTTAATACGTTTTGTACCTCTTCAATACTTACACCATAACGTGCAATCTTTTCTCTGTCAATATCAATAAGCAAATACGGTTTACCGACAATACGGTCTGCAAAAACGGCTTCATCCTTTACACCTTCAGCTTCTTTTAAAATGGTTTCTAATTGTATCCCAAATGCTTCAATTTCTTTTAAATCTTGACCTTTTATTTTGATTCCCATTGGTGCACGCATTCCAGTTTGAAGCATTACCAATCGGGTTTCAATAGGTTGTAGTTTGGGTGCAGAAGTAACCCCTGGTAATTTTGTGACTTTTACAATTTCGTTCCAAATATCGTCTGGTGATCGTATTTCTGGTCGCCAGTTTCGGTAAAACTCGCCATCATCATCTGGGATTAATTGAGACCTTTCGACTGTGCTCAAGGTGACATTTTCAGAGTTATTTGGATTTGCAATAAAACGACCATCTTTTAATTCATACAATCCATCTTCGTTAACCTTATAGCGTTGACGTTCTCCTTTATCATTCAACATATATTCTGGTTTATATTGAATGACATTCTCATACATTGACAATGGTGCAGGATCTAAAGCCGATTCTGTTCTTCCTGCTTTACCAACTACGGCTTCAATCTCTGGAATACTTGCGACTGCCATATCCAATTGCTGCAAAACACGTTTGTTTTCCTCCACACCAGAATGTGGCATTGAGGTAGGCATTAACAGAAAAGAACCCTCGTTTAATGATGGCATAAACTCTTTACCTGTATTCTTCATTATGAAAAAGCCTGCTATGACAATTGCTGTAGGTATGGAAAGAAATAATAATTTATTGTCTAAACACCATCTTAAAATTCGTGTGTAATATTTAATGAATAATGAAAATACACCTAACAAGCCAAAACAAATAATGGCTACAAAAATGAGGTTTAAGAAGATGCTTTCTTTTACTCCTAACGGTCTCCAATATTCTGCTAATAAGAATACGATTGCCGAAGCCGAAATGGTGATATTGGCAAAGTTTACCTGTTTATCTGAAATCTTATTTTGAAGATTGAGAAGTGTTGTAATTCCAAAAGCTATCAAAATTAATCCTAACCAATATCCATAAACTATCGCGGCTATTCCCAATAGTACTAAAACACCATTTAAAGTATATTTAAAATGGGTTTGAATATTCTTTTTTCGGAATAAAAAGGCTGCAAACGGTGGAATTAAAAATAAGGCTACGATTATGGAAGCTGTTAATGCAAATGTTTTTGTGAATGCTAATGGTCTAAATAGTTTTCCTTCTGCACCAATCATTGTAAATACAGGAATGAAACTGATAATGGTTGTCATTACTGCGGTTACGATTGCTCCTGAAACTTCTGCTGTTGCGTTGTAAACGACTGTGTTTATTGGTAATTTGTTTTCGTTTTCGTCTAAATGTCTTATGATGTTTTCTGAAAGAATAACACCTACATCTACCATCGTACCAATAGCAATAGCAATACCTGATAGTGCTACAATATTAGCATCTACACCAAAGAGTTTCATTGCGATGAAAACCATTAACACTGCAACAGGTAATAGCCCTGAAATCAATACGGAAGCGCGAAGATTAAATACCATAATGATAATGACTAAAATGGTAATGAGTATTTCTAAAGTTAAGGCTTCATTGAGTGTGCCTAACGTTTCTTGAATCAATTCTGTACGGTCGTAAAATGGTACAATTGTTACTTGTGATGTTCTACCATCTGCTAATGTTTTTGTAGGTAAACCAGCGCTTAATTCATTAATTTTTTCTTTTACGTTATTAATGACTTCCATTGGGTTAGCTCCATAACGTGCTACTACAACACCACCCACAACTTCTGCTCCTTCTTTATCTAAAATTCCACGTCTTGTTGCAGGACCTAAAGACACTTTTGCCACATCTTTAATTTTGATAGCTGTATAATCTTCTGAAGTGACTACTGCATTTTCGATGTCTGCTATGGACTTCACATAACCCAAACCACGTACCAGATATTCGGCTTGATTGATTTCTAATGTTTGTGCTCCAATATCTCGGTTACTTTCTTTAACCGCTTTTACAATTTGGTTTAACCCGATGTTATATTGACGCATCAATTCGGGATTCACATCCACTTGATATTCCTGTACATATCCACCAATGGATGCTACCTCCGAAACACCACTTGCAGAGGATAAGGCATATTTTACATAGTAGTCTTGTATGCTACGCAATTCGTGTAAATCCCAGCCACCCGTTACATTATCGTTTTCATCACGACCTTCAAGTGTGTACCAAAATATTTGACCTAATCCTGTGGCATCTGGACCCAACGCAGGATTAACACCATCTGGTAATAAACCACTTGGTAAGCTATTGAGTTTTTCGAGAATACGACTTCTACTCCAGTAAAACTCTATATCTTCTTCAAAAATGATATAGATACTTGAAAAGCCAAACATAGATGAGCTACGTATGGTTTTTACTCCAGGAATACCCAACAATGATGTGGTTAATGGATAGGTAATTTGGTCTTCAATATCTTGTGGTGAACGACCATCCCATTTGGTGAACACAATTTGTTGATTTTCCCCTATATCTGGTATGGCATCTACAGCTACAGGATTACTTGGTAAAAAACCTGTATCCCAATTAAAAGGTGCATTTACAGTTCCCCAACCTATAAAAAGGACGAGTAGTAAAACTGCTACGAGTTTGTTTTCTATTAAGAATTTGATGCTTTTGTTTAGCATTGGTTTTGATAATTAAACAGTTAGACATTGGTGATAGGACAACACCGAATACAGCTAATTATCCTTACGACATTGCAGCCATAGGACAATACAGTCTATTGTTTAAAAATCAAATTAAATAGGTCTCGTCAATTTTGTAGATGCGCCTTATGACCAGTGGCGGTTTGTATTCTCTAAAAGAATTAATATCTCCATCATATCCTTCAAAAAGATTGATGTATGTATAAACAAATGAAGTGATTAATACTTGTTGGTCAAAAGAAATTTTGTCAACGGTAAGTTGCAACTCATCTTGACCTTCAATTGATAATTGCTTGTCATCACAACAATTTTTCTTGGTGATTGAACAGCTTTCGGTTGAAGAGTTGCCCATTTCCATTCCGCAGCCTTTGGCTTTTTTGAAGAAAGCTGTTTCTACTAAAGTACCACCACAATAATGCATATTCATAGTAAATGACATTGTAGAGAACAACACTACAAAAGCCATTGTTAAAGCCATTATTATGTGGAATACTTTTTTCATTGCAATCACGAAGTTACGAAATTTTAACAAATGATGGTTTAATTAACAGAAGTTTAGATATTTAAAACCCACGTAATAACCTTATTATTAGCTGTTTTCAACAATTGCAATCTCTTCATCGGTTAAGCCATAGAGTTTATAAACCATTTGGTCTATCTCTTTTTCTGTTTGGGTGATTTGGTTTTGTAGCTCTTGGGCTTTTTTCTTATTGTCTTCAAACAATTCCAACCACTCAAACTCATCTTTTTTGGTGAGTGGTGTACCACCTGCTTTTTTAATGGCTTTGTTTAGTTCTTTAATAAAGTCTGCAAAATCTAACTCGTGCCAGTTTTCGAGTTTTTTATTAATGTCAATGTTCAGTTGACTTAAAATAAATTTTATAAACTTATTATTTTGCTCATAAAAACTTGAATAAATATCCAAAACCTTGGTAACAGCATCATTTAAATTTTGTGATTCATAATTATTGGTTAAGGGTATATTTAAAATATACTGACTTTTCAACCTTAAATAACCCCCTCTTGCTTTTACACAAACAGAATTAAGATATACCTCAATAAGTTTAGAATTTAGAATACCTAAAATACTCTTAGAGTTAGTTGGTAAACCAAAACAAGTCATATCCATTAAAACATCCTTTGCAATAGAGAAATTTACAGAACTAGATATATCGGGATAGACTATATATTCTTGACGAAAAGGAAAATCCAATTTAATTTGCTGGTATTCGTACCATTTTTTAGTTCCTTTTTCTATTCCTTTATCTATTATTGCTCTATTCGATAATTTGTCCTTATTCTTTTCAAGAAAATTTAAAACTTCTTTGTGATTATCGAAATCTTCTATTAAAGTTAAACCTTGATTATTAGATTCTTTATATGGAAACACAGTCTTATTTGCTGTTTCAATTGGGCTATATTTTTTTACCTCCCTACCGACTAAATAATCTTTCAATAAAATAGAGTTTTCAATTTCTTTAGGAACTTCTTCTTTTTTTATTATATATGAAGCGTTTGAACCAGTTTTAATTCCAACTTGAGGTTTTTCAATAATCTCTGATAGTTTTTTATTCTCATCTTCTAATTTTTTCAATATTGAGAACAACTTATTATCAAGGGAACCTGTTGACCAAGAACCTAACCTTTTAAAAATTTCAGATTGATTTACTTCGATTGAATTTTGAAAGTTATTCTGAACTTCTTGATAATTTTCTTCTGAAACTACAAGTAATTTTGATTTGGATTTATTTGAATTTGTTTTTCCCTTGTCAAAAAGTATAATTGAAGGATAAGCAACAATTCCACTAAAAACATCTAAATCTCTGAAATCAATGAATGAGTTTATTTTGCTATTATTCTGTAAATATTCAATTAAAATCTTACCGTATTTTGTTTTGGTGTACTTGCTCGATACAATAAAACCACACTTTCCATTTTCTTTTAAATTCATCAATGATTTTTCAAAGAAGAAAACATATAAATCTGATTTACCCGTAAAAACTTCATATCGCTTCTCAAAGTATTTTTTTGAGTCTGCATCTATAAATTCATTTCTAACATAAGGTGGATTCCCAATCACTACATCAAAGCCACCATTTTTAAAAATTTGAGGAAACTGTTCCTGCCAATTAAAGGCTTTATCGCCTGCTACGGTTTTGCTATCAATTAATGAGTTGCCACATTTAATGTTAGAGCTTAAATCGCTTAATTTTCTTCGTGGTTGTGCAGTTCGTAACCAAAGGGATAGTTTGGCAATTTCTACACTTTCTTCATTAAGGTCTACACCATAAATGTTGTTTTCTAAAATGGTGTTTTCTATATCACTTAATATTAAGCCACCACCCAAGACTTTAGCTTTTAGCTCATCGATATAGCGGTGCTCTTTAATGAGAAAATCCAATGCTTGGTTTAAAAACGCTCCAGAACCACAGGCAGGATCACAAATAGTGATTTGCAATAACCACTCACGGTAACTGTCCAGCACCTCTAACAACTGCTTTTTTGTGTTTTGGTGCGTGCCTTTCTTTACCTCAAAATAGGCTTCTTCCTTAAAGCCTAATGCTTCTTTTTTCTCTTGACAAAGTTTACCAACAGTATTTTCTACAATGTATTTGGTAATGTATTTGGGCGTGTAGAAAACACCATCTTTTTTACGTTTACTTTTTTGCTTATCGAACTCGCCACCTTCAATTTCGGCATTGACGCTTTCAATCTCATTAAGTGAGTTTTCAAAGATGTGCCCTAAAATGTTTACATCCACCTGACTGCTAAAATCGTATTTGGCAAGTTTATAGGTGTGTTTGTACAACAGCTCATCATCTATTTCCAAATTATCGAGAATGGTATCTGGTTTAAACAAACCACCATTGTAGGCATAGATTTCGGCTCTTGAGGTTGTGCCTTTTCTACCTTGGTCGAGAAAATGAAAGTATTGTTTGAACAATCCGTATAATGGGCGTTCGTCACCAAAGTCTATATCGGCTTTCCACTTGTCCAGAATTTGGATGGTTGAGTTTGGTGGTAAGAGGTCTCTATCTTCGGCAAAGAAAATGAACAGAAAACGGTCTATGAGCTTCTGTGATTTTTTGAATAGGGATAGTTTTACGTTTTTTTCAAGGGGTTTGCGTTCGTTACTATCGTCCTCATTATGAGATTGCCGCGCTTCGCTCGCAATGACATTTTGTTTTAGACGTTTGGCATTTCGTTTTACGAGGTCTCTAAACAGTTCTCGCTTAAAAACCGAATAGTCGTTGTAAAACTGTTTGGTAATCTTGTCTTCCTCAACTAAAGAGGCTTCTTTTATGGTTAGCGGTACATGGTTAAGAATATTATCTTTTTGTAAGCACAGGTACATTAAGGCAAATTCTTCTGGTGCTAATTGAAACAGATTAAATTCCAAAAACTCGGTAGCATCATTAATGTAAAACCGCAACTTTTCAAAATTGGATGTGATGACATAGACACAACCTTTTTGGTTGGCTTTATAGTCAAACGCTTGTTTGCGAATGCTTTCTAAGTCTTTGGTATTGGTTCCCTTGAGTTCAATAACGCCGATGGCTTTAGATTCTTTTAAAATTGCTCCATCAGCTTTACCCGATCCCTTTTGGTTTTTAAATTCTGTGGTAATATTAAAATCAGGTTTAGGGTTCAGGGTATAATCCAAAACGTTTACAAACAACTCGTCCAAAAACTTTGCCTGGTATTGTTCTTCTTTAGAATTTTTAATATTCTCCTGAATGGTAACATTATGAAAATACTTAGTGTATTTTTTATAGGCAAGTTCTACAATAGCTGTGTCTTGTTGGGCCAAATATGTTTTAAGTACCGATGTTTGGAATAGTGCCATTTAAACTTTTATCCTCTTTATTTTCTAAAAATAGCAATAAAAAGGAATTTGGTCTTTTAAACCTATTCTAAAAATTATTAGGTAATTTATTAACTCTGGAGAAGATGAGGGAATGTTTTATTTGTCGTAGTTCTTCTTTCAAACTCTCAATATCACCTTTTGTGGCTGGTAAGGATTTTGGAGCAAATAATCTTTTTGCAGCATAGACACCTGCATCTGCTGCCATTGTACCCAAAGCTGCTTCTTTTACTGAATTTGCATTAAGAACATTATGGTTACCCAATTCTTCAATCCGTTTTTCTAATGACTGAACAGCTAATATTAAATCATCATTATTTGTTGTAGTGGGTAGATTTTTAGTATCTGAATGTTCACTTTTTTCATAGTGTCCAGAAATATACTTATAATCGTTTCTCTTATAACTTGCTTTTGTCCTACAACTAGAACTACAATACAAATGGTTGCTTCTCCTCTGAACAAATTGTTGTTGACAATGTTTACAAAACCTTGTTTTTTCCATAATTCTCCATTATTTGTGCTCTAATTCCGTTAAATAAAGTTTTATTTAACGTTTTACATCCTTTTACTTTTACCCCTTATTGTTACATAATTGCACATACCAAAAATTCTATCTGCTACTCTATTATCATAAAAATCTTCTAATTCCAGTAAATTTTCCTTTGGTAACTCCTCAAAACCAGGTACAGGATTCATGGTGAAATGTGTTTTGCAATTATTTCTTTCTCTATTCATAATTATTCTCAGCATCACATTTGTTTTTCCGTAATTGTTAGCAATTTTTTCTGAATGTAAATCATCAAACAGAATTACACCTGTCGAATATTTATTAAAAAATTCCTTTTTGTCATTAGGACATGTTAGTCCTTCGAATTCCTGAACTACATCATCAACAGAAACTGTTTTGAATCTATGTGGTGGGTATTTTTTAAAAATCTCCTCAAAACATTTCATTATTCTAGTTTTGCCAACTCCTACTGGACCCGCAATAAAAAGTCCTTTGTTGTACATCGGCACCACGTCATCTTGAAATAGGTTAGTTGATCTGTAAAAATTTAAATCGTGTAAAAAATAATTGAAAATTACTGCCCAATTATTTTTTAAATATTCATCTGTATAAACGAATTTTACACCAAACAATTTTTCATAAGTATCCATGAAAACATCCCAAAGTTCTTTCTTTGTAAATGGATGATTAATTCTAGAATTAATACTTTTTTGTTTTAGATTCATTCTGATTCTTTCAGAAATTATTCTACAATCGTCGTTATTATTACCTTGGTTTTTCATACCTATCGATTACCTTTTACTTTTTTAGATTCTTTAGACTTAACGACCGCTGATTTGTTGTCTTTTTCCATTTTTACCCATCTCGATAGACGCTTTTCGATTTCAAAAAAACCGTCTTTTTCAAATCGCATTTTTTCTTTACAAGACGAAAGCTCGCTCCAGTAATCATAAAAACCATTTAAAATTTTAAAATCATATTGAGAGTGTTCAAAAACTTGTTTTTTGAATTTTTCACGTCTCACCTCTATTTTTTCTTTATTAGCCTTATTATTGTTATTTCTTTCTTTAGTTGTTGTTAGTTGTTTGTTATTTGATTGTTGATAGCTTGTTACCTGAGTGCTGTTTTGCTTGTTACTGTAGGATTTGGCAGTTTGGTAATTATCATAGTTTACAATGGTTATGAGCGTAAATCTGTTTGTTGGCTTCAATACTATGGCATTACTATCACTAAGTTTAAAAAGTGAAGTTCTTATAGATTGAGCTGAAATCATTAATTCGGATGCTAAATGACCTATTGAAGTAATTAATTGTCCACGCTTTATTAATTTTCCTTGCCATTTTTTGTCTTTGAAATTGGCTTTAATAAGCAGATGTATATAAACTCGAAATACGTTGGGACTTTGATACCACTCCCACTCCATAATATCCCTATGTAGAATAATATGCCCTACCATCTTAAACTTGCTTTACTAGTTTATTAAATATGTCGCATTTCTTATAGTAAACACGATTACCAAGACGGTAGGAAGGAAGGATACCATTTTTACGCCAGTTCCATAGTGCTTGTTTGGAGCATTTTAAGAGCTTCAGAGTTTCTTCAACTGTTAAAAGCTCGTCAGAAAATGCAGGTTTATCTACTTCCTTTGTCTGCTGAGGCATTAACTCTTTAACAATAGAGCGAATACTCTCCTTGAACTCATCAGGCGATAAATTATATATTCTTATTTCTTTGGAATTCATGATGCTCTATTTGATTAATGAACATCACAAATATGAGAGTTTAAAAAATAATGATTTGAGGATTCCTGAGGATTCCTGAGGATTCCTGAGGATTCTAGAGGATTCTAGAGGATTCTAGAGGATTCTAGAGGATTAATTATAATAATTTATGATTATTAGGATTTTATTTAGGAGCTTTACTTGCTTTACTTAAAAAAATCACTTTCTGCAATTTTTATTGCTCTTTCTTGTGGTGTTACCTTTATATATTTATAAAACTCTCGTTCTGTTGAGTGCCCACTTATAGCCATAATATCAATAACTGGCATCTTAGATAAGTACGCATTAGTACAAAATGACCGTCTTGCTGTATGCGATTGAATGAGGCTATATTTAGGCAATGAGTCCATTACAATTTTACCATTTTGCTTCTTTTCTATTGAAATTTTATCATCAATTTTTGCCTTTCGCCCAACCTCCTTAATAAACTCATTAATGTCACCTGCATTTAATTCAGGTAGTGGGTTACCATTATAGCGTTCTTTAAAAATTTTCTTTAGCTTAGGATGTAATGGTACAAATAGCTTTTTACCTGTTTTTCTTTGTTTGAATTCAATGACTTCTGTTCCCTGAAATCTTTTAATCTGTTCTTTTTTAACAGGGTTATAATCAGACACCCTTTGACCTGTATAATATCCAACTAAAAAAATATCTCTAGCTAATTCCCAATCTTTGGCCCCTGATAAGTCAACGTTATAAATGGCCTCTATTTCTTTTTCTGTTAAATATATTGAAACCGTTTCCTCAGATAGAGCTTTAAATTCTCTGTGTTTGTATTTTAAATTTGAATTATAACCATCTTCTGTGGCAGAATTTAAAATAGTCTTTAAGTTTTTTATATGCTTCCCGATGGTATTGGTTTTATAGTTCTTCTGTTCCAAGAATTCAACAAACTCATAGTAGAAATTCAAATCTATAGTATGGAAGTCTAACGAATAACCTAATTCATTATTGAAATCCCTGAGCCTATTAACAGTTTGCTTATAAGATCTTACGGTTACAGGGCTTAGTTTAGTGCTTCTTAAGCCTTTAGACTGATTTTCCTTCCTTAAAATAAAACTATCTGCATATTCAAAGAAAGTCTTTGTTATTGACACATCCTTCTGTTCACCTCTAATGATTTTTTGAAGGAGTGATTTAAGAACTGATTTATTTGTTCGTTCAATCTCCTTGAGTTCAGAAATCTCCTTCATAAATTCAGCCAAGTAATTTACCAAATCCGCATTAACGGTTTCTCTATTTTCAATTGTAGAAATAGCCCTTATTCTTTGGTTTGAACCATCCCAAAATTTTGGGTCTACTTTATAACCTGTAGAAAATTTAATTCTATTTTTTCTTCCAAAACTATAATCCAATATAATTGATGTTTCTTTCTTAGCATTAGGCTCTTTTAACCTGTATTTTGCAGTTCCAGAAGTTGTTTTTATACTATTAATCATTATTAAATTCATATATTAAAAGAGACAACAAAAGGGACAACCAAACGTTGAATTGTTGTTATTCCAAATATAGTCAATTTATTTATTATTTGCTTTTAATTCAACTATAATAAAGGTTTAAAGTACTTTCAATTAAAATAAGATAACATAGATTAAACACAAAAGTGGTACTGGAGGCACCACCATCAAAAACCCAATTCTTTTGAATTGGGTTTTTTGGTTTTTAAAAGATCTCGCCTTTAAAAACAGTTTTAACCTAAGATTACTCAAATAAATTTTCTTTTTGCAAGTATCATTTTACACATTTTTTAATATCATTGTTAAAAGAATCATTACCAGTGAGAGTACTTAAGTTTGGTGGCACTTCAGTTGCCAATGCAGAGAATATATCAAAAGTCCTTAATATCTTAGAAAAGGAATCTAATAAACACACAATTGCTGTTGTTGTTTCTGCTCTTGGTGGCACAACAGATATGCTTATTGAAACTGGTACCCTTGCCACAAATAGGGATGAAAAATACCTTAATGTCTACAAACAAATTGTAGATCGTCACAATGATGCAGTTGAAGAACTAATCAAGGGCAAAGCTAAAGAGGCAGTATTAAAGCGAATTAATGTAAAGCTTGAAGAATTAAAACAAATTCTTCAGGGCTTATACCTAATCAATGAATTTTCTAATAAAACCATTGATAAAATATTAAGCTTTGGAGAACTCTTATCCTCTTACATCATTTCTGAAGCAATACAGCAAACCCTAAAACGTTCATCCTTAAAAGATAGCAGAGAACTTATTATAACAGATTCAACATTTACAAATGCTGTTGTAAACACAAAAGAAACCTCAAATAACATTTCTTCTTTTTTCAAAAAAAACAAAGATAAAATTGTTGTACTCCCTGGTTTTGTTTCTAGAAATAAAGACGGAGAAACCACAACTCTCGGAAGAGGTGGCTCAGACTACACAGCAGCACTGATTGCTTCAGCAACTAAAGCAACTGTGTTAGAAATTTGGACAGATGTTAGCGGCATGTACACTGCTAACCCTAAACTAGTAAAACAAGCCTTTCCTATAAAAGAGATTTCGTATAAAGAAGCTATGGAATTATCGCATTTTGGTGCTAAAGTTTTATATCCACCAACTGTACAACCTGCGTTACAAAAAAACATTCCTATACACATAAAAAACACGTTTGCACCAAATGAAGAAGGCACTTTAATCACAAAAAAGAATACTGACAAAAAAGAACCCGTAAAAGGCATTAGTCACATTGAAAATATTGCATTACTTACCCTAGAGGGAAATGGTATGATTGGTGTTCCGGGCTTTTCTAAACGCCTGTTCTCAACGTTATCAAGAGGCAATATCAATGTCGTCTTAATAACTCAAGCCTCTTCCGAACATTCTATATGTGTTGGTGTTTATAGTACCGATTCTAAAAAAGCTAAGGAAATAGTTGATGAGGAGTTCATTTACGAAATTTCAAAGAAAAAAATTAAACCTTTATTAGTTGAGAATAACCTAGCTATTGTTGCTGTTGTTGGAGATAACATGAAAAACCATCAAGGTATTAGCGGCAGAATGTTCAGAGCTTTAGGTAACAACAATGTTAACGTCAGAGCCATTGCCCAAGGTGCTTCAGAACGAAATATATCTGCTGTGATTTCTCACAAAGACATCAAAAAAGCGCTTACCGCATTACACAATCGTTTCTTTGAAAAGCAAGTTAAAACTCTCAATCTATTTATTGTTGGTGTTGGAAATGTTGGTGGTATTTTATTGAACCAAATCAAAAAACAACAAGATTATCTTAACGAAAACCTTCTGCTTAATGTTAAAGTTGTTGGCATAAGCAATTCCAAAAAAATGATATTTAATGAAGAAGGCATAGGTTTAGATTGTTGGAAAGAACAATTACGAAAAGGTAAGAAACAATCTCACAAATCATTTTTTGAAACCATTAAAGAGCTTAACTTAAGTAATAGCATTTTTATTGATGTTACAGCAAATAAAGAGGTTGCCAAAACTTACAAAGACTATTTAAAAGAAAGTATTTCGGTAATAGCATGTAATAAAATTGCGTGCTCTTCAAAGTACTCAGACTATCGAGAGCTTAAGGATTTATCAAGAAAATATAATGCTTCATTTTTGTTTGAAACTAATGTCGGTGCAGGATTACCAGTGATAAACACCTTAAATAACCTAATAAATTCTGGTGACAGGATTACCTCAATTCAAGCTGTTTTATCTGGAAGTTTAAACTTTATTTTCAATAATTTTGATGACAACAGTAGTTTTCATGACATTGTAAAACAAGCTCAAGAAGAAGGCTACACTGAGCCTGATCCAAGAATAGATTTAAGTGGTGTTGATGTTGCCAGAAAGATTTTAATTCTCGCCAGAGAAGCGGGTTATAAACTCGATTTAAAAGACATTAAAAATCAATCGTTTTTACCTAAAGAAAGTTTAGAAGCAAATACCGTTGATGATTTTTATAAAACTTTAAAAGCTCAAGCTTCACACTTTAGTGAACTATACAAATCAGCACAAAAGAACGATTGCCAGTTAAAATATGTTGCCGAATTTAACAACGGTAAAGCAAGCGTTGGATTAAAAGAGATTGACAAAGAACATCCTTTTTACAATTTAAAAGGAAAAGATAACATCGTATTATTCTTTACAGAACGATACACAGAACAACCATTAATCATAAAGGGCGCTGGTGCTGGTGCAGAAGTTACAGCATCTGGTCTGTTTGGAGATATTATTACTTTAGGAAGAAATTAGTAAATCATGAATCAAATCAGAGTTTTTTCACCTGCAACTGTAGCCAATGTATCGTGCGGTTACGACGCTATGGGTTTTGCATTAGAAACTTTGGGTGACGGCATGATTTTTACCAAAACTGATTCAAAAGAAGTTGTCATTTCTAAAATAGAAGGAGCAAATCTCCCTTACGAGGCTCATAAAAATGTTGCTGGAGTTGTTGCTCTACTCATGCTTAAAGAAAGTAAAGCCAACTTCGGATTAGACATTCAAATTTTTAAGAACTTTAGGCCTGGTAGCGGATTAGGAAGTAGCGCAGCAAGCGCTTCAGGAACTGCCTTCGCAGTTAATCAGTTGTTAGGTAATAAATACTCAAATTTAGAACTTACTAAGTTTGCAATGCAAGGTGAAGTTGCCGCTTGTGGTTCTGCAATTGCAGACAATGTTGCTGCAGCAATTTATGGTGGATTTATTTTAGTTAGAAGCTATGAACCATTAGACATTGTCAGCATACCAACACCCATAAATTTGGTTGCTACAATCATTCACCCTCAAATTGAAATTAAAACTGAAGATGCACGCAAAGTTGTACCAGCAAAAATCAATTTAAAAACAGCTATTTCGCAATGGTCTAACGTTGGAGGACTCATTAGTGGTTTACACAGCAACGACTATGATTTAATTGGCCGTTCTTTGGTTGATTTGGTTGCAGAACCAAACCGAAAAAAATTAATTCCGCTTTTTGACGATGTTAAACAATCTGCAATTTCTGCAGGTGCTTTGGGAGCAGGTATTTCTGGTTCTGGGCCATCAATTTTTGCACTAAGTAAAAATCTTGAAATTGCTCAAAAAGTTGAAACGGCAATGGATGCCGTTTATAAAAATTCTGGTATTGATTACAGCACCTACGTATCTCACATAAGCAAAACAGGAACACGGATTTTATGAACTATTTTAGCTTAAACCATAACGCACCAGAAGTTAGATTTAAAGAAGCTGTCGTTAGAGGCTTAGCGCCCGATAAGGGCTTATATTTTCCAAAGACAATTCAACAATTACCGGATTCCTTTTTTCATAATATTGAAAACCTAAATCAGGTTGATATTGCTTATGAAGCTATTAAACAATTTGTTGGTGATGAAATTCCCGAAGAAGATTTAAAAACAATTCTAAAAGATGTTTTAAGTTTTGATTTCCCATTAGTTGAAATTGATAAAAACATTGCTTCACTTGAATTATACCATGGACCAACCCTAGCATTTAAAGATGTTGGCGCAAGATTTATGGCACGCTGTCTTGGGTATTTCAACAGTAAAGATAAAAACACAAACAAGGTTACGGTTTTAGTAGCCACTTCTGGAGATACAGGTGGTGCAGTTGCTAATGGATTTTTAGGTGTTAAAGGTGTAGACGTTGTCATTTTATATCCAAGCGGAAAAGTCAGTGATATTCAAGAAAAACAACTTACTACATTAGGTCAAAATATTACCGCATTAGAAGTTAACGGTGTTTTTGATGATTGCCAAGCCATGGTAAAAACTGCGTTTTTAGATGAAGGTTTAAAAACTTCCAGAACACTTACCTCAGCAAATTCCATAAATATTGCCAGATGGCTACCACAAATGTTCTACTATTTTTTTGCTTTTAAAGCTTTAAAAGACAAAAGCAAAAAACTTGTGTTTTCGGTTCCAAGTGGCAATTATGGTAATATTTGCGCTGGTATGATGGCTCAAAAACTTGGACTACCGATTCATCATTTTGTTACTGGAACCAATGCAAATAATGTCGTACCTGAATACTTAAAAACAGGCAACTACTTAACCAAAGCCTCGGTTGCCACAATAAGTAATGCCATGGATGTTGGAGCACCAAGTAATTTTATAAGGATTGAAGAGCTTCACCATCATGATTTTGAACTATTAAAACAAAATCTTTCAGGTTATGGCTTTACCGATTCTGAAACTATTGATGCTATTAATCATTTAAAAAAACAACACAATTATATAGCTGATCCTCATGGAGCAATTGGTTATTTAGCACTTAAAAACCACTTAAAACATAATTCTGATTCTTACGGCATTTTCCTTGAAACAGCGCATCCTATCAAGTTTTTTCCTGTAATGCCAAAACAAATAGCAGATCAAATGGAAATACCTCCTCAGATTAAATCTATTCTACACAAAGAAAAGAAGAGCATTAAAATTTCCAACTACGAAGAATTGAGGCATTTCTTATTAAAAAGTTTCAACTAAGTGAAACTCGCCAATAAATTGAAAACCCTTTAATTTTTAGGGTTAAAAATTAATTTTATCGTAATTATATTCAATGACCCCTAAAATTTTAAGGGTTATGTTTTTATTTATTATAAATTTGATGGAAAATCAAAATTTATTTTAATGAAAAAAGTTGAAGCCATTATTAGAAAATCTAAATTTTCTGCTGTTAAAAGCGCACTACATGATGTTGGTGTCAATTTCTTCTCGTATTGGGACGTTACAGGTCTTGGCAATGAAAAAGAAGGACATGTATATAGAGGTGTCTCATATAGTACCAGCGATATCCAAAGACGCTATTTGTCTATTGTTGTAAATGACGATTTTGAAGAAGTTACCATTAAAGCCATTTTAGAGTCTGCTGCTACTGGTGAAGTTGGCGATGGTAAAATTTTTGTATCGGATATTAAGGAATGTTACAGAATTAGAACAGGAGAAAAGGGAGGTCAAACTTTAAATTAAAACAATGGAACTATTTACTGCCAACAACATTTGGATGATGATATGTACCGCTCTAGTATTTTTTATGCATTTAGGGTTTGCATTTTTAGAGATAGGCTTAACACGTCAAAAGAACACGATAAATATTTTATTCAAAAACATTTTCATCATTACAATAGGTCTACTGTTGTACTACCTTGTAGGCTTCAACCTTATGTATCCTGGAGAATTCAATGGCTTTATTGGGTTTTCAGGATTTGGATTAGAAGCTCCAATTACCGATTCTGGCACTTTAGACTTAACCTACAACGAAGGCTATACTTATTGGACAGACTTTTTGTTTCAAGGCATGTTTGCCGCTACCGCTGCAACCATTGTTTCTGGCGCTGTAGCTGAGCGCATAAAAATTGGACCTTTTATGATTTTTACAATTCTATATGTAGGGTTGGTTTATCCAATAGCTGGATCATGGAAATGGGGAGAAGGTTTTTTAGACAAACTTGGATTTTATGATTTTGCTGGCTCAACATTAGTACATTCCGTAGGTGGTTGGGCTGCCCTTGTAGCAGTTTGTCTTTTAGGTTCAAGAATAGGAAAATTCAAAGATGGAAAAATTCAAGCAATACCAGGCCACAACATACCTATAGCAACAGCAGGCGTATTAATTCTCTGGCTTGGCTGGTTTGGATTTAATGGCGGCTCTGTGTTATCCGCTGACCCAGAATTAACATCACTTACGTTAGTTACAACTTGTCTTGCTGCAGCTTCAGGCGGTGTGTTTTCTGCAATTACATCAACTCTAAGATTTAAAAATCTAGATCTAACCATGTTTCTGAATGGTATCTTGGGAGGACTTGTAGGCATTACTGCAGGAGCCGATGTTATGAGCCCAACAGATGCCATCTTCATCGGTGCAATTTCTGGAATTATTATTGTATTTGCAGTAAGTTTTATTGACAAACTAAAACTAGACGACCCTGTCGGTGCTATCGCTGTACATCTTGTTTGTGGAATTTGGGGAACTCTAGCCGTAGGAATTCTTGGATTTAAACCAATGACAAATGATGCTGGTGAATTTTTAAATGCCAATGGCAGCGTTGTAACTTCAGCTTTAGATGCAGCTAATTCATTATCATTTTTACCTCAACTCTATGGGGTTTTAGCTTATGCTGCTATCTGTGTTATTTCTTCATTTTTAATCATTTTTACTTTGAAGAAAACTGTTGGGATAAGAGTTTCAGAGCTTGAAGAACTTGAAGGTTTAGATGCCTATGAACATGGCATGGATGCCTACCCTGATTTTAGATTAAACGAACACTAAATATACCTTTACTTGTTTTTAATTTAAATTGTGAAAAAATTGCCCTCCAAGAACATCTTGGAGGGCAATTTGATTTTATTTTTTATTGAAAAGGCTATGCCGAATTTCGGCTAGCATTAATATTCCCGAATAACGATCGGGTTACCATTTTTTCAAAGACTGCAATCTTAGCTTCATCCTTTGGGTTTGCTTTGTTCAATTCCTGCATTTTCTTTAATGCAAATTGTTGAATAGTTAATAATGGCAATACTATTGACTCCCTTACTGCTATAGATGCCTTGGCTACTGGTTCATTTTCCATGAGTTCGCTAAACCCTGTGAGCTTTAAAATAAGGCGTTTTGTAGTTTCATACTCTTTGTAAATCAATTTCCAAAAATCACCATATTCCTCATCTTCTGCCATGTAACGCGTTAAATCAAAAAAGGATTTAGACAAAGACATCATGCTATTAGCAATAAGTGTTCTAAAAAATCTAGATTCTTTATATAAATGTTGAACTTTTTCAAATTCACCTTTATCTTCATAAAATTTTAAGGCTGTACCTACACCATAAAAACCTGGTACATTTTGTTTTAATTGGCTCCAAGAACCTACAAAAGGGATAGCTCTGAGATCCTTAAAATCCAAGCCCTCAGATTTACCTCGTTTTGAGGGGCGACTACCAATATTGGTCTTGGCATAATACTTTAAAGTACTCATATGCTCCAAATAAGGCAAAAATTTTGGATGCTCTTTAAAATCCACATAAGCCTGATAACTTAGCTCAGCCAAGTGATCCATCACCGCTTTATCTTCGACTTTCATCTCTAAATTCTTATCATTAAGACGATTCATAATACCAGAACTTATAAGTTGCTCCATATTGTATTGCGAAGACTCTAAAGTACCGAAATTAGAGCTAATGGTCTGCCCTTGAATGGTCAACTGAATTTCCTTATCCTCTATAGTTGGTCCTAAAGATGCATAAAACTGATGTGTTTTTCCACCACCACGAGCTGGAGGCCCACCGCGACCATCAAAGAATATGACATCGATGCCGTATTGGCGCGATAAGGCTGTTAGAGCTTCTTTTGCTTTAAATATAGCCCAGTTGGCCATTAAGTAACCACCATCTTTAGTACCATCGCTAAAACCAAGCATTATAGTTTGCCTGTTATTCCTATTTTCTAAATGCAATCTATAATGTGGGTTTGTGTAGAGCTCTTCCATAACTTTTGGCGCAGCAACTAAATCCGATACTGTTTCAAATAGCGGTACGACATCTGCTGTTAACTCATCATCAAAAGCCACAATCTTTAACATGGCAAATAACTGCAACACATTCATAGTGGTTTGGTTGTTACTAATAATGTAGCGGTTACATGCTACTTCTCCATTGGTTTCCTGTATAGACTTCATTGCTCTTATCGTTTCAACTATGTCTCGAGATAATTCTTCTTTAAACTCAAGGTTGCCAATGTTACCGCTAATTGCCGCCAAATGTGATTTTTGTTCATTTTCTGAAAGTTCAAAGAAATTATTAGGAAACAAATCACTTCCTCTAGAGATTAACTCACCTACAAGCGATCTAAACATTTTATCGTGCACACGACTGTCTTGTCTTATATCTAAACTAGCAAAATGATACCCAAACAAATTTGTCTTATTTATCATTGAAGTCACCTTATCTAAATATAAAGATTGATGATTTTCAATCAATCGGGTTCTTATCTCGTGTAATTCCGATTTTAATTCCTCTAAGGTGATTTGATTATCTTTTAGCAATAAAGTATTGTACAACCTGTGGTTTACATCTATTATACGCTCTCTAATGCCTCTGAATGTCAATCGTCTTCTTAAATACTTTACATCCTTGATGTAATTCTTAATAATAGACTCTTTTAATTTTTTAGCAACATCAATCGTAATCTGTGGAGTTACAAACGGATTTCCATCCCTATCCCCTCCAGGCCAAAAACCAATATTTACCAATGAGTTATTAATCTCTTTGTAGTCAAAAATATTTTGCTGTACATAATCGTAGATACTTCCGAAAGAATGATAAAATACATTTTTTAAATACCATATTAGGTTTACTGCCTCATCGTAAGGAGTTGGCTTGTGATCTTTAAAGAATGGCGTTTTCCCCAATTGCCCTAAGAGATCACTTATTTCTGTTAGATTATCAGTTTTAATGGCTTCAGCTAAATCTGTAATAATGCCTAGTACTGCTCCTGGGTAAAACTGTGTAGGATGAGCGGTTAAAACAATTCGCACATTGAAAGTTTCAAGATAGCGTTTTAGTAATTCTTTTTTGTGCTGTGCTGTTGCATTTTCCTTTAAACTTCTTAATGATCCAACACCTTCCATATTATTAACAATAGGAAAAGCCGCATCCTCAACCGCATCAAATAAAACAACTTGCCGCTCTATGTATTGTATAAAACGAAACAATAAATCTATCTGACCCTTTTCATTCAACTGACTTTGATATTTATTGAAAAAAGTGTTTACAATAGTTGTGGGGTCATTTTTTTCTTCAAAACCTAATTTGCATGTTTCATAAAATAATGGCAATAACGCAACGGTCTTTGATAGTGTATCAAAAGGAAGCGTCATAAAAATACTGTTATAAATTTGATATTTTGAAAGCACATTTTGATTGAAACGTGCTAATTTTGGCTCAGTATGCATAGAAACAATTTAAATTTAAAGTATGTTGTAATTGCTAGTTTTTTGAATCTTAAAGATATTGTTTTTAAACCTAAACCTAAAGGGATTAACAATATTTAGCTATTAAATTATCCTTGTTCAAAATATGCATTACTTACTTTTACACTTTAAATTAAATTTTTGAGCTTTTTGAACTATGAGTGAAAAAGAAAAATATATGCTAGAAGCTGTAAATGTTGCTTTAAAAGGAATGCACAGTAATGAAGGCGGTCCCTTTGGCTGTGTAATTGTAAAAGATGGGGAAATAGTTGGGAGAGGCAATAACAAGGTCACCTCTACTAACGACCCAACTGCACATGCAGAAGTAACAGCCATAAGAGATGCTTGTAAAAACTTAGGGTCATTTCAATTAGAAGGTTGTGAAATTTATACGTCTTGCGAACCTTGCCCTATGTGTCTAGGAGCCATTTATTGGGCTAGACCAGATAAGGTTTATTATGGAAGTAACCAAGCAGATGCAGCAAACATAGGATTTGATGATGCGTTTATTTACAAAGAAATTCCACTACCATACAATGAAAGAAGTATTCCTTTTGAACAATTAGCCCCAGAGATTGCTATTCAACCCTTTAAAGAATGGGAGGAAAAAGAAGACAAAATAGAGTATTGATTAACAATAAACACAAAAGTTTGTCTTTTTTCTGCGCTTTCTGTAATCTTTAAGAATTAACCTCGACAAAAAGTACTATATTGATTTTTCGTACAAATTTAAATTGAAAAAACATGTCTAAAACCTATTATGATCCAGCCGATTTGAGAAAATTTGGAAAAATTTCTGATTGGAACGAAGAACTTGGCAGCAAATTTTTTGAGTATTACAATTCTGTTTTTAAGGAAGGTGCACTCTCCGAAAGAGAAAAATCACTAATTGCACTTGCAGTAGCACACACTATTCAGTGTCCATATTGTATTGACGCTTATACAGGAGACGGCCTACAGAGAGGGATTACCAAGGAAGAAATGATGGAAGCCCTCCATGTTGCTGGTGCTATTCGTGGTGGTGCATCTTTAGTTCATGGTGTTCAAATGATGAACAAAGTAAATAAACTCGATGGATAAAATACCTCAAATACAAAACTCACCTAACATTATTCTCCTAGATATAGTAACAAGACAAACCGATTAATGATTACCAAATCTTTACATAAACGCGATAGCGCATTAGCCCAAAGTAAAAAACAGTTAGAAATATTATCTAACGGTATTTTTCAGAATGGAGAACTTCCAAAGTTTAAGGATAAAATTGCTGAAACCAATCAATTTCCTTTAAAAGCCAAAAAGCTTGAAATTCTCCAAATAAATGTAGGCTATATGTGTAATCAAGTCTGTGAGCATTGCCACGTAGATGCAGGTCCTGATCGCAAAGAAATAATGACTAAAGAAACCATGCTACAATGTTTGGAAGTTATTAAAACAACTGGAGCACATACCCTAGATTTAACTGGCGGCGCACCAGAAATGAACCCAAACTTTAGATGGTTTGTAGAAGAAGCAGCTAAAGCAGGTATAAAGGATTTTATAGTGCGCTCTAACCTCACTATTATTCTTGCAAATAAAAAATATCATGATTTGCCAGAATTCTTTAAAAAGCACAATATACATGTCGTAAGTTCAATGCCGCATTGGACACGTGGCAAAACAGACAAACAAAGAGGTGACGGTGTTTTTGATAAGTCTATAAAAGCTTTACAAGAACTTAACGCTGTTGGTTACGGTATGCCAGACAGTAACTTAAGACTAGATTTGGTTTATAATCCATCAGGCGCTTTTTTGCCAAGCAACCAAGCTTCTATAGAAAAGGATTTTAAAAAGGCCTTGCTAGAAGATTTTGGAATTCAATTTCACAATCTATTTGCCATTACCAACCTACCCATTAGCAGATTTTTGGATTATCTAATTGCTTCAGAAAACTATGAAGATTACATGTATCAGTTAGTGGAAGCGTATAACCCAGCGGCTGTTGCCAATGTAATGTGTACCAATACACTTTCGGTGAGTTGGGATGGTTATTTGTATGATTGCGATTTCAACCAGATGTTAGAACTTCCTGTAAATAGCAAAGTGAAACATATATCAGTATACAATGAAGATTTATTAGAAGGAAGAAACATTGTAATCTCGCAACATTGCTATGGTTGCACTGCTGGAGCAGGGAGTAGTTGCCAAGGCACTGTGGCGTAAAAAGCCCCTTTAATTCCCCAGTGGGGAAAACTTAAAATATGAAGACAAAAATCTTATACATATTCTTATCGTTCTCGCTGCTTGGTTTTTCTCAAAAAACCATTTCAGAATTATTAAAAAAATACAATAACGAAAGTGTACCATATATTTCTGTTCAAGAGCTAGCAATGCCAAAAACTGATGCCTTTCTTTTAGATGCAAGGGAACTTAGAGAATATGAAGTTAGCCATCTAAAAGACGCAATACATGTTGGTTATAGCGCATTTAATTTAGAAAGCACTATTAAAAAACTCAATGATAAAAATCAAATGATCGTAGTGTATTGCTCGTTAGGAATCAGATCCGAAGACATTGCAGAACAACTAAAAAAAGAAGGCTATACCAATGTTTTCAATCTATTTGGCGGTATTTTTGAATGGAAAAATAACAACTTTAAAGTTTACAATCTCAATGATGAAACCACTGAAAATGTACATGTATTTTCAAAAGAATGGAGTCAATGGCTCATAAAAGGAAATAAAACATATGACTAAAGATCTTGTTATAGTATTTGTAAAAAACACAACATTAGGATCTGTAAAAACCAGATTAGCCAAAACCATTGGTGATTTTGGTGCTCTAGAGGTCTACAAAGAACTTTTAAAAATCACAAAAAATACTGTTGCCAAATTAAATTCTGATGTTCGTATTTATTTTTCTAATCATATAGATACTGATGCTTGGAAAAATTATCCTAAAAACATTCAACAAGGTGCTGATCTGGGTGAACGCATGTACAACGCCTTTAAAGACGGCTTTGAGGATAGTTACAAACAAATTGTACTGATTGGCTCTGACCTTCCAGATATAAGCACATCTCATATTGAAAACGGCTTAAAAGCTTTAGAGAAAGATGATGTTGTTTTTGGGCCGGCAGAAGATGGCGGCTATTATCTTATTGGATTAAAATGTTTGATCCCTGAAATATTCAAAAACAAACCTTGGAGTCAATCACATTTGCTTAAAAAAACGTTACAAGAGTTACATCATCTTAATGTTTCCGTGAGTACTTTAGAAACTTTAAATGATATTGATACTTATGAAGATTTAATCGCTTCAGATTTTTATATAAGTAATCAAAAATTACAAGAAAAAATACAACAGCTTAATGATTAAACAAATAACAGAAAGCACAGAATACCTTCAAGCAAAAGGTTTTGACAGTCCAGAAGTTGGAATAATCTTAGGAACAGGACTAGGCCAATTAATCAACGAAATTGATATTATAGCCCAAGCTAGCTATAACCACATTCCGAATTTTCCCACAGCAACAGTAGAGTTTCATAAAGGTAAATTAATTTATGGCTATCTCGAAGGTAAAAAAATTGTTGTAATGCAAGGACGCTTTCACGTTTACGAAGGTTACACGCTTCAAGATGTGACATTTCCTGTGAGAATTATGGAAAAACTGGGCATTAAAACACTTTTAGTATCTAATGCAGCTGGTGCCATAAATTTAGCTTTTAAGAAAGGTGAATTAATGGTAATTGACGATCATATTAATCTACAAGGGAGTTCTCCATTGGCATTTAAAGGTGTCTCCGAACTAGGTGAACGTTTTACTGACATGAGCGCACCTTATGATGCTGATATTATTTCTAAGTTTGAAAGTATCGCCAAAAAACACAACATTACATTACACAAAGGAGTCTACGCATCAGTGGTTGGACCTCAGCTTGAAACACGTGCTGAATACCGAATGCTTAAAATTATTGGCGCTGATGCTGTTGGTATGAGCACCGTACCAGAAATTATTGTGGCCAATCATTTAAACATAAAAGCCGCTGCAGTGTCCGTTTTGACAGATGAGTGCGACCCAGATAATTTAAAACCTGTAGATATTGCAGAAATCATTGCTATGGCGAATAAAGCTGAGCCAGATATGATTACTCTTTTTAAAGAATTAATTAAAACTATTTAGTCAATAGTATGAAGTGCAAAGTATTTGCACAGAATACCACTTCATACTTTTCACTTTCTACTTATTACTTATAAATATGAGCTACTTAGAGACTACAAAAAACGTTTATAAAGAAGCAGCGCTAACACCAGATGTTGGGTTATGCTGTACCACAAACCCTATTTGGGAACTACCAGGTTTAAAAATCCCAAAAATCATGCAAGAAATGAACTATGGCTGTGGTTCTACCGTACATGCTCGCGACTTAACAAATAACCCAAAAATGCTTTATGTTGGTGTTGGTGGTGGCATGGAGTTACTTCAATTTGCCTATTTCAATAGACAAAAAGGTGGAGTCGTTGGCGTAGATGTTGTAGACGAAATGTTAGAAGCCTCTCGTAAAAATTTTAAAGAGGCTGAAAAACTCAACCCTTGGTTTAAAAGTGAATTCGTTGACCTTAAAAAAGGTGACGCACTGCATCTTCCAGTAGAGGATGGTAGTATAGATGTGGCAGCACAAAACTGCTTGTTCAACATTTTTAAAACTGAAGAATTAAAAAAAGCCATTGCAGAGATGTATCGTGTTTTAAGACCCCATGGTCGTTTGGTAATGAGCGATCCGACTTGCGAACAACCCATAAATGACGACTTACGAAATGACGAAAGGCTACGAGCACTTTGTCTGAGCGGCAGTCTACCAATTGCAGATTACGTAAAAATGTTAACCGATGCTGGATTTGGAACCATAGAAATAAGAGCACGTAAGCCTTATAGAATCTTAGACCCTAAGCATTATCCTACGGATGAATTAATTTATATTGAATCTATTGAGGTGGCTGCCATAAAAGATCCTATGCCAGCAGATGGACCATGTGTTTTCACAGGAAAAGCAGCAATCTATTTTGGTACAGACGATTATTTTGATGACAAAGCAGGTCACGTATTATTAAAAAATCAACCGTTGGCAATTTGCGACAAAACAGCTGGTGCTTTAGCGAGTTTGCGAAGAGATGATATCTTCATTAGCCAATCTACCTTTCATTATGATGGTGGAGGATGTTGTTAACAGATCTTCATAATTATAAGTATTATCAAAAAACCATAAAAGCCTGTTTGAAAACCCTCATTTACATAGTATGTTTTGGATGGACATTTTTTGTTCTAGCCCAAAATTCTGACCACCAATTATGGACAGAGTTGCTAAACAGTCATGTTTCAAAATCAGGAGATGTAGATTATGAGGCCTTTAAAAAAGATAGCATTAAGCTTAATAATTACATTTCTTATTTAAGTGTTAACAGTCCTTCAGAAAGCAGCTCTAAAGAAGAACAATTAGCTTTTTGGATAAATACATACAATGCACTTACAATAGACTTAATTATTAGAAACTACCCAATAGAAAGTATAAAAGAACTTAAAGATCCTTGGAACCAACGTTTGTGGAAGTTTGGTGATACATGGTTGAACCTTAATGATATTGAACACAATATTCTACGCAAAATGAACGAACCACGTATTCATTTTGCTATTGTTTGCGCATCAGAATCTTGTCCTAAACTTCAAAATACCGCATTTAGAGCTAAGAATATAGACGAGCAATTGACTAAAGCGACTAAAGAATTTCTTGCTGATACAACAAAAAACATAATCACAGAAAACGAACTTAAGCTCTCTAAAATATTTAAGTGGTTTAAGAAAGATTTTGAGCAAGATGGAAGCCTTATTGAATTTTTAAATCATTACACTGATATCACTATTTCAGACAAGGCAAAAAAGAGTTATAAAGATTATAGCTGGGATTTGAACAATTAAAATCTTAAGCCTAAATATTCCGTTAGTTGAAGTATGATTAGTATTATAATACCTGTACTAAATGAAGCCAATAACATTGGCAGACTATTGCTACATCTTATTGAGAATTCTTCATCTGAAAATATCTCAGAAATTATTGTGGTTGATGGTGGTAGTAGCGATAATTCAGTTGAAATTGTAAAGAATTTCACTCAAACAGATATTAACCTTATATCTTCTGCTAAAGGACGTGCCAAACAAATGAATACTGGTGCTAAAGCTTCAATAGGAGATATTCTCTATTTTCTACATGCTGATACATTTCCGCCAAAAAACTTTGATGAATTCATTATAGATAAAATAAAAAATGGCAATCAAGCTGGTTGTTTTAGAATGCAGTTTGATAGTTCTCATTGGTGGTTGCAACTTGCAGGCTGGTTCACACAATTTAACTTTAAAGCCTGTCGTGGTGGTGACCAAAGTTTGTTTATTTCCAAGTCATTATTCAACAAAATAGGTGGTTATGATGAGAATTACATGATTTACGAAGACAATATCTTAATTGGTGAATTGTACAAACGTAATCATTTTACTGTCATCAATAAGAAGATCACATCCTCAGCGAGACTTTATAAAAAAGTTGGTATCTGGAAATTACAGTTTCATTTTTGGATCATACATATCAAAAATTGGTTAGGAGCTTCAGCGGATGAGATGTTGGCATATTATAAAAAAAACATAGCTTAGTCATTTATTTATTGCGCCCCATTTCAGTAGGATATAGATGCATCAAGGTATCACTTTGAAAAACTTCTTTTGTATCTATATCTATCACCGACAACATTCCTGTAAATGCAGCACCTGTATCTATGTTCCAAACATTAACCGCTTGCATAGGCTGGTACTTATGGTATCTTGTTGTTGGTGTATGACCAATATATATTTCTTTATAATGTTTAAGTCGGTTGGGAAACAATTCCGAAGCCTTTTGAATCCGCTTATCCATGGTTAATGCCATTTCCCAAAGTGTTCGGTCGTAATAAAACGCTTCTTGATGAATCTCTTTACGCACACCATGCATGGATGTAAACCCAGCATGCACAAACAAACGGTTTTCGTCGTCAATATGATACAACGGCATGGCTTCAAAAAAGTTAAGGTGTGATTCTTTCTCTAATTTTGAGAAGCCATCGTAGCTTTCTATGGTTTCTTTTCCTCCGTGAATATACCAAACATCATTAACACTACCATCTGCCAACCACTGTTCGCACCATTTATCATGATTCCCTTTTATAAAAACACAAGTAGTTGTTTTTGAAAGTTGCATCAGATAATCAATAACTTGGGCAGATTCGCTCCAACCATCTACATAATCGCCCAAAAATATAAGCTGATCGTTAGTTCTAACTTCTGCTCTTTTCAAAACTTGTTTTAAAGCTTTAAGCCCTCCATGAATATCTCCAATAGCAAGTGTTAGCATAAACCTTTCTTTTACACAAAACTAATGCTTAATGAATTAGTACAACTATAATGAGATTAAATTAGAGCTAATTAAACTCAGCGTAGGTTTCAGAAATTACAGCTTCAACTGGCTTGTTTTGTGGTGTAAACATTGGGTTATCATGTCCACCAACCTCATTATGCATAATAAACCATTTCCATACGAAACCTCCAGCAAACCAATCCTCATTCCAAAAAGTATCCAAAAGTGCTTTTGTGGTATTCACTTGTGCTTCTAGATTGACTTCTTTCATTGTACGATCGGATACCCATGGCTGCCTGCCGGAATAATCCACACTTCTGTAACCGTATTCTGTAAACAAAATTGGTCTGTCTAATTGCTTTGAAATTTTTTCAATAATTGGCTTATGAGATTTCCAGCCTTCTAAACAATCTTGATAGCTTGGTGTCTTTTTGTCGCTAAGCGGAAAGTAAGCGTCAATACCTATATAATCTAATTGGTTCCAAAACGGTGTTTTAGCAAACTCATTCCAATTCGCGGCGTAAGTCAGTTTACCATTATAAACAGATCGTATGTCTTTAATAAGCTTAGTCCAATACTCTGGTCTAAATTTCACAAATAACTCCAATTCCGTTCCGATACAAAATAGTTCGGCATTAACTTTTTCAGCTAGGTCTGCATATTCTAAAATAAAATTGGAATACGCGTTTTCTAATATCTGCCAATCATTTTCGCTCGTCATCATTATTTCACCAGTAAACTCACCTCTCCAAACCCAAATCTGTGGTTTAATCATTACCTTGATACTTGCTTTTCGTAATTCGGAAATGTATTGCTCTGCACCTGCTCTGGTTTCACCAAACCATTGCCTGTCTGTATTGTGGATAATCTCGGGATGTTCAAGGTTTTTTATAAATCCGAAAGGCATTATAGCAGCATAATTTGCATTGACGTTGACTACCGGAGCTACATGTGTACTATCTACAATATCTCTTGCTGCAACAAAGCTTACCCCATTAATTTTACTAGGTTTATGAGGGGCTGCAGAACACCCAAAAATTAAGCCAACTAAAAACACAACAATTATCCTCATATCATAAAAATAAAGAAAATGCACGTCTTAATATAGTACTTGACCTTACAAAAAATCATTAATTTAAATACTTTCTAAATTGAAATCATTTTTTAAGGTATTATCTTTAAATGCGACTTAAGCATCAACTAAACCAAAACGATGGAGCATATTGCCATAATAGGTAACGGAATTTCTGGAGTTACTCTTGCAAGACACATTAGAAAATTATCTGATAAAAAAATCACAATGATTTCTGCTGAAAGTGATTATTTTTTCTCGCGTACGGCACTAATGTATGTCTACATGGGACACCTAAAATTTGAACACACGCAACCTTATGAGAATTGGTTTTGGAAAAAGAACAATATCCAACTTAAAAAAGGTTATGTCAACAATGTTGATACCGATAAAAAAACACTTCATTTTGCTGATGGCGACCAAATGACTTATGATAAATTAGTTATTGCAACTGGTAGTAAACCTAATAAATTTGGTTGGCCAGGTGAAGACCTAAAAGGCGTACAAGGCTTGTACAGCAAACAAGATTTAGAGCATCTTGAAATCTATGCACCAAATAAAAAAGTCTGTAAACGCGCTGTAATTGTTGGTGGTGGACTTATAGGCATAGAACTGGCCGAAATGCTAAATAGCCGCAGTATACCTGTAACCTTTTTAGTTCGAGAATCTAGTTTTTGGAACGGAGTTTTACCTGAAGGAGAAAGCGCTATGATAAACAGGCATATTAAAAATCACCATATAGATTTAAGATTATCTACCAACTTGAAAGAGATTGTTTCTGATGAAAACGGAAAAGTAAAATCGATTGTAATTGAAGAAAATGGTGAAGAAATTCCTTGTGATTTTGTAGGCTTAACTGCTGGTGTTTCGCCTAACATTTCTTTTTTAAAAGAAAGCAATATTGAAACCAACAAAGGTGTTTTAGTTAACCGTTTCCTTGAAACCAATATTAAAAACGTATATGCAATTGGCGATTGTGCCGAACAGCGCGAAGCTATCGGTAATCGCAGACCAATAGAAGCTGTTTGGTACACTGGACGTATGATGGGCGAGACTTTAGCTCAAACCATTTGCGGTAATAGGATGGAATACAAACCAGTTCATTGGTTCAATAGTGCTAAGTTTTTTGATATTGAATACCAAACCTATGGTTGGGTTCATGGCAAAAAAAGTAAACCAGATTATGAAGTTCATTTTCATTGGAAACATGAGGATGACACTAAATGCATCACTATAGCCTATCACAAAGACACAAATCAATTTTTGGGCATTAATTCTTTTGGGATACGAATGCGACATGAGGTTTGCGACAAGTGGCTAACGGAAAAACGTGATTTGGACTATGTGATTAACCATTTAGAAGCAGCTAATTTCGATCCGGAATTCTATAAGCGTTTTGAATACGAAATAAAAGCAAGTTATAATAATACCTTAAAAACTAACTAACATGAGCTTAAAATTAAATTACAGCATGTCTCTGGCTAATTCTTATGGATTAACTAAATCTCAAAAAATAGCGTCAGCAGTTGGTATACTTGGTTTATTCATTTTGGTTTTAGCTTTATTTAATGTCGGATTCCCCAACAAAGCCATTGTATTAACTATTGCTTTAAGTCTAATGTTTATTGGTACTATATGGTTTTCTAACAGTTGGTATTTAAACAAATCCAAAGGCATAAAAAATGATGGAATTTGGTTTAAATCGTTATCCGCAAGAGGATTAATTGGCTGGCTAATTGGTGTTGTGTTAACCCTATTTTATATTGTCCTTTATTTTTACCCACAGTATTTAGGACTAGCTCAAAAAGGTGAGGGCAATACTGGTCTTGTTGCGCTTTTTGATCCTTTAAGTCAGTTTTTAAGTGGAAGAAACGCCAGCCAATGGTTTGTTTATGGCACGCTATACACGGTTGCGATTTTGGTTTTTGGCTATAAATTCATTATAAAATATAGACATAATCGTTATGAGCAAATACGAACTATTTCAGTTATGTTTTTTCAGTTGGCGTTCGCATTTTTAATTCCGGAGTTTATGTATGTAATGAATAGTGATTTACCATACTACGACATGAAAAATATTTGGCCCCTTAACTATTATAACTTTGAAGGTTATCGTGTCAATGCTTTTATTAATGCCGGAGACGTTGGTTTAGCGATGCTCATTTTTGGCATTGTTTCAATATTTATCATAACACCAATTTTAACTTATAAATATGGTAAACGGTGGTATTGCTCTTGGGTTTGTGGTTGTGGTGCTTTAGCCGAAACTGCTGGTGATAGTTTTAGGCAGCTAAGTGACAAATCTCAATTTGCATGGAAAGTTGAACGTTGGGTCATTCACTCTATTTTAGTGTTCGTAGTATTAATGACCACAACAGTTATCCATAGTTATTTGGGTAATGACACAGGTAAATATTGGCTTACAAAATCGTCGTTTTTAATTTTTGTTGCTTCATTTTTAACCTTAATTTTTGTTGGAACATTTCTTTTTAAACGTAAAGAATTAGCTAAAGACGCCAAATACGGCGCTATTGGTTATTTTGTGATTATCATGTCCTTATTTGCTTTGCATTATTTCAGTAAAGACAATTCGTTGTTTTTATTTAAATCTGAAACCTTAAGAAAGAGTTATGGATTTTTAATTGGTTCTATTTTTTCTGGTGTTATTGGTACGGGCTTCTACCCTATTTTTGGTAGTCGCGTTTGGTGTAGGTTTGGCTGTCCTATGGCGGCAATTTTAGGATTTCAGCAACGTTTATTTTCAAAATTTAGAATTACAACTAACGGTGGACAGTGTATTTCTTGTGGCAATTGCTCAACCTATTGTGAAATGGGAATTGATGTACGCGCCTATGCTCAAAAAGGTGAAAATATAGTACGTTCTAGCTGTGTTGGATGCGGAATTTGTAGTGCTGTTTGCCCGAGAGGTGTTTTAAAATTAGAAAATGACAGCATGAAAGGACGAATTAATCCCAATGAAATCCTTCTTGGAAACGATGTTGACTTAATGGATTTGGTAAATCAGAAATAAGGCGTTTATTTTGCGCTTTCAAACTAACTAAATGCCTAACATAAAAGTTATCATTCCTGCTTACAATGAGGAGGAATCAATTCACTTAGTGATTAACGATATTCCCCCAATCGTTGATGAAATTATTGTAGTTAGTAATAACTCTACCGATAACACGGAAAAAAATGCCAAAAAAGCAGGTGCTACAGTCTTATTTGAAAAACAAAAAGGTTATGGCTATGCCTGTTTAAAAGGTATGACCTATATTGCAGAACAAGAAACCCAGCCAGATATTGTAGTTTTTTTAGATGGAGACTACAGTGACTATCCTGAAGAACTAACTAAATTGGTTGCGCCGATTATTGATGAAAATATTGATTTTGTGCTTGGATCTCGAGTAAAGGAATTGCGAGAGCAAGGCTCTATGACTATGCCACAAATATTCGGTAATTGGCTAGCTACAAGACTTATGCGATTATTCTTCGGTTCTACTTTTACGGATTTAGGTCCATTCAGAGCTATAAAATATGATAAGCTTTTAAACTTGAAAATGGAAGATAAAACTTATGGTTGGACAGTAGAAATGCAGCTAAAAGCATTAAAGCAAAAATTGAGTTATAAAGAGATCCCCGTAAAATATAAAAACAGAATTGGTGTATCAAAAGTTTCAGGAACCATAAAAGGAGCTATCTTTGCAGGCGTAAAAATCCTAACATGGATCTTTAAATACAGTTTTAAGTGATTTATCTACATTATTTCATCATTTTAATTTACACTATTGCCATTGTACTCATATTTTTGTACGCATTGGCACAACTTAACTTGCTATATAATTATCTTTCTTCAAAAAAGAAAAGACAAGATTGTGAGACTTTTAACTTGAACAATCCCGATGAAGTTCCTAATGTAACCGTGCAATTACCTGTGTTTAATGAGATGTACGTTATGGAACGCTTATTAGACAATATTGCCTTATTAGATTATCCTAAAGATAAGTTAGAAATTCAGGTATTAGATGATTCTACAGATGAAACAGTTTATTCTACCAAAGCACATGTAGAAAAATTAGCTGCCACGGGATTAGATATAAAGCACATTACCAGAACTAATCGTGCTGGTTTTAAAGCTGGCGCCCTAAAAGAAGGGTTAAAAATAGCTAAAGGTGAGTTCATTGCCATTTTTGATGCTGATTTTTTACCAAAACCTAATTGGTTAAAACGAACTATACCTTATTTTAAAGATGAGCAGATTGGTGTTGTACAAACGCGTTGGGGACATATCAATAGAGATTATTCTTTATTGACAAGAATACAAGCATTTGCACTAGATGCACATTTTACTTTAGAACAAGTTGGAAGGAATAGCAAAGGGCATTTCATAAACTTTAACGGTACAGCTGGTGTTTGGCGCAAAGAATGCATTTTGGATGCAGGTAACTGGGAAGGAGACACTCTTACTGAGGACTTAGATTTAAGTTATAGAGCCCAACTTAGAAACTGGAAGTTTAAATATCTTGAAGATGTAGAAACGCCTGCTGAATTACCGATAGTTATTAGTGCTGCTAGATCACAGCAATTTCGTTGGAATAAAGGTGGTGCTGAGAACTTTAGAAAGATGCTTTGGCGCGTTCTAGGGTCTAAAAATATTTCAACAAAAACTAAAGTACATGGTTTGCTGCATTTGCTAAATAGTACTATGTTTTTAAATATTTTCATAGTAGCTGTTCTAAGCATACCTATGTTATATATAAAGAATGAATATGGCCATTTAAGAGACTATTTCTATGTAATGAGTTTCTTTATAATGAGTACCATTATTTTCTTTGTTTGTTATTGGTTTATGTACCGAAATATCTACGGAAGCGGTTTCAAAAAATTCTTTGGTTATATAGGGATGTTTTTTACCTTTTTCTCTATAGCTATGGGCTTTTCACTTCACAATTCCGTAGCGGTTATAGAAGGCCACATGGGTAAAAAAAGTGAATTTGTAAGAACACCTAAATTTAATATTAAGAAGTTTAAAGACAACTGGAAAAACAACAAGTATCTTAAAAAATCATTATCTAAAAATGTTGTTTTAGAAGGTATCTTAATGTTGTATTTTGCATTTGGGCTTTACAGTGCATTTATCGTTGGAGACCAAGGGGGAGATTTTGGATTATTCCCATTTCACTTAATGCTTTGTATTGGCTTTGGCTATGTATTCTTTAAGTCGATAGGATCGAGAGTGTAATTTACCTATTATCTATCCTTAAAAGGTATTACAATGCCTTTTTCCAAATAATCTTTTAGACCTTTCAAAAGCATTGCCCAGCAAAATGATGAATGCTTAAAATGTGTATTACACTCAGGCCAATCTTTATGAAAAAAGTGTAGATAAATTCCATTATCTTTTTCCTCTAAATCAAAACCAAATGTTGTTGGGTTCCAATCCTTATCTGATTTGGTCATTTTAAAATGAATGTGTTTACCTTGCTCAACACTTTTAACTTCAGCATACCAATCGTACTGATCTGTAAAATTAAAATTATATTTCTCGCCTTCATTCGGAATTCCAGAACACTTTAATGGCCACCAATTCACTAAATGCTCAGGTTCTGAAACAGCGTTATAAACATTGTTTTTATCACTGTATATCATGAAATTGAAATAAATAGAATGACTCATCCTTGAGTGCTTTAGTTCCTTTAAAGTTATTATTCTTTTTTTAAATTCCACTTTATAGCAGATTTAAATAATTCTATCTTTGGTATCTATGCCTGGATTAGCAAATATTTACAAATACCAAAAGACAACTATAGCTTTGATCTTAACAAGTTGTATCCTTTATATTTGGTTTGCTTACTACCTAGAACGCACTGAAGGTTTAAAGCTTATTTTTTTATACACAGCATTATTTGTTCTTGGTTTTCAAATCTTGAAAACCTCGGGATTCTATACTTCGCCTTCGCTCAGCACGAGCTTTAGAATATTGGTAATAGCATCCATACTTTTTCGATTTTTATTCCTGTTTGCAATTCCTAATTTATCACAAGATTTTTACCGCTTTATCTGGGATGGGCAAATGCTTCTCGAAGGATTTAACCCTTATTTAAATACTCCTGACCATATAATAAAACGGGAAACGTCAATTCCTTTGGCTAACGAACTGCATAACGGTATGGGAGTGCTCAATGCATCTCATTACTCTAATTATCCTCCACTAAATCAGTTGTGCTTTGTAATTGGAAATCTATTTCCTGGCAATAGCATTCTCAGTTCTGTAGTTGGTATGCGCCTTATTATCATTGCAGCTGATATCGGAACACTATACTTTGGAAAAAAACTCTTGGAAGCTCTAAAATTACCCCCAAGTAGAATTTTTTGGTACATCTTAAATCCATTTATCATTATTGAGCTTACAGGCAACCTCCATTTTGAAAGTGTAATGATTTTCTTTTTAGTATGGAGTTTGTACTTATTACATTCAGGCAAATGGAAATGGGCAGCTATGGCTTTTGCATGCTCAGTTTCAGTAAAATTAATTCCGTTGATATTTTTGCCTTTGTTTTTTTGGTGGTTCAATTCAAATTCGGTTAGTGATAAAAACGATACCAATAATATAAAGATTCCTGCCTTCGCAGGAATAACAAAACTGATTGGCTTTTACTCAATAATTGGAGTCACAACACTTGTGTTTTTTCTACCTTTTTTTTCAATGGAATTTGTAACCAACTACTCTAAAACTATTGGCTTGTGGTTTGGAGATTTTGAGTTCAACGCCAGTATTTATTATATTTTAAGAGCCATTGGCTATACTATTACTGGCTACAATGAAATTGCTGTTATTGGCAAGATTCTTCCAGTTATTTCTGTGCTTATTATTTTAGGGTTTTCCTTTTTAAGAAAGAATAATTCCATCCCTAAACTTAGCAAATCTATACTATTAGTTTTTACAATCTATTTGTTTTTAAGCACTACTGTACACCCTTGGTATATTGCTACTCTAGTAATGTTGTGTATTTTTACCAACTATAGGTATCCTCTGGTTTGGAGTTTAGTTATTGCGTTAAGTTACCTTTCCTATCTTGGTATTGGGACAACTGATAAATCTGAAAACTTATGGATTATTGCTTTTGAATATATTATTGTTTTTTCAGTATTTATATGGGAATTAACTCAAAAAAAAAAAGACTGCCAATTTAATTAGCAGTCCCTTTAATATTACATCCTTTTAATCTTTATGATGATATATTTTTCATAAGTTTCCTTATAACCATATTCATCTTCTTCCTCGAAGGTTTCAATCTTGTAAGTAATTTGAAAACGCTCACCAATCATTTCATCTGATTTAAGATTTACAGAAGCTAATACTTCATCCGTAACTTCATAAAAGTACATGATGTCTTCATCTTCCTCATCATCTTCACCTTTTACCAAAAAAGCATAACCATCCTCTTCATCATACCCATCAAAAGTTGCATCAATGGTTACTGTTTCTTGTGCTTTTGACACCTTTTTGTTTTCAATAATTGCGTTTACATTGAATGCCATAATTGAAAATACAAATACTAAAAAATGCTTATTCTTCATTTTATTAAATTTTATGTTTTGACATTCTCACCCTTTTATAAATGAGGATATCCAATATTTATCTTGTTTTGAATTGGGAGTTTACCACCTCAAGCCCAAAAGCTTTTAGAACATTATCTTAGATAATGATTACTGTGGTTTTCAAGAGGAATTTACTGTCTTGGTCTAAAGCATTTTTAGAATAAACATATCAACAACTTCTACTAGGATTAGAATTATAATAATCCACTCTAACCGGCTACTTTCCCTGTGATCCATTATATCTTTAAAGAGTTCTAAATTCTCTTTTATAATCTCTATTCTATCATGGATTAGGTGATATCGATCTTTTAGGTCAAAGGTCTGTTTTAAGTCTGTATTTAGTTTGTTTAACTGCTCATCTTCCCAGGTTATTTCTGGTGAATCAAAAATGTATAGGTTTTCTGAAATCTTATTTTTAATGTTTAGAATCTTGCCTATAAATCGTTTCAATTTATTATTAGAAATATTGAGTTTTCCTTTAGATTCAAGGTATTTAGTATGCTCATTAGTCTCAATTAACAAGGCCTCAGTAATTTCAGAATAAAGATTGAGCGCCACGGATTGAGATGCATTAAGCATTACCAATCTAATCATTTCGCTATCAAAATCCGGTAATACAATACTTTCAAAATTTACTTGAAGGGTATTTTGCTTTATTTCAACATTAATTTCTTCTGCTATTTTATCTGAAAAATAAGTATCGCAAAAGGGCTTAATAACTTCTAAAACCTTATCTATTTCAGCTTTTGATAGATTAAAAAAACTTACCATTCCATATTGGAACAGATAAATGTACTTATCCTTTGAATACAAATAAAACAACTCATCACTACCTTGAAACAGTAAATTCCACTGCAATTCCTGTTTACCAGCTTTTGTATTGATTGTATTCGCTACTTGGTAAGCAACAACAGGTAACATTACGCTACAAACATGTCTTTAGGCTCTTTAAAACTCTTGAACTCAAGCATATAATCATTAGGGTCTTTAATGAAAAACGATAAATGCTCTCCTTTTTTATCTTTTAAAAAAGTAGTTTTGGTTACAACCTCTAACCTTTGCTTGGTAAGTTTGGTATATATTTTTTTCCAATCATCAGTATCTACTATGATACCAAAATGAAATGATGGCAAAATCTTACCCTCAAATACATAGTTTGGATTGTTGAAGTTAAACTTATCGGCTTTTATAAATGTAATCTGGTGACCAAACAAATCTATATCTACCCAATTTTCTGAGGTTCTTCCTACAGAAGCACCAATGTTATTTATGTAAAAGTCTTGGGTTTCCTTTACACTCAAACACGGTAATGACATGTGAAATGACGTTTCCATAATTTAAGCACTTAGAGTTTATAACTTTTATTAATAAGAAAGTTACAAAATTATATAACACCAACTACGAAAATTAATCAAAATCGTCTTCCTCTGTATCTTCTGCAATTTCAGGGTCTTGTACTGCTTCTGGATCATCACTATCATAATCTTCGTAATCATCCTCATCATAATTTTCCATAGTTACTGCCAATTTAGTGCTTACTTTAACCAAATATTTGGTATCCTCAGTAGTTACCTCAACAGCATCTATAATTTCGTTTTTAGCATTTCTGAATGTGATGATGTGGTCTTCGTCATAACCATCAGGATATTTTTCTACCAGCAAGGCAAGTATTTCTGGAGTTAATTTTTTGAAGTCTACAATTACCTTCTTTAAATGTGCGTCTTTTGGTTGTTTCATTATGTTATTATATTATTGGAGCTCTGCTAAATATACTACTTATTGTTGTACTCTAATCACATTATAAAAATCTTTTCTTCTATCTTTTAGGTTTTTTACTGCTCCGAATGTATGCAGCTCTCTTAGCAAGCTTAAATCAACATCGGCAACAAGTATCATTTCTGTGTTGGTTGTGGCTTCAGCCTTTATACCGTTGCTTGGAAAAGAAAAATCGCAAGGAGTAAATACCGCTGATTGTGCATATTGGATATCCATATTGTTTACATTTGGTAAATTTCCTACACTACCTGCAATAGCTACATAGCACTCATTCTCAATCGCTCTTGCCTGTGCGCATAAGCGTACTCTAGAGTAACCATTTTGAGTATCTGTTAAGAACGGAACAAAAAGAATATCCATGCCTTCATCGGCTAATAATCTTGACAATTCTGGAAATTCTGAATCGTAACAAATTAGAATACCTATTTTACCAGCATCCGTTTGAAAAGTTTTTAGCTTATTACCCTTTTGCATTCCCCAAACTTTCGCTTCGTCTGGTGTGACATGAATTTTCTCATAACGTTCAAAACTACCGTCTCTTCGGCAAAGGTAGCCTACATTGTAAAGAATATCATCAACGACCTCTGGCATACTGCCAGAGATGATGTTGATATTATATGAAATAGCCAGTTGTTTTAGTTGCTCTAAAATTGGTTTAGTATGCTTAGCTAATTCTCTTATAGCCTGAGGCTCATGCAAATGATTGTACTCTGCCATTAATGGAGCGTTGAAAAACTCGGGAAATAATGCAAAATCGCATCGATATGCAGAGACACTATCTACAAAGTATTCAACCTGTTGCATCAAGTCTTCCAAATTTTTGTAAGGACGCATCTGCCATTGGATTAAGCCAAGTCTTACTATTGTTTTTTCCTGCTTTGCCTTTTTTACTGGTTTTGTATAATAGATATTGTCCCACTCCATAAGTACAGCATACTCGCCAGAAGCTGTATCACCTTGTAAATAGTTTTTTAAAACTCTTACAGGATGAAAATCGTTTGATGTTTGAAAATTGAGTACGGGATCGTGTATCTCCTTTAGCTTTACTTTTTGAATGTACTCTTTTGGGGAATATAAATCTTTGTATTTGTGATAATTAGGCATTCTTCCACCAAATACAATACCTTTTAAATTTAAATTTTCACAGAGCTCTTTGCGGTAATCATATAAACGTCTTCCCAACCTCAAACCTCTAAACTCTGGTTTTATAAAGACATCTATACCATAGATAACATCTCCATCTGGATTATGATTTTTAAAACCTTCTCCTTCAATGATATCTGCATACGTGTGCTCATCATCAATCTCGTCGTAATCGACTATTAACGATAAGGCACAGCCTGCTAATTTGCCATCAATTTTTATAACCACTTGCCCTTCGGGAAAAATAGACGTTAAGGTTTCTATGTGATGCTTTTTCCAGTAAGAATCCATTACTCCACTATAAGCTTCAAGTGTTGCAGATTTTAACTCTTCAAAATCATCAACGCTTAGAAACTTAAGCTCAATATTTTCGATTTTATAATCTTCCATTACATATCAAGTAGATAGGCAAAAATCAAGGGAGCTACAATTGTGGCATCACTTTCTATGATAAATTTTGGTGTATCAATATCTAATTTGCCCCAAGTAATTTTTTCGTTAGGCACAGCTCCAGAATACGATCCATAGCTCGTAGTACTATCGCTTATTTGACAGAAATAGCTCCAAAATGGTGTGTCTGTACGTTCCATATCCTGATATAGCATTGGTACTACACATATAGGAAAATCTCCAGCAATACCACCACCAATCTGAAAGAAGCCAATACCTTTTTCTGAATTATCAGTATACCAATCTGCTAAAAACGTCATGTACTCAATACCAGACTTCATCGTACTTGCTTTAAGTTCACCTTTTAGTACATAGCTAGCAAAAATATTACCCATAGTACTGTCTTCCCATCCTGGACAAACTATTGGTAAATTCTTTTCTGCTGCAGCATACATCCAAGAGTTTTTCAAGTCTATTTCGTAATATTCTTCCAAAGCACCAGACAACAATAATTTGTACATATATTCGTGTGGCAAATAACGTTCGCCTTTAGCTTCAGCCTCTTTCCAAATTTTTACAATATGCTTTTGTATACGTCTAAAAGCCTCTTCCTCGGGAATACAAGTATCTGTTACTCGGTTTAATCCTTTTTCTAATAAATCCCACTCATCTTGTGGCGTTAAATCTCTGTAGTTTGGTACACGTTTATAGTGGCTGTGCGCTACTAAATTCATGATATCCTCTTCTAAGTTTGCACCTGTACAAGAGATGATATGTACTTTATCTTGACGAATCATTTCGGCAAAAATCTTACCTAGTTCTGCGGTACTCATAGCACCAGCCAAAGACACCAACATCTTTGCGCCATTGTTGAGCTGATCTTCGTACCCTTTTGCTGCATCAACTAAAGCTGCAGCATTAAAATGCAGGTAATACTTTTGTATAAATTCAGATATGTGTCCTTTTTTAGTAGTCATCTTCGTCATTAAATTTAGAAAATTTATTATTTCCGCCTGAAGCAGTATTGAAATTACTCTCAAAATCGTCTTCTACGTTCTCGTCTTTAAACTTATAGCTCAGCATCTTATAATACAATTTTGCTGCTAAAAAGTCTGAAGACTTCTCATTTTTATCAGGGCAAAGCTCAACAATATCAAAACCAACGACATTCTTTTCTTCAAAAACCTGTTTTAAAAACTCAAGTGTTTCGTACCAGAATAAACCACCTGGTTCTGGTGTACCTGTACTAGGCATTATAGATGGATCTAAAGCATCTAAATCGAAAGTGATAAATACGTTGTCTGTCATTTGGTCTATTGCAGAATCCATCCAGTTATCATCTTCAGCCATTTCGTGAGCAAAATAAGTTTTGTCTTCGTCCATGACCGTTTTTTCAATAGCATCCATTGAACGGATACCAACCTGAATTAAATTTGTGGTTTGGCTAGCTTCATAAACCGCACAAGCATGGTTACACTTAGAACCTTCATAACTTTCGCGTAAGTCTGCATGCGCATCAATATGCAATACTGTTAAATCTTCAAACATTTCGTTAAAAGCTCTAATAGTACCAATAGAAATTGAATGTTCTCCACCGAAAATAGTAACGAACTTGTTCTTTTTAATATACTTTTTGGTCGCTTGGTGCACCGCCTCAACCATTGCTTCTGGCGATGCATTTTCAGTAACCGCTTCTGCTAGGTGAATACCTTGTAGATATACTTCAGAATCAGTTTCTATATCGTATAATTCCATATTTTCAGATGCATGTAAAAACGCTTCTGGGCCTTTATCAGCTCCTTTTTGCCATGTACTTGTACCATCGTAAGGTACTGGGATTAAAACAATCTTAGATTGATCTAACTTTGAGTTTTCTGCTGGTATGCCAGCGTAAGTTTTTGTGTTCATTTTTTTAATTCCTGAATGGGAAATTAGTTATTTAATTTTTATTCTTCATTTATTCTGAATGTTTTAGTAACCTAAAATATTCAGTAAATCTTCACTTTTTTGTTGTTCAGCAAAAATTTTGGTTGTTAAGTTTCCTTTATCATCTCGCTGAATCAATATATGTTTTGGACTTGGTATTAAACAGTGCTGCAATCCACCAAAACCTCCAATGGTTTCTTGATATGCACCTGTGTTAAAAAAGCCAATATACAAAGGTTTATCCTTATGATACTTTGGTAAGTAAATAGCATTAACGTGTTGCTCGCTATTGTAATAATCGTCGCTATCGCAGGTAAGTCCACCTAGCAACACACGCTCATAAGTATCTTGCCAACGGTTAATAGGCAACATAATAAAACGTTTGTTTATAGCCCAAGTATCTGGTAAAGTGGTGATAAAAGATGAATTTATCATATTCCACTTTTCTCTATCGTTTTGTTGCTTTTGGTACAGCACTTCATAAATGGCACCACCACTTTCACCCACTGTAAAACTTCCAAATTCGGTAAAAATATGCGGCACGTCTACGTCTTCTTGTTCGCAAACGGTTTTTATCTGGTTTACAATTTCGTCTACCATGTAAGCATAATCAAAATCAAATGCCAAAGAGTTTTTGATAGGGAAACCTCCACCAATATTTAGGCTATCTAATGAAGGGCAAACCTTCTTTAAAGATGTATAGACTTTAAGACATTTGGCAAGCTCGTTCCAATAGTAAGCATTATCCCTTATACCTGTATTGATAAAGAAATGCAACATCTTAAGTTCTACCTTCTTGTTATTTAGAATTTCATTTTTATAAAATGGCACAATGTTTTTGTAACCGATACCTAAACGCGAGGTATAAAACTCAAATTTTGGTTCTTCTTCAGAAGCTATCCTAATACCAACTTTAAATTTGCCTTTTATCTCTTTAGAAAGTAAATCTAACTCCTCATAGTTATCTATGATTGGTATACAGTTTTTGTGTCCTCCGTTAATTAAATCGGCAATATTATTAATATACTTTTCGCGTTTAAAGCCATTGCTAATCACAAAGGTTTTATCTGTAATTTTTCCTTCTTTTTTTAGGCTATTCACAATATCTATATCAAAAGCCGAAGAGGTTTCTATGTGTATATTGTTCTTTAAACCCTCGTCTAAAACATGCTTAAAGTGCGAGCTTTTTGTACAATAACAATAGTTGTACGTTGCTTTATAATTGTGTTTTGCAAAAGCATCAGCAAACCACCCTTTGGCACGTTGAATATTGTTAGAAATTTGTGGCAAATAGGTAAACTTTAAAGGTGCGCCATATTGCTCTATCAATTCCATAAGATCTATTCCATGAAATTGTAGTGCGTTTTCCTCTAGATGAAATTCTTCTTGGGGAAAGTAAAAGGATTGATCGATAAGATCAATGTATTTTGTATTCATTTTATTGGTTCTCGGTTATAATTTCAGAAGCATAAATATAAAAAGATATATCTACAGTCAACATTAACTCTTTATCAAATCTGAAATTGGTTTTGTGTAGTTGGCACAAAGCCATAAATGAGCTGGCTAGCAGCAATGGGAGAAACGGAAGTTAGCTTTAAATTTCGGACACTTATCTTATAAGCTACTTTTGAATATGACTTCCTAATTTTCAAAAGTCCAAACGTAAAAACAGTTTTCAATATGTTCAGCTAAATTTAGAACCGCTGTATTGATGTTCTAAATTTCGTGGCAAATGTATATTATTTTTTTTTACACCAAACATTTTGTGATTTTTTTCGCTACATATTAAGCAACTTTGCATAACAATGTATCAAAAAAAGTAAAAACATGATGCAAAACACATAATACAAAAAATTAATATTTCTTTGACTATAAAGCTATTACATAAAATTTTATCTTAGCAAAGAAATGACGCAAATACAGACTTATTTACTTGTTGACAAACATTTAAACCAAACCGAAAATGGGATTAGATTCTGTAGAATTATTGATGTCAGTAGAGGAAAGATTTGGGATACAAATTGAGGATTCAGAAGCGGAAAAAATTTATACCGTTCAAAATTTTGTGGATTCTGTTTACGACAAAATCATTACTAATCCGAATGAGAAATGCTTAACTCAAATCGTTTTTTACCGAATGAGAAAAGCATTTCAGATTCTAAAATTGACCGATAAAGAAATTAAACCCGAAACAAAAATATCGGAATTGCTTACTCAAACAGAACTGAAAGAAAAATGGCATCTTTTGAAAACTGAGATAGGACTTGAATTACCTGAATTGGTTGCTCTTGATTTTAATCCAAATTTAGGTTCTCACGTCAAAATTTTCGGAATTAAAACCATTAAGCGGACTACACCTGTTTCAAGCGGAACAATTCGTAACTTAATTGATTGGACAATTGCATTGAATCAAGAAAAACTCATTGACATCGAAAAAGTAACAAGCAAATATGAAATCGAGCGAATTATAATTGGAATTATAAACAGAAATATGGGAATACCAATTAGCGAGATAAAATTGGAACACTCAATAACAAATGATTTAGGAATTGACTAAAAAAAAGTTTGCTAACACCGGCTATAATTCATTGCTTCTGACTTTCCTCTCGGAAAGTCCTCGCAAATTTGCTATCTATGGTTTTCGGCTGAAAATCCTCGCGGCTTTTCACGCAACGAAACCATAGCAAAGACCGTTGTGGGTAATTACCAAAGACGATGAACGAAATATAAAAAGGAGAAATTTTATCAATAAGCAAAGACCTTGGAGAAGTTGGTTTAGATAGTTTATTGGAAGATGGACTTTTTAACGATATTCCATTTGTCGGAACTGGAATTTCAGTCGTGAAATTAATTCATTCTGCATCTGACAGAATTCTATTGTCAAAAATAATTCACTTTATAAACGAACTTAAATTAAAAAATGAACAGGAAATAAAGGAATTCAAGATTAAGTATTTCAAATATACAGATTACGACAGAATTAGCTCAAAAATACTCTTGTCTTTAGAAAGAGCTGATAATCTTCAAAAAATAAAATGGCTTGCAAGAAGTTTAAGGCTATTCATTGGAAAAGAAATTACAAAATCGGAATTCTTACGATTAACATCAATTATTAATTCAGCTTATGTGGAGGATGTTATAAAAATTGTCGCATTTGACGAACGGAATGAAATTACATCTAACAACGATATTAATGTTGAGAAATATGTTTTAGAACACCTATTTTCTATTGGACTTATTGGAAATCTTGGAATCGATGGCGGAGCAGCTGATGGAAAAAATTCGGGAACTATTTACGTATCAAATGAATTTGGAAGAATAATGAGAAAAAGAATAATATAACTACACACAACAGCGTGTATAGCTCATTGCGGCTGAATTTATAATTCCCACTGAAAAATCCTTACAGATTTTCACTCAACTGCTAATATCAGAGACCTTTAT